>CAYJOS010000007.1:0-33898 GCA_964371875.1 uncultured Oscillospiraceae bacterium | reverse complement strand
AGTTTTTGGTGACTTTTTTCTTGAAAAAAAAGTTACCCCAGCGGAGCGCGCTTCCTTTTTTGTCGCAACGAAAATCCTCCCTCGGAGAGCGTTTCTTTTCGCTGAAGCGAAAACGCTCCCATGCTTTTCCCCAAGAAAAATATAAATATTGTAACTTTATACAAAGAAAATCATTGCCCCAAAATATGCCCCCACTGCCGAAAAAATCCCATGAATAAACTTCCCAAAAACGCTACCGCCAAAGTGCAAATCTGTGTCAGCGAGCACTGCTGCTGTCTGAAAATGCACCGAAATCCCTCCCCAGCCAAGTATAAAAGAGGCGAGGGCGATATTTTCCGCATCGGCTGGGAGTCCGTCGAGATTTGCAATTCCGCTGCCGAGTTCCATAATTCCAAGCACCAAACTTGAACTTTGTCCTATGCTTAAACCTGTTTTTTCGGTCAAAAATCCTACTAAAATAGTAAAAACTCCCATTTCTTGCATAACAGTGGTCAGCATGGAAAAAAATATGATAAAACCCGAAATCATCGCCGTTGAACTCACCGCACGTTGCATGGCATAGGTGATTGCAGGGCTGATTTTCATGGCAGACACTGTAATATTTTGCCTAGTTGATTTTTCCTCGCCTTTGCACAAAATCATTCCAACCAAAACAGCAGAAAAAACATGCACAATGTATAGCATAATTCCAACAGCAGGGGAGTGAAAAATTCCAGCTCCAGCCATGCCGATTATGAAGGCTGGGCCTGTGTTGTTGCAAAATCTTAGGAGCTTAACAGCTTCGTTTTTGCTTATGATTTTTGACTTATACATCTCCGCAACCGAGGACGCTCCAAGCGGATAACCCCCTGTAATTGCTAGCAAAAATGCGGTCATTCCGTTTCCGCCAACTCCAAAAAGTTTTCGTGAAAACGGCTCTGTGAGTCTGTTTAAATATGAAGGTAAACCCAAAGAACAGAGCAAGTTTGACAGCATAAAAAATGGTAAAAGTGTTGGAATGATTACACGCAAACAAAGCTCTAAACCAACACCAGCACCCTCGATTGCTGAAGAGGAAAACATTGCCATTGATACAAAAATTGTTAAAGTGATTAAAAGTGGAATTGACCGATTAATTTTATTTTTAAGCATTTTAATGCCCCTTTCGTATTTCATTTTTAAATACTATGATGAATTGGGCTAAAATTTACCATTTCTGCATATATTTTTAAGGCGGAGGTGTAGCAAATGAGTAAAGGACTGGAAGCGGTTGCCGCTTTTTTTGATATTCCTGCCGAAACACTCCCAAATGTGCCGAAACTTACGGTCACGGGGAGCAGTGCGATTTCGATTGAAAATCACAGTGGTTTACGTACTTTTTCTGACGATTTAATGGAAATAAATTGTGGAAAACAGGTTTTTAGAATTCGTGGAAGCGGTTTTGTCTTGAAAAAAATTAGCAAAGATGAGCTTAAAATTCAAGGGAAATTGCTTTATGCCGAGCTTGACTAGGAGGGGGAAATGCAGAACACAGTTGAAAATTTTCGTGGTGTTTATTTTATAAATGTGTCGGGTGCAAAACCCGAAAAATTCATAAATTTATGCACTTTTAGGGGTATTTCCTTGCACAAATGCCACTCCGTGAGCATGGTGGAATTTACCTGTATTCTCCCTCGAAGATACTTAAAATCTGCTCTTGCAATTGCTGAAGAAAGTGACTGCGAGATTAAAATTTTGCGTCAAAAAGGGGCAAGTTTTACTTTTTCAAAACTCAAAAAAAGATATGCCCTCATCATCGGAATTTTACTAAGTATTACTTTGATGGTCGCTTCAAATTTCTATGTTTGGGACATTGATGTTGTAGGAAATGACAATATAAAAGACAGCGAAATTTTAAACGCACTGCAAGACAGCGGAGTGCATATTGGTGCAAATTGGGTGGGCTTTCAAGCGGATTTGATACGCTCGGAAATGTTGTCGAAAATTCCCGAATTGAGTTTTTTGACAGTCAACATAAATGGAAGCCGTGCCACGGTTGTGGTCAGGGAAAGGGTTGAAAAACCCGTTTCCGAATATGACAGCTCGCCCTGTGACATAATTTCCACAAAAAGCGGAGTCGTGACCGAAGTCAATGCCTTTAGGGGCAATCCACTGGTGGGAATTGGAAGCCCTGTGATGGAGGGCGATGTGCTGATAAGTGGCGTGATGAGTGGCTATGGTGAGGAAGCAATTCCAAATTTTGTTAGTGCTTACGGAGAGATAAAAGCGAGGGTAAACTATAGTTTTACGGTGTCAGAAAGCCTTACGGGCTATAAAATGGAATATACAGGTAAAGAAAACACAAAATATGCAATAAATTTCGGTGAAAATCGCTTAAATTTGTATTTAAGTACTGGTATTTACCTACCCAATTGTGATACAATCTATAAGGAGCATTGGGTTTCAAATTCCGAAATGTTCACTTTACCGATTTATCTAAGTAGCGAAACTAGAAAAGAATATAAAATGCTAGAATTTGAAAAAAATGAAAATGAAATTATTTCAAATTTAAAAAACATTTTACTGGAAAAACTGCAAACCGAAATGCATGAAAACGGCGAAATTATTTCGACAGAGTTTGAAACTTATGTAGAAAAAGGAAATGTGCATGTCACATTAAAAGCAGTGAGCGTAGAGGAAATCGGCGAAAAAAGCTATCAGAATTATTCATCACAAAGCAGAGAGGAAATATCTATTGATGCTGGAAAAAACAATGACGGTTGACAGAATGGAACATATTTACAACGTGTTTGGCTCGTTTGACAGGAATATGAGGATAATTGAGTCGGAACTGGGAGTTGTTGTCACAGGACGTGACGAAGAATTTAAAATTTCGGGAGATGCAGAAAAGGTCATGATTGCCGAAAAGGCGATAGAAGGGCTGATAAATCTTGCAGCCAGAGGCGAAAATATCGACTCCCAAAATGTTAGATATATAATAAAATTGGTGTCTGAGGGCAAGGATAATAAAATTTCGGAAATTGCCTCCGACGTGATTTGCATAACCGCAAAAGGTAAGCCAATCCGCCCAAAAACCTTAGGTCAGGCGGACTATGTGAAGTCGATTATGGACAACACAATCACCCTCGGAATTGGCCCTGCGGGTACTGGTAAAACTTACCTTGCGGTCGCAGCTGCTGTTAAAGCATTCAGAAATAACGAAGTTAACCGAATTATTCTCACTCGTCCGGCGGTTGAAGCCGGGGAGCGTTTGGGATTTTTGCCGGGGGACTTGCAGAGCAAGGTTGACCCATATTTGCGTCCGCTGTACGATGGCTTGTTTGACATGCTCGGAACTGAAACATATAATAAGTATTTGGAGCGTGGAAATATTGAGGTTGCACCGCTTGCCTACATGCGTGGGCGGACTTTGGACGACAGTTTTATAATTCTTGACGAAGCACAAAACACCTCAAAAGAGCAGATGAAAATGTTCCTAACTCGTCTTGGTTTTGGCTCAAAAGCTGTAATCACAGGCGATATTACCCAAGTTGACCTGCCTGATAATAAGTCAAGCGGACTTAAAGAAGCGATGAAAGTTTTGAAAAATATTGATGATATTGCGATTTGCAAACTGACTGGAGCGGACGTTGTCCGACATGTTTTGGTGCAAAAAATTATAGAGGCATATGACAAAAATGCAACACCAGAAAGACCTCAAAAACCCCAATATAAAAGGAAATGGCAATAATGCACGACATTTTAATTACTAGAGATAAGACGAATTTAGGATCAAATTCCGCATCAAAACTGATAAAAAAGGCGATTTTTGCCTCATTAGAAGCACAAAAAGTGGAAATTTCTTGTGAAATTTCGGTTTTGTTGACAGATGACGATGGAATTCGTGAAATTAACCGTGATTTCCGTGACACGGACAAGGTGACAGATGTTTTGTCTTTCCCATTAAATGAGTTAATTGCAGGCGAATTTGACCCTGAAATTTGCGAGGAAAATTTTGAAACTGGGAAAATTATGCTGGGAGATATTATAATTTCTCTGCCACAGGCGAGACGTCAGGGCGAGGAGTTTTCCCACGGTGAGGAGAGAGAGATTTCATACCTCACCATACATTCTGTTTTACATCTTTTGGGATATGACCACCTTGACGAAGCAGAGGAAAAAGCCAAAATGCGTGAGAGAGAAAAGTCTATATGCGAGAAGCTCGGAATTTAATAAAAAGTTTCATTTTTGCACTCTCGGGGCTGAAATTTGCACTGGACAGCGAGAGGAATATGCGAATACATTTTGCCGCCGCATTTTATGTTTTGACGGCTTGTTTCGTGTGCGATGTTTCACGTGAAAGCCTGTTTGCGATTGTGTTTTGCATTGCCTTTG
The DNA here is from genome assembly GCA_964371875.1 of uncultured Oscillospiraceae bacterium. Taxonomy (GTDB): domain Bacteria; phylum Bacillota; class Clostridia; order Oscillospirales; family Oscillospiraceae; genus Heteroscillospira. The sequence continues at coordinate 29,545 of CAYJOS010000007.1, read as the reverse complement.
TGCTGTTTTCGGAGTGCATAAATACAGCGCTCGAAAACATTTGCGACAGCATCACAAAAGAAAAATCCGAGAATATAAAACATGCCAAAGACGTTGCGGCAGGGGCTGTTTTGATAATGGCTATAATGTCTGCAATTGTCGGATTTTTGGTGTTTTTTAACGAAAAAAGCCTAGAAAATGCTATAAAATTTACTGAAAAATATCCCTTAGTGGTCGGAATAATTGTCCTCACCGTGCCACTTTGGATAATATATATATTTAAAATTAAGAGGAGATCAAAAAATGAGTAACATTAAAAAATCAGCCATGATTACAATTTGTGGCAGACCAAACGTGGGAAAATCCACACTGACAAACAGAATCGTAGGCGAAAAAGTAGCCATCGTTTCCAACAAACCACAAACCACAAGAAACCGCATTTGTGCGATTTTAAATCGCAATGAAACACAGCTGGTAATCGTTGACACCCCAGGTTTGCACAAGGCAAGGACAAGACTTGGTGACTACATGGTAAAAGTTGTAAAAGAGTCAGTTGCAGGTGTTGACTTGGCGGTAATGTTGGTCGAACCTGTGGCAAATATTGGTATGCAAGAATTGGAATTAATCAAGACAATCAAGGCGAATAAAGCGCCATCTGTGCTTGTTATCAACAAAATTGACAGCGTGACAAAAGAGGAATTGTTGCCAGTTATTGCCATGTATTCAGAGCAACATAAATTTGACAGTATTATTCCAATTTCAGCCAGAAACGGCGACGGAGTTGAGAATTTACTCGAAGAAATGGAAAAATATGCCGAAGTTGGGCCTGCACTTTTCCCTGAAGATATGGTCACAGACCAGCCCGAAAAACAAGTTTGCGCTGAAATTATCCGTGAAAAACTGCTCAAATGCTTGGACAAAGAAATTCCACACGGAACGGCGATTGAGGTCACAAAATTTTCCGAAAGACCCAACGAAATTATCGACTTAGACGTTACAATTTTCTGTGAAAAATCCAGCCATAAGGGCATAATAATTGGAAAAAAAGGTGCAATGCTAAAGCGTATAGGTGAGATGGCTCGTGAGGATATAGAGGAATTTATGGGTACAAAAGTGTTCCTTCAAACTTGGGTAAAAGTTAAGGAAAACTGGCGTGATAGTGGCGCACAACTTCGCAACTTTGGGTATAGTGAGTAATGTATTTAACGGCAAAAGGGCTTGTTTTGCGTGAGGCTAGGTATAAAGATGCGCATAAAATGCTCACTATTTTGACGGAAAAAGACGGAAAACTGTCAGTTTCTGCACGAAATGCCCTTAAAAAGAATTCTCAAATTGCAGCAATCAGCCAAGCTCTTTGTTTTGGAGAATTTACTTTATTTGGAAAAGATAATCAAATGACAGTAAATGAGGGTGAGCCGATTGAGCAGTTTTTGGGACTGCGAAACGACATTGAAAAACTCTCGCTTGGCATGTATTTTACCGAGCTTTTGGAAGTTGTTGCAGATGCGGATGCGCCCAGTTCGCAGATTTTGAGTTTGGGCTTAAATAGCCTGTTTGCACTCAGTCGTGGGCTGTATGAAAATTCCCATATAAAGGCAGTTTTTGAGCTTCGACTGATGTGCTTATCGGGTTATACGCCCTTTTTGGAGCACTGTTCCGAGTGCGAAAATTTTGGTGAAAATGAGATGATGATGTTCAGCTTAAATGGTGGAAATTTACATTGCACTAGCTGTGCGTCGGGGTCTTATGGGGTTTCCTTGCCTGTTTGTCCGCCGACTTTGGAGGCGATGAGATTTATAGTTTCTGCGCCGTCGAAAAAGGTTTTTTCGTTTTTAACTGAGGGCGAAGCGACAGACAGATTGAGCAAAATTTGTGAGGGATATGTTGCAGGACAACTTGATAGAAAGTTCAAAACTTTGGATTATTACAAGAAAATTAGGATAATTTAGAGCTTTTTGACGTATTAAATTAAAGACACAAAATGAATAATTATTAAATAAAATGGAGAAAATATGGATTTTTATTCAAAATCTATGCGAACATTAGAGCTACCTGCTGTACTCGAAATGCTTTCGCATGAAGCGGTGAGCCAACCAGCAAAAGAGCACTGCCTTGCTTTGCAACCAGCGACGGTTGTGTATGAGGTAAAGCGCAGAATTGGCGAAACAAGTGCCGCAAAAGAAATGATGATAACCAAGGGCAGTCCGTCCTTTTCTGGACTTCGTGATGTGAGGTCATCGCTGTCACGAGCTGACATGGGCGGTATGCTCAATACCCGTGAACTCCTTGATATTGCAGGAGTTTTACGCTGTGCAAGAACTGTTAGAGCTTATTCAGAAGGCAAAAATGAAATTTCGAGAAATGATATAAATTTCCTTTTTGCACAGCTATCTTACAACCGACAATTAGAAGAAAAAATCACAGGGAGCATAACTTCTGAGGACGAAATTGCCGACGGTGCAAGCTCTGAACTTGCAACAATTCGCAGACTGATGAAAGCTGCAACGGCGAGAGTTCGTGATGTTTTGCAGAAAATAATTTCCTCACCTGTGTATCAAAAATCACTGCAAGAGTGCATAATTACTCAACGCTCAGACCGCTATGTTGTCCCTGTGAAAGCTGAATATCGAAACTCAATCGAGGGACTCGTCCACGACATCAGTTCCAGTGGCGCGACACTTTTCGTCGAGCCGATGGGAGTAGTTAAGGCTAACAATGAAATTCGAGAGTTAAAAGCAAAAGAAAAGGTAGAAATTGACAGAATTTTGATGGAATTGTCAGCCGATTGCGCCAGAGAACGTGACGACATCAGCTGTAATGTCACGGTTTTGACAGAGCTTGACTGCGTTTTTGCGAGGGCGAAGCTCAGTTATAAATTAAATTGTGGCGAAGCCGTCATTTCAGAAAAGGAAATTAATCTCAAAAAGGCAAGACATCCATTAATTGACAAAAACCAAGTCGTGCCCATCAGCATAGAGCTTGGAAGCGAGTTCGACACCATGATTATCACAGGGCCAAACACTGGTGGTAAGACAGTTTCTCTGAAAACTTTGGGGCTTTTTTCGCTTATGAACCAGTGCGGTTTGCATATTCCAGCCGCTGATGGAAGTACTTTGCCAATTTTTGAAAAAGTACTTGCGGATATAGGAGATGAACAAAGTATTGAGCAATCTCTATCGACATTTTCGTCACATATGACAAATATTGTCCAAGTTTTGGACGAATGCAGTGGCGGAACTCTGCTCCTTTTCGACGAACTCGGCGCAGGAACAGACCCAACTGAAGGCGCAGCGCTTGCAATATCTATAATAGAGTACGCGAGGGCGAGAGGGGCGATGGTGGCGGCGACAACCCACTATGCAGAGCTGAAAATTTACGCAACATCAACCGCAGGAGTTCAAAATGCGTCTTGCGAATTTGACGTTGAAACCCTCAGACCGACCTACAGACTTTTGATTGGTGTGCCAGGAAAATCCAACGCTTTTGCGATTTCGAGACGTTTGGGACTTTCGGAGAGGATTATAAATGAAGCCTCCAAACTCATAAATTCAGAGAGCAGAAATTTTGAAGATTCACTGGAACAACTGGAAAAACTCCGCCAAAAAACGGAAAATGATAAGTCAGATATTGAGAAAAAATTGCGTGAAGCAGAAGAAAATTTAAAAAAATCCGAACGCATGAAACGTGAGCTTGAAGTGCGCCTTGAAATGTCAAACGAGAGGGCAAGACGTGAAGCGGAAGCCATAATCGCCGACGCAAGACGAACCGCAGAGCAGACCTTTGAAGAGCTTGATAACATGCGAAAACTTGAAAAATCTTCCAAAGACCACCATGCTGTCAACGAAGCAAGGGCAGAGCTTCGACGCTCGTTAAACGATGCCGAATCTGCTTTTGCACCCAAAAAATCAGCGGAAAAATTTGAGGGAAATGACCGTCCTGTTAAGGTCGGCGACACTGTTGAACTGCTGTCTATGGGCATAAAAGCGGACGTCTATGAGATAAAAAAAGACGGTACTTTGATGCTTCAAGCTGGAATTATGAAGGTCACGGCGAAGGAAAATGAAGTGAAAATTGTCGAACAAAGTGTCAAAAAAGAGACGAAATCGACAGTCACAGCACACGAAAATTCACTGCGTTCTGTCAGTGTCGCAGCCGAAATTGACATACGTGGAATGATGTCTGATGAGGCAATTCCGGTGGTCGAAAGATATATCGACAGCGCTGTTTTAGGCAAGCTAAATTCGGTTACAATTATACATGGGAAGGGAACAGGTGCTCTTAGGGCGGCAGTTCAAGATAGCCTAAAAAGGAATAAATTGGTAAAAAATTATCGTAGCGGTCGATACGGAGAGGGCGAAATGGGCGTAACTGTTGTTGAACTCAAATAAAATTTAGCGTAAAAAATTTTTTTTACTGTGCATTGCGACAAAACTATTAAAATTGATTGACGATTAGCATAATAATTTGATAGAATACTTATACAAAGTTCTAAATTGTTTCTATTTTTGAAGGAGCGTCTAATTATGATTGTTAAAGATGTAGTAATAAATAATCAAGTTGGTCTGTATGCAAGACCTGCAACATTTTTTATTCAAAAGGCAAACGAGTTTTCATGTAGTATCTGGGTGGAGAAAGAAGAAAGACGAGTTAACGCAAAAAGTCTTTTGGGAGTTTTATCACTTGGAATCGTAAAAGGGACTGACATTAAAATTATTGCTGACGGCGAAGACGAAGATGCAGCGATTAAAACATTGTCAGAACTAATCATTTCAGATTTTTCAGCATAGGCAAACTTAGCAATCCAAAGATCTTAGGGCGTGGTAACACGCCCTTTTATTGTATTCGGGGAGAGGTTTATGAGCAGTAGAATTGACGAGCTACGTGAAAAGGCAAACAGGCTTCCGCAACTGCCCGGCGTTTATATAATGCTCGACAGTAGCAATGAAGTTATTTACGTAGGTAAAGCGAAAGCACTTAAAAACCGAGTTGTCAGCTATTTTAGAGGTGAGCATTTGCCCAAGGTTGCAGCTATGGTTTCTAAGGTGAAAGATTTTAATTTTATAGTCGCACAGTCAGAATTTGAGGCTTTAGTGCTTGAAAATTCTCTTATTAAGCGACATAAGCCCCATTACAATATTTTACTGAAAGATGGAAAAGGGTATCCTTTTGTGAAATTAAACGCAAAGGAAGAATATCCCAAATTTACAATTGTAAATAAGACAGAAAATGACAATGCCCTGTATTTCGGTCCTTACGGGGGCAGAGGGCAAACTCGTGACATAATAGATGCAGTGTTAAAAACATTAAAATTACCCACTTGCAGTCGTGTCTTTCCTAGGGATATAGGCAAGGAGCGACCATGTTTAAACCACCACATGGGCACTTGCCGAGCTTATTGCCTTAAAGACAGCAGTGGCGAAGAATATAGAAGATTTATTAAAGATGCGATTTTAATTTTAGACGGTAAAAGTGATGACTTGCAAAATCAGATAAAAAGCGATATGATGGTAGCAGCAGAGGATTTACGCTTTGAAAAAGCCGCCGACCTCAGAGATATGCTAAGGGCTTTGTCGGCACTGGGAAATCGCCAGAAAGTTATTTCCGCAACAAGAGCCGATACAGACGCTTTCGGATTTTTCAGAGGGGCGAAATGTTGTGTTGCAATTTTGCACTATAGAAACGGCGATTTAGTCGGAAAAGACTATGAAATCATGGACGAACCGCTTGAAACCGACGGCGAAATTTTATCGCAATTTGTGAGACAATATTACGCAATCAGAGGGCATTTTCCTAAAAATATTTTACTACCGTGTAATACTGATGACATGGCTGAGCTTGAACAGCTTTTGTCAGAAATGGGAAAAAAGAGGGTTTATGTGGAAGTTCCTCAGCGTGGTGACAGGGTCGGATTTATAAAAACCGCAGAATTAAACGCAAAAGAAGAAGTGCTTAGGATTACAAGCCAACAGGAGAGGCGTAATAAGACGCTTGAGTGGCTTCAAAAGACTTTGGAGCTGTCAGCACTACCCAAACGCATAGAAGCCTTTGACGTGTCAAATACAGGCAATTTCGGCATAGTGGCAGCCATGACGGTTTTTAAAGATGGCAAACCGCTTAAAAGAGATTACAGAAAATTCAAAATCACTGAAACAAAAGGTCAAGACGACTACGGCGGAATGAGGGAAGCGGTTAGACGTAGATTTATGCGTTACAAAGACGGCGACGAAAAATTCTGCGACTTGCCTGATTTGCTACTCATAGACGGTGGGTCAACTCATGCTTCGGTGGCGGAAAAAGTTTTGGAAGAGCTTGGAATAATCGTTCCTGTTTTTGGAATGGTTAAGGACGACAGGCACAGGACTAGGGCACTCATAAAATCAAACGGAATAGAGCTTGGAATTGTCGGAAATCAGAGTGTTTTCTCATTTATCGGAACAATTCAAGAGGAAACTCACAGATTTGCTATTGAATATCACAGGTCGCTAAGGACAAAAACCATAGCATCAGAACTGGATAAAATCAATGGAATTGGCGAAAAACGAAGAAATGAGCTTTTAAACCACTTTAAAACAGTGTCTGCAATCAAAAAAGCGGAAATAAACGAACTTAAACGAGTAGTTCCGAAAAATACGGCAGAAGCTATATACAATCATTTTCACAGCGGAAAGGACAAACAAAAATGAGAGTTATCACAGGAACAGCAAGAGGAAGAAAATTACATGAAGTCACGGTGAAAGAAATTCGCCCAACTTCTGATATGGTAAAAGAATCCATTTTTAATATAATTCAATTTGACATTGAGGGCAGACGTGTGCTAGACCTCTTTGCAGGTACAGGTCAGCTTGGAATTGAAGCGGCGAGCCGTGGGGCAGAGTCGGTTACATTTATTGACAAAAATCGCAATGCCTTAAACCTAATTCGCAAAAATCTTGACCACTGCGAATTGAACGGAATAGTCCGTGAGGGTGATTCGCTGATGTTTTTGAAAAATTGCAGTGAATTCGACTTAATTTTCGTTGACCCACCATACGAGAGCGGGCTTTATGTGCCAGCAATTGAGAAGATTTTAGAGTTTGACATATTGTCAAAAGGTGGTATAATTGTGTGTGAGAGCAGAATGGAATCTGCACCCCCAGAATTTGAGGGTTTACGCAGAAAAACCTATAAATATGGCAAAATTTGCATCACAATTTACACCCGTGAGGTGGACTGAAAATGAAAACGGCAATTTACCCAGGTAGTTTCGACCCGATTACCCTAGGACACCTTGAAATTATCGAACGCTCGGCGAAGGTTTTTGATAAACTCGTGGTGTGTGTCATGGTAAATAATACCAAGAAAAATCAGATGTTTTCTACCGAAGAACGGGTAGAATTGATAAAAAAGGTCACAAAACACATAGGAAATGTGACTGTTGATTGTTCATCTGAACTTTTGGTGGAGTATGCAAAAAAGGTCGAAAATGCAGTTGTTGTCAAGGGTTTACGAGCTATAAGTGACTTTGAAAGTGAACTTCAAATGGCGACAATTAATAATAAATTAAACCCTGAACTCGACACTTTTTTCTTGACAGCCAGCGATAAATATACCTATTTAAGCTCGACAATTGTCAAGGAAATCGGCTCATATGGAGCAAGCCTTGCTGAGTTTGTTCCCAGTGAGATTTTGGAAGAGGTTCAGGCTAGAACATTGAGAAAATAACTGTGAAAGGACGCATGAATTATGGAAAAAGATGTACTTGAAATGCTTGAAGGCCTATATTCTTTGGTGAGTGAAGCTTGGGGTGTGCCCCTCGGGAATGATAAATGTATAGTCGAAAGAGATAAAGTTTTGACAACTCTTGATGAAATAAAGGCAAAAATTCCCATAGAAATTGCCGAAGCAAAAAGACTTGTGGCGGCGAGAGATGAGTTTATCAACAACGCAAAACGTGAGGGCGACTCCATAAAAAAACTTGCGGAGGAAAGTGCAAGAACCATGGTGGAAGAGCAAGAAATTGTAAAAACTGCCACCGCTAAAAGCCGTGCTATGCTTGAAGATGCGCACATGAAATCTGCAAACATGCTTGACGATGCACAAAAACGTTCAGCCGAAATTAAAAAAGTTGCTTGGGATTATTTGGACAGTTCACTGAGAGAAACCGAAAATGTTGTTTCAAATGCGCTGAATTCTGTTCAGGGGATTAGGTCGAAATTTGCAAATTTATCTGCGCCTGCACCTGTACCACTTCAGGCGAGAGTTATTGAAGATAATGACCAACAATTTGAAACTCCTGCTGAACTTATAGACTATGACGAGGACGACGATTATAACGAACAAGAATATTTAGATTAGAATTTTTTAATATGTAAAAAAATGTCGCTTTGAGGTGACATTTTTTTCTATTTATGCTTGCGTTCACTACGCTAAAGTGCTATAATGGTTTTATTCTTTTTAAAATTTGGGTTTAAATGTAAATTACTGCTGTTGCAGTCAATTATAATACAATTTAGGAGGAATTTTCATGAAACGCACACTTATGGTATTGCTAATGCTCACGCTGATTTTCTCAGTGTTTAGCATCAGCGCACTGGCGACAGACTCGGACACTATGGACGGAGCGGCGAATATCGCTCTCAATGGTAGTGCCACTGGCAGATTAAGCAGTTTTTCAGACACAGACTTCCACAAAATTACCTTGACCCAAAATGATATCATTACAGTTAGTTTTAACTATAGTGGTAGCGCAAACTTTACAGTTAAGCTATTGAACAGCGATAACCAAGAAATCAATTCAGTAGAATTAGCTGATACAGTAACCCTTGGTTCTTATACCTTCCCAAGATACAATTTACCTGCTGGTGATTACTGGGTGAGAGTTGATGAATATCGTAGTTACAATACAGAAAACTTCAACGACTATACCATATCTGTAAAAGCGGAATTTAGCGGAAACGGAACTCCTGCAAACCGTGAAACAGAGTATAATAATGGCATGGGTGAAGCTGACATTTTGACTTTAAATACTCCTTTTACAGCTCATCAATCAGACTTTGACGATTCGGATTTCTTTAAATTTACCTTGACTAAAAATGATATTATTTCAGTTGATTTTACATATTCAGGTAAAGCTAACTATACGGTTAAACTTATTGATAGCACTGACACTACACTAGATTCGGTTGAGATACCAGATACTATATCGTTAGGAAAGTATACTTTCAGCAGAAGGAATTTACCACCTGGCGATTACTGGATTAGAGTTGACGAATATAGAAGTTACAATGATTTCAATAATGGCGACTATACAGTCACTATAAATGCTGAATATAGCGGAAATGGCGTACCTGCTAACCGCGAAACTGAATATAATAACGGCATGGGCGACTCAGATATTTTGACATTAAACAGCGGAATGGTTGGAAATATGTCAGATTTTAGTGATGACGATTTCTATAAAATCACTTTTGCACAAAATCAAACTGCAACTTTAAAATTTGACTACAAAGGCAATGCAAACTTCACGGTACAACTTTTTGATAGCAATAACAACGAAGTTGCGGAAGTAGAAATACCAGATACCGTATCACTGGGAAGTTATTCATTTAACCCATATGACTTTGCTGCTGGAACATATTATGTTAAGGTTTCTGAGTATAGATCATATAATGATTTCAACAACTCTGACTACACAGTCACAATCACAGACGGTGGAACAGTCACAACTCCTGAGACAACACCACCAGTGACAGTGACTCCAACTCCAACTGCGACTGTAACACCAACCCCTACACCAACTCCAACAGTTGCACCAACAACAAGTGGACCAAACCCAACAGACCCATCTGCTGCAAGCTCTGCCTCTTCTTGGGCACAAGCTGAAGTTGCAGAAGCAATTTCTTTGGGATTTGTTCCTGCAAGCTTGCAATATGGTTATCAAAACAACATAACTCGTCTTGATTTCTGCAAACTTGTTGTTCAAATGCTTATGGTAAAATCTGCTTCAATCAGCAATGAAACAGCATTTATCAGCTACTATGGCATTGATATCAACAGCGACCCATTTACAGACACATCAGATAAATATGTAAAAATTGCATATGATCTAAAAATTGTAAATGGTACAGGCGACAACATGTTCAGCCCATATAATACAATCACACGCCAAGAAGCTGCAACTATGCTTCAAAGAGCGGCTGCTGTTTTTGAGTTTACAAATTCAGTAGGTCAGCCTCTAGTCTTTGCAGACAGCGGTTCAGTTGCTTCTTGGGCTATGCCTGGGGTTAACTTCGTTTCAGCAAACTCAATTATGAACGGTGTTGGCGATAATCGCTTTGACCCACTAAATACTTATTCTGTAGAACAATCAATTTTAACAGCACTAAGACTTTATAAGGCTTTTCCAAGGGATAGCTATCCTGTAACTTAGAGTTGAAAGTTGAACGTAAAATATAGCTAATTTGAAAAGAACCTATCGGATTTTCGGTAGGTTCTTTTTATTTTGTCGAATTACACAATAAAAAAAGGAATATAAATACTTGATTTTTTTTACTATAAAGCTTATAATTGACTTCATGTCAGCATAGATAGCGATAAGGCTTTTCTTTGCGTCATTCGGCTGTTGCCGAAATAGAAATCAGCCCTGAAAATATAGTGGCTGTTATGGAGGAGTTGAGGATTTGAACGAATATGGACACTACTCCGTTTTGCTCGGCGAATGTCTTGACAGCTTAGAAATTAAGCCTGATGGAATTTATGTAGACGGAACTCTTGGCATGGGTGGACATTCAATTGAAATTGCCAAAAAATTAACAAACGGCGGTCGCCTTATATCCATAGACCGTGACCTGAGAGCGATTGAAAGAGCGAAAGTCAGACTTGCCGATTATCTTGACAGAATTACCCTAGTTCATGCAAATTTTCGTGAAATTTCGGCGGTTTTAGACGATTTAGGCATAGAAAAAGTTGACGGAATGTTATTTGACCTCGGTGTTTCATCTCCGCAACTTGACGAAGCAGAGCGTGGTTTTTCGTATATGGAAGATGCTCCGCTTGACATGCGAATGAACGAAACCGACAGTTTAACTGCGAAAGATGTCGTAAATTCTTGGGAAGAAGCTAGGATTAAAAAAATCCTGTTTGAATACGGTGAAGAAAAGTTTTCCCCCAGAATTGCCTCGGAAATTGCCAAATACAGGCAAAATAAGGAGATAGAAACCACCTTGGAATTGGTTGATATCATAAAATCCGCCATGCCTGCTCACGCTCTTCGTGAAAAGCAACACCCTGCGAAACGAAGTTTTCAGGCGATTAGAATTGCGGTTAATGACGAACTTGGCTCGGTTGCAGAAATGCTTGACACAGCCATGGACAGGCTGAATGAAGGCGGAATTTTATCGGTAATTAGTTTCCATTCACTGGAAGATAGACTGGTAAAAGTTGCAATTGCCTCAAGGGAAAAAGGCTGTACTTGCCCGAGAGATTTTCCTGTGTGCATTTGCGGATTTGTGCAAAGCATGAAAAATGTTACAAGAAAGCCTATCACGGCTTCAGATAAAGAATTAACAGAAAATCCACGCTCACGCAGTGCAAAACTTCGTGTGGGCAGGAGGGTTTAATGTCTGCCTTTGTGCAGAAAAAGAGAAAAAATCAAAAAATTGGGTTTAGGATAACAAGTCTTACAAAGATGACAATAGCATTAATTTTTTCGGCTGTGTGCATAGCCTTCACCATGGCGGTTAGGGCAGAAATTACAGCACTTTCAAACGAAGCGGTTTCCATCGAAGCGGAAATTGCAGAGCTTGAAGCGGAAAAACGATTGCTAACAGCGGAATATGAGCAAGTTTACAGCCCCGAAGAGATTGAAAAAAGAGCCTTGGAAAACGGCATGATTTCGCCGTCAGAGGTCGGTTATAGTTTTTATGACAAGCCGACAGAGGACATGACAATCGTAGGGGATAGTGAAAAATCGGATAAGCAAAAATCTGTATGGGAATTTTTTGACGAGCTAATCAATATGATGTATTGAGAAGTTTTAGTCGGGAGGGATTTTGCATGTCTGATGAAAAAAACGAAAAATATAGCAAACCGCCGAACAGGCGAATGTTAAGACGAACCTTATTTTTACTCTTATTTTTAGGAGTTTTTGCCTTTGGAGTTGTGGCGGTTAGATTATATCAGCTACAAGTTATAGATCATGAGTTTTATGAAACACGTGCGATTGAACAGCAACTTAGAAGCACGACTATAACAGCTCACAGAGGAACAATTTACGATACAAACGGCAATGTTCTCGCTATGAGTGCAACTGCCGACACTGTATATATAAGCCCTGTGGAGATTGCGATTTATGAGGAAGATATTGATTTAATCGCAAAAAATCTCTCCGAAATTTTAAATGTAGACTATGACAGCATAGTCGAGAAGGCAAACGACCGCTCCTCGTGGTACAAAACCATAGCGACAAAAATCGACGAGGAAACAGCGGAAAAAGTCCGAGTTTTCAAGAATGAATACGAACTAAACAGCGTGAAAATTGAAACGGACACCAAGCGTTTTTACCCAAACGGCACGCTTGCTTCCCATGTTGTCGGCTTTGTCGGAGCGGAAAATATGGGTCTTAGCGGAATTGAGTCATATTATGACAGCGGACTTACAGGCACAAACGGAACTGTTGTTCGGGCGAAAAATTCGGCTGGGACTGACATGTTATTTACAAATTTTGAAGACTATAGAGATGCTGAAAGTGGCAATAGCCATATTTTGACTATAGACTCAGGACTTCAATACTACCTCGAAAAGCACCTAAAACAAGCCACCATAGACTATGACATTTTAAATGGTGCTGGTGGCATAATCATGAACGTCAACACAGGTGAAATTCTTGCAATGGCAAGCCTTGGTGATTTTGATTTGAACAATTACCAAGCGGTTGATGAGGATATCACACAGCAAATTTTGCTCGAACCCGACGAAGCGGCGAGAAGTCAAATGCTTAACGAAGCCATGCAACTTCAATGGCGAAATAAGGCGCTCAGTGACACTTATGAACCTGGGTCAACTTTTAAAATCATCACCTTGGCTATGGCTTTAGAAGAGGGGTTAGTTTCAAAAGATGACACATACTATTGCAGTGGTGCGGTTTCGGTTTTGGGAAGAACCACTCCTGCAAAATGTTGGAAAACTCAAGGCCATGGCTCGCAAACTCTCATTCAATCATTTCAACATTCTTGCAACGTTGCCTTTGTAAACATAGGCTTAGAAGTTGGAGCAGAGAAATTTTATGAATATGCCGAAAATTTTGGATTTTTTGAAAAAACAGGCATAGATTTATACGGAGAGAGCGGAAGTATTTGGTGGGAAGACGATGTTTTTTATAGTCAGGATAATTTAAGCCAACTAGCCGCTGCCTCTTTTGGTCAAACTTTTAATATAACACCCTTGCAACTGATAACTGCTGCAAGTGCAACAGTGAACGGTGGGCATTTAATGCAACCATATGTTCTGAAATCGGTTTTGGATGCTGAGGGGAATTTGATTTCGACAACAGAGCCGACAGAAGTTAGACAGGTAATCAGCGAAGAAACAAGCGCAATTGTGCGTGAAGCGCTGGAAGCAGTTGTCGGCGATAAAATAGAGGGAACAGGTAAAAATGCCTATGTCCCAGGGTACAGAATTGGCGGAAAAACTGGAACGAGCGAAAAAGTCGCACAGGATGCCGCCGGCGGTGATAAGGAATATATAGTTTCATTTTTGGGTGTTGCGCCGATTGACGACCCCGAAATTGCGGTTTTAATACTTCTCGACACACCAAGCACAGAAACAGGAATTTACATCAGTGGCGGTCAAATGGCAGCGCCAACAGCAGGGAAAATTTTTGCTGATGCCTTGCCTTATTTGGGCTATCAGCCTGTTTACACACCTGAGGAATTGAAAGAGTTAAGCCGAACTGTTCCAGTTTTGGAAGGACTTAGCATTTCAGACGCTGAAAGCGCCTTGACAAGAGCGGGATTGACTTTCAGAGTGGTAGGCGAGGGTGAGCAGGTAACAGAGCAAATGCCACAGGCTGGGGCGATGATAGCGCCTGACAGTGCGGTTATACTATACGCAGGTGAAATTGCCGACGAAACCGAAGTTTTAGTTCCGAATTTATCGGGAATGAGCTTTTCGGAAGCGGAAGTCGAGCTTACAAATAATGGATTTTTTATTAGAAGAGGAACGTCGGGGAACTTTGACGGAACAGTTTCTTCTCAAAGTTTTAAGGCAGGAACATTTGCCCCGAAAGGTAGCGTAATTGAAGTTACCTTAACAGATGACACAGAATTAGGCAGATATTAGGAAGTGAGGGATAGGTAGTGAAGCTTAGTAAATTGCTTGAAACAGTTGAAATACTTGAAACAAATATGAATCTTGATGTAGAAATCAATGATATACAATACGACTCAAGAAAAGTTGGAAAAGGTGATCTTTTTGTAGCAGTAGTCGGTTTTGAAACCGATGGGCATAAATATATAGAAAAAGCAATGGCACTCGGAGCGGTCTGTGTGCTTTGTCAAATGCGTCCCGAGGGCGATGAGCCATTTGTACGAGTTGCAGACACAAGGGCAACTTTAGCCTTGATTTCTAAGGTGTTTTTCGGCTCTCCATCTGAAAAAATGACCATGATAGGCGTTACAGGCACAAACGGAAAAACTACCACCACCACATTAATTAAACACATGCTCGAAACTGTTGCAAACGCAAAAGTCGGGCTAATCGGCACAAATGCCAACATGATAGGGGAGGAAGAAATTCCCACGGAGCACACAACCCCCGAGTCATACGAACTGCAAAAACTTCTAAAACGCATGGCGGACAATGGCTGCACACATGTTGTCATGGAGGTTTCCTCCCACTCCCTGACGCTTTCAAGAGTTGAAGGAATTCGCTTTACCGTCGGAGTTTTTACAAATCTGACACAAGACCATTTAGATTTCCACGGAACTATGGAAACTTATGCAGAAGAAAAAGCAAAGCTTTTTTCAATCTGCGAAAAAGGTATTATTAACGCTGACGACAAGTGGGCAAAGTTTATGCTTGATCGTGCAAAATGCCCAGTTACAACTTTTTCTGTTGACAGCATAGAGGGCGATTTTATGGCAAGAGATTTGCGAATTGACCCTGCTGGGGTGAAATTTGTCGCCTTGCACAATGAAGCTGGTTTAACCCGTGTGAAAATGCCAATCACTGGCAGATTTTCGGTGTATAACGCACTTGCGGTTTTGGCGACTGGAGTTGCACTTGGTTTGGATTTAAGTGAGTGTACAAAATCGCTTGAAAACGTCAGCGGAGTTAAGGGCAGAGTTGAAGCTGTGCCCACTGACGGCGATTATCACATATTAATCGACTATGCTCACACACCAGATGCGCTTGAAAATGTTTTAAAATCTGTAAAAGAAACCGCCGAGGGAAGAGTTGTCGCTCTTTTCGGTTGCGGTGGTGACAGAGATAGCAAAAAAAGACCAATTATGGGCGAAATTGCGGCAAAAAACGCAGATTTTGTTATAGTGACGTCCGATAATCCCAGAACAGAAGACCCTGCAAAAATCATTGCTGACATAGTAAAAGGCGTGAAAAATGTGCGTACACCGCACACAATTATCGAAAATCGTCGTGAAGCTATTGCATTTGCTATTGACAACCATAGGTCAGGTGATGTTATAATCTTAGCCGGTAAAGGTCATGAAACCTACCAAATTATAGGTAAGACAAAATTTGACATGGACGAGAGAGAAATTGTCGCAGAACATTTGAAAGAACGTGCTGAAAAAAATAAAAAGGGAGCAAACAAATGACAATAGAATTTATAACTGCCCTGTTAATCGGGTTTGTTATGTCGGCGGGGATAGGCTATTTCCTAGTGCCGTTTTTGAGGAAAATCAAGGCAGGGCAAGAGATAAAAAAAGACGGCCCTGTTTGGCATATGTCAAAATCAGGAACGCCGACAATGGGCGGTATAATGTTCATAGTTGCGATTACTGTTGTGTGCCTAACAACAGGATTTAATCAGATGCTAGAGGGCGAATTTGCCCACATTTTCGTATTGATTTTTTCATTAATTTATGGTGCAATCGGTTTTCTTGATGACTATGAAAAACTTAGAAAAAAGCAAAACCTTGGCTTAACCGCTAAGAAAAAGTTTTTACTTCAACTTGTAGTTGCGATAGCGTTTATATTTTTGCTCAGAAATTTCGGTTATTTAACACCAAATTTGTACATACCTTTTGCAAATATTAGTTTGCCAATTCCTGAAGTTGTCTACTTTGTTTTTGCAGCTTTTGTAATCGTCGGAACAGTAAATGCTGTCAACCTAACTGACGGTGTTGACGGTCTTGCAACGGGAACAACAATACCTGTTTTCCTAGCCTACACAGCAATTTGCTTTGCTTGGGGCGAGGGATTTACAGCAATTGGAATTTTCTGTGCAGGTATCACAGGCGCACTTTTTGGATTTTTAATCTACAATTTCAACCCAGCAAAAACCTTCATGGGTGACACAGGTTCGCTGTTTTTAGGCGGAGCAGTTTGTTCAGTAGCGTTCACTATGGATATGCCACTAATTTTAGTTCCACTTGGAATTATGTACATAATTGAAGCACTTTCGACCATCATTCAGGTCATGTACTTCAAAGCGACAAAAGGAAAAAGATTTTTTAAAATGGCGCCCTTTCATCATCACCTAGAAATGGGTGGTTGGACAGGAAAGAAATGGAAAGAGAAAGAACTTTTTGTTCTGTTTACGGGCATTACACTGGTTATGGGGATTATCTCATTCTTGGGAGTTTATGCACGCTACTTCTAAATTTTCATTTTTTCGGAGGTGTCTATGCAAAAGTCGAATTTTGACAGAGAGAAAACGGTTAGTTATAAACCAAAACCGTCAGCTAAACTTGAAACACAAACTTTAGTTAAAGAAAGCTCTGTCGATTTGCCTTTTGCAATTTTGACCCTAATTATTCTGGGTTTAGGCTTAATCACGGTGTTTTCCTCATCTTTCGCCAGTGCATATTATGATTTGGGCGGAGAAACAGGCGGAAACGCCGCCTATTATTTCATACGACAAGCAATTTTCGCAGGCATGGGCATTTTGTCTATGTTTGTTTGCGCCTCAATTCCCGTGGTGGTTTTTAGACGACTTTCGGCTGTTGTTTTGGCGGCTTCAATTATTTTACTTATTTTAGTTCCGTTTATAGGAGTTGACTCAGGCGG
The DNA here is from genome assembly GCA_964371875.1 of uncultured Oscillospiraceae bacterium. GTDB lineage: Bacteria > Bacillota > Clostridia > Oscillospirales > Oscillospiraceae > Heteroscillospira. Next base: position 12,340 of record CAYJOS010000007.1, on the reverse strand, counting down.
AGCTAGACGCTGGATAAGTTTGGGTTTTGTCACATTTCAGCCGTCTGAGATTGCAAAAGTCGGAGTTGTTTTGGTTTTTGCAAATATGATTTGCCGTTTTGGAAGTCAAAAAATGGCAAGTTTTAAATATGGAATTTTACCTTTTTTATTAATCTTGGTTTTGATAGTCGGACTGCTTTTGCTTCAACCGCATATTTCCGCTTCGGTCATCATTTTGGGCATAGGAGCGGTTATGATGTTTGTCGGAGGTGTTCGGCTATATTGGTATATCGGCGGTGCGGCAATTTTCGCCCTGTCGGGAATTGTGGTGGTAACTCAATTTTCCCATGCTTCATCGAGGATAAGCGCATGGCTAGACCCCTTCGCCGACATGACAGGCAAAGGCTGGCAGACAATTCAGTCGCTGTATGCCATAGGCTCGGGAGGGCTTTTGGGCTTGGGTTTGGGGCAGAGTAGACAAAAATATTTATACTTGCCCGAGGAACACAACGACTTCATTTTCTCGGTTTGGAGTGAGGAAACAGGCTTTATTGGTGCGGTTTTTCTCGTTTCACTTTTTGCAATGCTAATCGCAAGAGGCTATTGGATTGCCCTACATTGCAAAGATAAATACAGCCATTTGGTTTGTGTCGGACTGGTAACACTGCTTGCGGTACAAGTGCTTTTGAACATGGCTGTTTGCACAAATCTTGTGCCAAATACTGGAATATCACTGCCGTTTTTTAGCTATGGCGGAACGGCGCTTTTAATACAAATGTCACTTATGGGGATAATTTTAAGCATTTCCCGAAGAAAATCCTAAAAAGGAGTACAGAAAATGAGAATTTTATTTACCTGCGGAGGTACTGCAGGGCATATTAATCCAGCCATAGGAATTGCGGGAGAATTGCGTGAAATTATGCCCGATTGCGAGATTTTATTTGTCGGCGCAAAGGGAAATATGGAAACCGAACTTGTGCCACATGAGGGCTATGACATCAAAACGGTTACGATTACAAATTTAAGCCGTAGCCTTTCACCAAAAATGATAGTACACAATTTGAAAACCGTGAAAAATGTATTTTCGGCAATTGCTGATGCGAAAAAAATTATACGTGAATTTAAGCCCGATGTTGCAGTCGGAACAGGTGGCTATGTCTGCTATCCTGTTTTAAAAGCGGCGGCATCTTTAAAAGTACCAACCATAATTCATGAGTCGAATGCTGTCCCTGGACTGACTACGAAAATGCTTGCCTCAGTTGTCGACAAAATTCTTTTAGGTTTCGCCGAAAGCGTGAAATATTATAAAGATGCATCGAAAGTTGTGGTCACAGGCACGCCAGTAAGACTAGGTTTCAAGGCGAGTGACAAGCAGACAGCTAGGGAGAAAATCGGGTTTACAGACAGTAGACCACTGGTTTTATCGGTTTGGGGCTCACTTGGCTCGGTACACATGAACAAAATTATGGCTGAGATGATAGGCGAAATGGACGACGGCGAATTTGCCCTAATACATGCAACAGGAAAACGTGCCTTTGAGAGGGTAAAAGAGGAAACAAAAGGCGACAAAGCGGTTTTGAATGGCGAAGCTAAAGTTTATGAATATATATATAACATGCAGGAAACAATGGCGGCGGCAGACCTGATTTTGTGCAGGGCAGGGGCGTCAACCTTGTCTGAGCTTGGTGTTTTGGGAAAACCTGTAATTTTAATTCCATCACCCAATGTTACCAATAACCACCAAGAGAAAAATGCAAGAGTTTTGGAAAATGTTGGTGCGGCGAAAGTTATGCTTGAAGGCGAGTTTACAGCGAGTAGCCTTAATGACGAAATTTGTAAATTATTAGCCGACAAAATGGCTTTATCGACCATGAGTAAAAATATGGCAAACACTTCTAAGGGTGATATTACTGCAAAAATCACCGAAATTGTCATGGAAACAGCAAAAAAACAATAAGATTGTCAAATTCCTTATTATACGCATAGAATATGGTAAAAATGCTATGCGGAGGAAAATAAATGGATATTTGGCGAATTGAGGGCGGAGCAGAACTTAGCGGTTCTGTTGTGACCCAAGGGGCGAAAAATGCCGTTTTGCCCATTATGGCGGCGGCTGTCCTCACCGATTGCGTTACCGAGCTTGAAAATTGCCCTGATTTGATGGACGTTTCGGGCTCTGTTGATATTTTACGCTGTCTTGGCTGTGAAGTGAAACGTGACGGTGATAGGGTGTACATAAATTCTGAAAATGCGGTTAAAAGCAAAATTCCGCATGAACTTATGGCTGGAATGCGGTCTTCGATTATATTTTTGGGGGCAGTTCTGGCACGATGTGGCGAGGCGATAATGGCAATGCCCGGAGGCTGTGAATTAGGCCCACGTCCTGTGGATTTACATTTGTCAGCACTCAGAGATATGGGTGCGATTATCGAAGAGCGGGGCGGAAATATTATCTGCAAAACCGATGGATTACACGGCGCGAGAATTAACCTTGCCTTGCCCAGCGTAGGTGCAACAGAAAATATCATGCTTGCCGCTTGCGGAGCTAAAGGAGTTACTGAAATCACAAATGCGGCGAGAGAGCCTGAAATTTCTGACCTTGCAGATTTTTTGAGAAAACTCGGTGCAGATATTGTCGGAGACGGCACGAGTGTTATCAAAATTTATGGTTTTTCACCTAAAAAAGCAGTTTGGCATAAAATTATGCCTGACCGAATTGTTGCCGCAACTTGGCTTTGTGCAACAGCTTCCGCAGGTGGGGAAATTTTGCTCTTGGGAGCAAGGCATAATCACCTCACACCAGCGATTAAAGCCCTGACTGAAATGGGCTGTGGATTTGATTTAACAGACGATACAATCAAGATTACAGCACCAAAAAAATTGCTTGCCCCATCGCCGATAGCGACAAAACCATACCCAGGATTTCCGACGGACGCTCAGGCACTTTTGATGGCGGCGACGCTGAAAGCGCAGGGAAATTCTGCGTTTACGGAAAATATGTTTGAAAGCCGATTTAGGCATGTTCCCGAGCTTTTACGCATGGGAGCGAACATAAAAACCGAGGGAAAAGTTGCTATTGTTCGAGGTGTTAAAAAATTAACAGGAGCAAACGTAACAGCGACAGACCTTAGAGGCAGTGCGGCGATGATTATAGCGGCATTGGGAGCAAAAGGCGAAACGGTCTTACGTGACACAGGACATCTTCGCCGTGGATATGAAAAACCAGTCCAAACTTTACAAGATTTGGGAGCTAAAATATACTAAAAGGATTTAAAATTATGGCAGAAACACATGAAAATAAACCGCAGGGACAGCAAAAAAAGCAAAAAAAGAAAAGTGTTAGAAAAATTTCGGCACTGCCTTTTATCGCTGTCTGTGCGGTTGTAATATTTGGCGTGAGTATGTTTTTTAGGGTGAGTAAATTTGAAATTATTGGAAGTACAGTTTACACTGATGAAGAGATAATTTCCGCCTCTGAAATTGAAGAGGGTGACAGTCTACTGTTTGTAAACCTGTCTGGAGCGTCCAGCGGTATAAGCTCAAAACTGCCTGCAATCGGGCTTGTTGAGGTGGACAGGATACTGCCAAATACTATTCAAATCACCGTTGAAGAAAGTGCGGCAATAGCGTATATAAACATCGACAACACATATTGGAGCGTTGACAAAGGGCTTAGAATTCTGGAAAATATTACAGAATCTGACATAACAGGGAAAATTGAATTGCGTGGCTTAGGTGAAACTACGCCGATTATTGGAACGCAGATAAGCAGTATCAAGGCGAGCGATGTGGTTGAAGTTATAGAAATGCTTGAAAAATATAGTATGCTCAACCAAGTTTCTTGGATAGATGCCTCGGGTGATGGTGAAATTGAGTTTGATTATGAGGGTAGATTTGATGTTGTAATGCCACTGATTGGCGACTTGGATTACAATTTCAGGAAACTTTTAACAGCGGTTTCGCAACTTGCTGAAGGGGATAGGGCGAAGCTTGACCTCACTATTGACGATAATGTGCACTTCTTTCCACAATAAAATACTCTCCGAGAGAGAATTTTTGCTTTGGTGAAAAGAATGAGAGAACGGAGAATTTTCGTTGCGACGAAAAGGAAACGCGCTCCGCTGGGGTAACTTTTTCACGTGAAAAAGTCACCAAAAAACGTCGGAGTCTCGTCTCCGAACACGAGTGACGAAAGCGGGTGCGGAGTATACAGGCTGAATTAACTGGCAAGCCCCGAAGCAGTTACCATCGCACTAAGTTAGAGCGTAGTCACGGCTGACGCCTGATTTGCTCCCGTTGGCTACCCACTTGAAAAGAAATATAGTAGGAGGGTCTATTTAAGCCTGTAAGATACGAAATCACAGGAACGCTTCGTATTTTGCAGTTTTAAATAGACCCTCCTACTCGCAGTTCTTGCTGGTGGGTAGTCAACGGGCAACCCGAAGGGCGATTAGCCCTTGTTGGTTTAGCTCTTTTTTCGTGCGATGGTAACTGCTACAGGACTTGCCAGTCATGATAGCATGTATACTCAGCACCCTTAATCGTTCCCACCGTTCGGGGGTGTTTCCCCGACAAGTTTTTGGTGACTTTTTTCTTGAAAAAAAAGTTACCCCAGCGGAGCGCGTTTCATTTTCGTCGCAACGAAAATGCTCCGTTCTCTTCCCCGAATTTAAATTAATTTCATTTTTCTACAATATATACTAGGAAAAAAGTATTAAATTTGGATAACTTTTGGATTTAGTTCACATAATATATTAAAAAGACTTGACCTCAGAGGAAAAAAGATATAGAATATAATGTGATAATTTAGAATATATAATTTGAAATATAAAACAAGTGGGAGGCAACAAAATGGCATATAACATAGAAACTGGTCCTGAAAACGTCGTTACACTTAAAGTTGTAGGTGTTGGCGGAGCAGGTAATAATGTAGTTAACAGAATGGTAAACTCAGGAACAACAGGCGTTGAATTTATCGCAGTAAATACGGACAAGCAAGCACTTTCAATCTCAAGTGCTGACCAAACTATACAAATCGGTGAAAAACTAACTCACGGTCAAGGCGCAGGCAGTGACCCCGAAATCGGAAAAAGAAGCGCTGAAGAAAGCAGAAACAACATTGCAAAGCTTTTTGAAGACGCTGACATGGTTTTCATCACAGCAGGTATGGGCGGCGGAACAGGAACTGGTGCTGCTCCCGTTATTGCCGACATTGCCCGTGAAAGCGGACTTTTAACTGTCGGTGTTGTCACAAAACCTTTCGGTTTTGAAGGAAAAAGAAGAATGACCCAAGCTCTTAAAGGTATTGGCGAACTCATGAGCAAGGTTGACTCACTTCTAATCATTCCAAACGACAGACTAAAATATGCAACAGACCAAAAGGTCACACTTGCAAATGCTTTTGAAATTGCAGATGACGTTCTACGTCAAGCGGTTACAAGCATTTCTGACCTTATTAAAAATACAGGTTTTATCAACCTTGACTTTGCTGACGTAACCACAATCATGAAAGATGCTGGATATGCTCACATGGGTGTTGGTCGTGCGGCAGGAAAAGGCAAAGCAGAAGACGCAGCTCGTGCAGCGGTTGCCAGCCCACTTATGGAAACATCAATTCAAGGCGCACACGGCGTTCTTATCAACATCACAGGTTCTAAAGAAATGGGTCTTGATGATATCGAAAATGCAGCAAATCTTGTTCAAGAATCTGCTCACCCAGACGCAAATATCATCTTTGGTGCAACATTTGACGATACATTTGAAGACGAAATTCGTGTTACTGTCATCGCAACAGGCTTTGAAGACAGCACTTCAACAATGCCTGCTTCACCTGTAATTCCTGCAAAACAAACTCAAGCTGAGTCTAAAGGGCTTTATTCTTCAGCGAGCGAAAAAGCTGTTACAGAAAATAAAGCACCTGCACAAACTCAAGCACCAACAAACACAACTCCAAGCGATGAAGACCCATTTGATAGCATTTTCAAAATCTTCAATTCCAAGTAAAAGCAGTTTTACCAAAAGATACCAATAATTTGGATACGATATTAACGATTTATTAATAAAATCTTAATGGAAAAATCTGAAAGTTTGTGTTATAATAGACTTGTTATTTTTATGACAAGTCTATTTTTTTGCTTTTTACTGTTTAGAAAAAATTTAGATTTTATTTATGAAAGTTTTATTTTTATGGAACTTTTTTCTATAAATTTACGTCATAAATTAGATATAGTAAAGCATCAGAAACAAACAAGGAGGCGTACATATGTCCAAAATCAAAGAAAACGCATTTGAAACCAGAGAGGGCTTTAAGCCCGACACTCCAAACAGCGAAGCACGGAATAATCGCAAGAAGAAAAACAAAAAGAAGCTGATAAAGCGGATTATTTCATCTGTAATTCTTGTGGCAATTTTAGTTGCTATAGGCTTTGGGGTGAATTCTCTATTCACTGAAGAAGAAATAGTTCAAGAAGCGTTGACCGCAACTGTTATGCGTGGCTCTATTGAAAGTCTGGTAACAGGTCAAGGTTACGCAAGCCCAAAAGCCAGCGAAACTATCACACTAACTTCAAGCGGAACGGTTTTGGATGTTTATGTTGATGAAGGCGACAAAGTCACTGAGGGACAGCCTCTATATGATATAGACAGTGAGGACGCTAAAGCTTCTGTTGAAGCAAAGCGTGACACTGTTGAGAGTTATCAAGATCAGTTGAATAATATCTACGAATCCTACGCAGATTTAACCGTAACAGCACCTTTTTCGGGAAAAATGGTAGAAGTTGCGGAAATTGAATACGGCGATGATGTTTCAAGTGGGACTACTCTTTGTAGACTGATTGATGACAGAACTTTAAAATTAGAACTATATTTCAGCTATGCTTATGAGCATGAAATTGCTGTAGGCAAAACTGCTGAGGTTTCAATTCCTTCAACCATGACACTTTTGACAGGAACAGTTGAAGAAATTAATTACGTAAATCGTGTAACACCTGAGGGTTCTAGCCTTTTTGCGGCAATTATTTCTGTGCAAAACTCAGGTGCTTTGACTGAGGGAATGGGCGCAACTGCAACGCTTATGGGTTCTGACGGTCTTGAAATTTACCCATATGAAGCAGGGGAACTTAAAAACAATCGTGAAACAGAAATTATGACAAAAACCTCTGGTGAAGCTGTCAATGTTAACCTAATTAACTACATGGACGTTTCACAAGGAACTGTTTTGATTTCTATGTCAGGCGAAGATAATGACGATGAAATTTCAAGAATTCAAACTAGCTTAACTGATGCACAAGAAGAGCTTGAAACTGCGGAAAAAAATCTTGCAAACTTCAATGCTGTTGCCCCTATGACAGGCACGGTTCAATCTATAAACATCGAACCTGGTGAGGAAGTCGACAGCGGTAGTGTTGCGATTACAATTTCTGACAATTCTATCATGACAGTTGAAGCAAAAATCGACGCTATGAGCATCACAAATGTTAAAGCTGGCATGTTCTGTGAAATCATTCAAAGAGGTAGAGATGAAGACATGTATTTCTCTGGAATTGTCGAGTCTGTAAGCCTTGAAGGCAAGTCAGAAGATGGATATTCATATTTTCCGGCGATGATAGAAGTTGACAATTTTGACGGACTTATGATGACAGGTGTTGGAGTTGAATATAGCCTAATCGCTTCTCAATCAGACGACACTTTACTAGTTCCACTTCAAGCAGTTAAGTATACAATCGACGGCACAGCCTGCGTTTTTGTTGACGAAATGATGGCACCTGAAAATGCACTAGACCCAGAGGCAACAGGGCTTGATATTCCTGTTGGCTATGTTCCTGTTGGGGTCACGGTTGGTCTAACCGATACATTTAACGCTGAAATTTTAGACGGGCTTGACGAGGGAATGATGATTTTCACCCAATATATGACAGCATCGGGCGGAAGCTACGGCGGATATTATTGGTGATGACTATGAAGCTCATTGATATTAAAAATGTATGGAAAATTTATAATGAAGAGCTTGAAAGTGAAGTTCGTGCTTTGGCTGATGTTTCGCTAGAAATTGACAGGGGAGAATTTGTTGCGATTATCGGAACTTCGGGTTCGGGGAAGTCTACGCTTATGAACATTTTGGGTTGCCTTGATGTTCCGACCTATGGCGACTACTACCTTGACGGCGAGCTTGTCAGTGATATGTCGGACGGACAACTTTCAAAAATTCGCAACAAGCAAGTTGGTTTTATTTTCCAAGGATTTAACCTTATTTCTGGTTTAACCGCTCTTGAAAATGTTGAATTACCTCTCACATATCAGGGAGTTTTTGGCTCTAAACGTCGAAATATGGCGATGGAAGCCTTGGAAAAAGTTTCGCTTGCTGATAGAACAGACCACAGACCCTCAGAAATGAGTGGTGGACAGCAACAAAGGGTTGCGATTGCAAGGGCGATTTCCACAAAAGCGCCTATTATCATGGCGGACGAACCCACTGGTGCTCTTGACACAAAAACAGGCGAACATGTGCTTAAAATTCTTCACGCTTTGCACGAAGAGGGGAGCACGATAATTCTAATCACACATGATAATAATATTGCAGCAACAGCGGATAGGATTATCAGAATTTCTGACGGAAAAATAATTCAAGATTGCCCGAGAGAGGAGGCGAATCTATGAATATAGGTCAAGCGTTTAAAATGGCGATGAAGTCGATTTTTGACAATAAAGGTCGCTCGATTTTAACAATGCTCGGTATTATTATAGGTGTAACCTCTGTCGTTATCATGGTTTCTCTGGTTCAAGGGCAGACAAGTTGGTTTCAGGAATATTATGACAAAATGGGTGCAAATAAACTCTCGATTAATGCCTATACATATAATGGAACTGATATAACCGAAGAACTTTATGAATATTGCATGGGGCTTGATGGTTTAGTTGTCGGCGTAACTCCTGAGGCTAATGTTTCTGTCAATGGCGGAATTAGATACAAAACCATAACAACCGATGACATGGAAGACGCTTATGTAAATGTCTATATGGGAAGTCATCAGTATTCAATTTGTAACGAATATGAAATTGCTCAGGGAAGAGATTTGAGCTATTTAGACATTGAAAAATATAATCAAGTCATAGTTTTAGGCTCTCAGGTTAAAGACCACCTTTTCGGAGTTCAAGACCCTATAGGCAAAACTGTTACTTTAAACGGCGAAAATTTCACTGTAATAGGTGTTTTTGAAGCAAAAGACCCTGATAAGGAATTTTGGGGTGGACTTGATGACATTGCCGTTATTCCTTATAGTTTGTCTGATAAAATGAACGCATGGTTCAGTCAATATACAGTAAAAGCGGCAGGTAAAGAAGAAACTGTCGAGGCTTCGACCATGATACAAGGCTTTTTAAAAGGCTTAATCCCTGAGGGATCAGGCTCTTATAATGTTTGGTCTGAAAATCAGGGCATGGAGTCTATGGACGAAGGCACGCGAATGGCGAGCTTAGTAGCTGGCGGAATTGGCGGAATTTCGCTTTTGGTCGGCGGTATAGGAATTATGAATATTATGCTTGTTACCGTAACAGAGAGAACTCGTGAAATCGGTATCAGAAAAGCAATCGGTGGTTCACGCTGGTCTATAGTTAGTCAATTTTTGATTGAAGCTTCTGTAATCTGCTGTGTAGGCGGATTTTGGGGAGTTGCCTTCGGATATTTGGGAACTGTAGTTTTAGGAAAACTGATGATGGACATGTTCATTTTGCCCTCGCTGGGTTTGACAATTTTCGCACTGGCGTTCTCTGTCGGTTTAGGCGTTATTTTCGGACTTTACCCTGCGATTAAAGCTTCAGGTTTGCAACCTGTTGAAGCACTGCGTGCAGATTAAAAGAAAAGAAGGTGTAGTACATTGAAAAAAATAATATCATTACTGCTTTTAGTCTGCCTAATAGCAGGACTTGGAGTTAATGCTGTGGCGTACACGGGCTATCTTGATGTAAGCGATGAAAAAACCTCGCAAAACGTGGATATTTTGTCCATGATGGGGATTATTAGCGGTGACGGTTTGGGCTATTTTTACCCAGATGAAAACCTAACTCGTGCTCAATTTGCAAAAATGTCAGTTGAAGCCATGGGCATGGGCGAAGATGAATATTTATACAGAAACCGCACAATTTTCCCAGATGTTCGCTCAAATCACTGGGCGAGAGGGTATATAAATCTTGCGGTCAGCCTTGAAAATAAAATTATTTCGGGCACAGGAAACGGAAGTTTTGACCCTGATGTAAGCATAACTTATGCACAAGCTGTTACTATGCTAATGCGTATGTTAGGATATGCTGACGCCGATGCAGGAATGCGCTGGCCTCAAGGTTATATGGAGCTTGCGGCGGAAAGTGGGCTTACTGATGGGCTAAATCTTCAAAATAATGACCCCATCACAAGAACACATACCGCACAACTTTTTGTTAACCTACTCAACTGCGACATGAAAGACGGAACAGCCTTTCTTTCATCGCTGGGCAATACAAATATTGGAACTGTCATCATGTCAGACAATGCGAAAACAGCAAGCGGAAAGTCTGGCGCTGTTGAAACTTCAAACGGAATTTACTTGCCAAAAGATGAAATTTTTCCATCTTCATTTGTCGGTCAAAAAGGAACAATTGTGACAGATGAGAGCGGATTTTTGCTCGCTTTTGTGCCAGATAGCGACAATATGGTGAGTATAATTGCTTCAAATGTCAGAGCGGATATGATTAAGGCTTCTGACGGGGAAGAGTATGAAATTTCATCTGATATAGTCACCTACGACACAGAGTCACAGTCGACTTACGGCGAAAAATGGATAAATATTCACTCGGGTTCACTGGTGAATTTGTTCTTCACAGATGCAGGTGAAATCGAAGAAATTTTCATAAAAAGCGGAACTTCAGACGACGCTATGGCACTTTATAGCGGTTCGGGAAGCAGTTCTTTTTCCTCGCTTTACAGAGGGGATAGCAATGTTTCGATGTTCAAAAATGGTGCTTCTGCTACAAGCGCGGACATCAGAACATATGACGTTGCGACATATGACAAATCCAGCAGAAGCCTTTATATTTCAGATTTAAAACTCAGCGGTACATATGAAAATGCTTACCCAAATGTTGAGTCACCCTCAACAATTACGCTCATGGGGATAGATTTTCAGGTCATTCCCTCGGCGGTTGACGCACTAAGCGAGTTCGATATTGGCGACAGCATAACTCTGCTTTTAACCCACGATTTAAGGGTAGCAGGAGCGGTTGACCGCGGGACAGTGCGAACAGAAAGCGTCGGAATTGTAACAGAATGCACAGAAACTTCGGCGACGATTGAACTTTTGTCGGGGATAGAGGTTCAAGGCGACCCACAACTTGACAGCGATGAAGCGACTGAAATGGTAGGTCAACTTGTAAATGTTTCCTCAAAAGGGAAGGGAAAAATTTCACTTTCAGCGCTAAAATCTGGCTCTTCAAGCAACTCTATCGACTTAAACGACAGAACAATTGGAAATATTAAGCTCAGTCAAGATGTAAATTTCTTTGAAAGAGTTGGAAACAGTGGACTAATTCAAATCGACGAAGAGGACATTTTGCTTGACACTGTCAGGTCTTCTGACGTGGTTTTTGTGAGCGAAAACTACAAAAATGAGGCGGAAATTGTCGTTTTAGATGATGTTACAGGCGATGTTTTTATGTATGGAATAGTTGATGAAATTGAAACAGTTGAAAGTACAAGCTCCTTTGGTCCATATGATGAAAAAGACCCAGATGCAAATAAGGTGACTATCAAATATGACACAATAAAAGTCGAAAATGGTGACGGTTCAACAGGTGCTTTGAGGGCTTCTTACGACGGAAAAGAGGGCGATTTTGTCGGAATTGTTCCAAGTTTGGACGGGACAAGAGCGGCGAAAATTGTCGAACTCAATGCTATAAATAATGTCGAACGCACAGAGTTTTCGACCGAAGGAGATACAGTTATTGCCACTACATCCAAGGGTGATTTTGTGGTTTCTGACAATGTTCAGTGCTATAATGCGAGGACAGGACTTTGGATGGAGTCGCTTGATTTAGCAAGGTCGTTTTCAAATGATTTGACACTATATTATGATAAAGATGCAGACGATGGTGGGCAAATTAGAGTTGTAGTTGCAAATTAACAATTTTAGGACGGAGAAATCCGTCCTTTTACCTTTTTAGAAAAGGTGAAAATATTTGAAATTAAGATTTTCGCTTCGGCGAAAAGCACGAGAGAACGAGAGAACGGAGAATTTTTTGTTGCGACAAAAAAGGATGCGCGCTCCGCTGGGGGTAACTTTTTTTTTCAAGAAAAAAGTCACCAAAAACTTGTCGGGGAAACACCCCCGAACGG
>CAYJOS010000006.1:30405-35025 GCA_964371875.1 uncultured Oscillospiraceae bacterium | reverse complement strand
GCAACGAAAATTCTTTCGTTCTCTCGTGCTTTTCGCCGAAGCGAAAATTCTCTCGGTTTATCCAATTCGAGGAGGGCGAGTCCCCCTCGAGCTCCCCCCTCATAGAGTAGTTCATCAAAACAAAAATCCCCCGATTTTAAAAATCAGGGGATTTTTCATTTATCCTGCTGTATTATCGCAATTCTTATCCGCCATAACTAGCACTTCAATCAAAAATTCAGGCTTATAAAGCACTGCGCCGACTGTTGCACGAGTTGGTTTTGATTTTCCGAAAAATTGTTTATACGCTTCGTTGAAATTTAGGAAATCATTTTCAATATCTTGCAAAAACACATTTACATGCATGATATTCTCTTTTTTATACCCTTTTTCTGACAAAGTTTGTATCAATTTTTCAAAAACAACTTCAGTTTGGGAAAAAATATCGCCGCCGATTGCTTCGCCATTTTCGTCAATTGCTATGTGACCCGAGGTGGTAAGTAGTGTTCCGTTTGACATCGTCATTGAATATGGTGCTCCGCTCATGTAAATTTCCCCTTTTATTATTTATTTTTTCGCTACATATGAAATCGCACAAGCGCCAGGCCCTACGTGAGTTCCGACCACGCTGCCAATTTCTGCAACTGCGTTTGCTTCTATACCGCACTTTTCCTTCAGCACTTCTCTGAGTGTGTTGCAGGTGTCTAAAGCCGCTGTATAGCCAAAATGCACAGGTAAATCTGTGTCAACAGGAGTTTCATTGACTAAATCTACAATCATATTCATTGCATTTTTCAGCCCTCTGCCCTTGCCAACAACTTTCAGCTCGCCGTGTTCATCTATCGTGATTAGTGGCTTAAAAGACAGCAAAGATCCCGCGATTTTCGCCGCTCTTGAAAGGCGACCACCTTTATAGAAATAATCCAAAGTGTCCACCACTGCATACAGGGTCACTCTTGGAATTATATCCAAAATTTCCTCTGCAATTTCAGCACCTGTTTTGCCCTCGTCACGAAGTTTTATGGCAACTTTTACCAATAAATTCAAGCTAGAAATTGTGCAAAGGCTGTCGATTATATGAATATCACCATATTCCGCAAGCTCTTTTGCAATTTCTGCACTTTGAACCGTTCCGCTGAGTGCGCCCGAAATGAGCATGACAACCACGCTGTCACCCTTTTCTGCCGCATCTTTGAAAATGGGCAAAAATTCTTGCGGTGAGGGTTGAGATGTGGTCGGAAGTTTTTCGGATTCAGCAAGTTTTTTATAAAATTCGGTGCTTTTTATGTCCACGCCGTCTTTGAAAACTTCTTCGCCGAAAATTACTTTCAAAGGCACAATTTCCACGCCTATTCTTTTTGCTTCTTCGAGTGAAATATCAGACGTGGAGTCTGTTACAATTCTTACCATTTTGTTTTTATTCTCCGTTATGCTTTTGGCTTCAAAATGAAGTTGATTAGTTTATTTTTAACGACAATTGTCTTGACAACGTCCATGCCGTCCATGAGTTTTTTGATTTTTTCGTCATTTGAAGCGATTTCAATGACTTGCTCGTCAGGAGCATCCATAGGAATGATTACAGTTGATTTAAGCTTTCCGCCAACTTGAACCGCAATTTCTTTTTCCGCATCAATAGTCTTCGCTTCGTCATAACTGCACCAAGGCGCAGTGCTTGCCATGCCCTCAAAACCTTGAATTTCCCACAATTCATCCGCAATGTGTGGAGCAAAAGGTGAAAGCATTGAAAGCAGTGCTTTAATGTCGCCACGAGATGGTTTATTGTCAGAAAATGTATTAATAAGGCTCATCAAAGTTGCAATCGCAGTGTTGAATTTCATGTTTTCAATGTCTTCGCCAACTTTTTTGATAGCACGATGAACCGCAGTTTCGTTTGCTTTGCTATAATTATCGCCTTCAAGTCTGCTTTCTGCCATGTTCCAAACCCTGTCAAGGAAGCGTTTGCAACCCTTAACCGCAGTGCTTGACCATGGTGCAGATTTTTCAAAATCGCCTATGAACATGATATAAAGTCTGAGTGTATCAGCGCCCAAACTGTCGATAATATCGTTAGGATTTACAACATTTCCACGAGATTTCGACATTTTTTCGCCACCTTCACCCAAAATCATACCGTGGCTTGTGCGTTTTGCATATGGCTCTTTTGTGGGAACAACGCCGATGTCGTAGAGGAATTTATGCCAGAAACGGCTGTATAAAAGGTGGAGAGTTGTGTGTTCCATTCCGCCGTTGTACCAGTCGACTTGGTGCCAATATTTCATAGCCTCATCGCCGACAAGTTTTTCGTCATTTTTGCTGTCCATATAGCGTAGGAAATACCAAGAAGACCCTGCCCATTGAGGCATAGTATCTGTTTCACGCTTCGCTTCGCCACCGCAAGTTGGGCATGTTGTGTTCACCCATTCGTGCATGGTCGCAAGGGGACTTTCACCGTCGTCTGTGGTTTCATAGCTCTCAACATTTGGAAGCGTCAAAGGCAATTCGCTCTCAGGAAGAGCAACCCAACCGCATTTTTCGCAGTGTACAAGCGGAATTGGCTCGCCCCAATATCTTTGACGTGAGAAAACCCAGTCACGAAGTTTGAAGTTAACTTTTTCTTCGCCAAGTTTGTTGTCAGAAAGCCAACGTTTCATGGTTTCAACAGCAGTTTCGACATTCATGCCGTTCAAAAATCCTGAATTTACCATAACGCCTGTGTTGCAGTCAACAAAAGCTTCTTTTTCAATTTCGCCACCAGCAACAACTTCTATAATCGGCAGGTCAAAAGCTTTGGCAAATTCCCAGTCCCTTTGGTCATGTCCGGGAACAGCCATGATAGCACCTGTACCATAACTTGCCAATACATAATCTGATATAAAGATTGGAATTTCAGTGCCAGTTGCGGGGTTTATCGCACAAACACCCTCAATTTTAACACCAGTTTTTTCCTTTTGTAGCTCAGTTCTCTCGAAATCTGACTTCTTCGCCGCAGTATCTCTATAGGCATTTACAGCGTCGAAATTGGTAATTTTCGCTGCCCATTTGTCGACATAAGCGTGCTCTGGAGCGATGACCATATAGGTCGCACCGAAAAGTGTGTCAGGGCGAGTTGAGAACACACGAAGGACATCTCCCTCAGTGGTTTTGAAGTCAATTTCCGCACCAGTTGAGCGGCCAATCCAGTTTTTTTGCTGAACTTTAACACGCTCGATGTAGTTAACTTCATCCAAATCGTCGATTAATCTTTGAGCATATTCTGTGATTTTAAGCATCCATTGGCTTTTTTCACGGCGAACAACAGCAGAAGCACAGCGTTCACAAACACCGTTTACAACTTCTTCGTTAGCCAAAACGCACTTACAAGAAGTACACCAGTTTACTGGAATGCTGGATTTATATGCAAGACCTTTCTTGAAAAGTTGCATAAATATCCATTGTGTCCATTTGTAATATTCAGGGTCAGTTGTGTCAACAACTCTGTCCCAATCGAAGGAAAAGCCTAGCATTTTAAGCTGTTCTGTGAAGTTTTTGATATTTTTTTCTGTAACAACAGCAGGGTGCATTTTGTTTTGAATTGCATAATTTTCCGTTGGTAGACCGAAAGCGTCGAAGCCAATAGGAAACAGAACATTATAGCCTTGCATTCTGCGTTTTCTGGAAACAATATCCATGGCAGTATATGGACGTGGGTGTCCTACGTGCAAACCCTGACCTGATGGATAGGGAAACTCAACAAGTGCATAAAATTTTTCACGGCTGTCGCCAGTTGTTGCGGCGAAAGATTTTTTTTCGTCCCAAATTTTTTGCCATTTTTTCTCAATGGCTGTAAAATCGTATTTCAATGTTTACACTTCTCTTTCGTTTATTCTTCTGTAACTAAATATTCAATATTAATGTCTTCAGCATCAGCCCAAAGACGTTCTAGATTATAAAATTCTCTTGCTTCGTCGTGGAAAAGGTGTACAACTACACAGCCAAAATCCAGCAAAATCCATGTGCCAGAGCGATAGCCCTCGCGTCTTGTTGGTGGCTCACCAAGTTCAGACAAAACCTTGTCAACCTCGTCTGTAAGCGCTTTGATATGTGGCGCACTTGTTGCGGAGCAGATTACAAAATAGTCTGAAATTATTGTAACTCCGTCGGTTTTAAGCATTTTTATATCTCTGCCCTTTTTGTTTAAAAGAGCACGAACTACGTTTTCAGCAACTTGCTGTGGTGTCATCATAGTAAAAATTTTCCTTTCTATTTTTATCCTGCGTACGCTGGGTTTTCGGAGAAGGACTCAACGCCATACATCGCACCGTTTGTTGATGTAGCATACATTCCGTCCCAAGTTAAAACGTCCATATTTTCTAATTTTATATCTTCTTCTAGTGGGTTAAAACTGTCATTAATAAGTGTCAACCACTCATCTTTTGTGATTTGAACATATGAATTTCCTCTAATGCCTATCAATTCAAATGGCATAACATGGAAGTTAATATCCTCTGGTTCTACCTTCAAAAATTCCTCGCCAAAGCGAACAATATTTCCTAAAGTTAGATTTGTTTCGACATATTCCTCAAAAATGTTTGCAAATTCAGAAATTAAAGTGATATTTTCAATTTGTAGAACTTGCTGTGCAGCTGTCATCAAAAAGTCTTG
>CAYJOS010000006.1:0-30395 GCA_964371875.1 uncultured Oscillospiraceae bacterium | reverse complement strand
ATATCGAACAACTTGAATTGCCTGTTCACCTGTCAAATGTTGCTCGCCCGCTGCAATGTCGATAAGCAAATTTTGCGTTGGGTCATAGTGGTACATATTTACAGGAACATTATAAGTTACACCGCCAATTGCGTCAACAAGTGCCACAAATGCCTCAATATCAATAAAAACATAGCAGTTTATCGGATATCCGAGAAGTTTTTCAATCCCATCAACCATAGCGTTAATGTCGTTTTGGTTTGCGGAATAAATTGTATTAACCCTTTTTGTTCCCCAGCTAACATTTACAAGCGTGTCACGTGGGATAGAAACTACGTCTATTGTATGATTTTCAACATCAAAAGTAACAGCCATAATTGTGTCTGTAGATGAGGAAATTTGGTCAATTCCCACGCACAAAAAGGTGTAAACTCCCTCTCTTTGTTCCGCATTTGAAATGTTCAAAATCGGTTCGGGAGTTGGTGTCGGGGTCGGCTCTACAGGCTCTTCGGGTGCTTCCGACTCAACCGCAGGGGCGATTGACGGTGCAACAGTTTCGACTGGTTCTGGCGTTTCATCAATTCCAATTTCAGGCAAAACCGCCCAGCTTCTATACCAAGCAAAAGCCGCTATTGCTATTGCAATAATAATTGCAAGCGTTATTATGACTTTTTTCCCTCTGCTTTTTTTGTTTTTTTGTACATATTTTTCAGTGCTTTTTTGAGTTGAAGCCTTTTCATATGCTTTTCTGACGGCTGTTACGTCTAAATCCGAAGTGTCGCCATAGCCTGAGCTTACCTTAGTTTCCCTCTCCTGAGGTGCTTTTTTGTTTGGTTTTTTCGAATTGTTTCCAAATAATTTCATCTTTCATCTTACCTCAAATTTTTAAACCATATTAGTGCTTGCTGGGAATTTGGATGTGGCGCAATTCCTCTTGAAATTATGTCGTCCATGCTCATTTCAAGACCTAAAATCATAGCCTCATCTATGTTTTTATATGCAAGTTCTCGGAGTTTTTCAACTCCTTCAAAACTTCTGGTGTCCTCTATGTAGTCTGCCACATATGCAATTTTTTCAAGCATGGTCATTTCTGCCTTGCCTGTCGTATGCCAATAAATGGCATTTTTCACGTTTTCCGAAATCGCAAATCTGTCAAAAGCTACCATAGCACCTGTCTTTGCGTGCAAGAGTTTATAGCTCGAACGCTCGACATCGTCAATCATAATATCATATTTATCACATAATAGCAACTGTTGTTCTGCACTGTCTTTTTTAGTTATATCGTGCAAAATCAAGGCTTCCGCCGCTTCGATTTTGTCTTCGTTCCAACGCTCGGCAAGTTTTATCGCCGCCTGCTCGCAAGCTAGGACATGAGGAACTCTCGACGGGGTAAGCATTTTAAGCGCTTCTTCACGTAAAAAGTCTAAATTTGCCTTGGAATTATATAGTCTTTTTGCCAAAATATATGCATAAACCGAAGGTGAAAGACAGTCGTTCCCCTGCCTTTTCGGGAGCATTTCTCTAATTTCGGTAGAACCCATAGGAAGCGGTGTTTTTGAAATTACATGAATTTTTGCCTTGTATTTTTCACGCATTACAACTGCAAAATCTTCAATTTTCTCTAAATCACCCTCAGCTCTCGGAAAAACTGCAAGCTCTGAGTTTTTCAAAATTTCTTCAAACTTAAACCAGCTCTCAAAACTCAAAAACATGTCTGTTCCAATCATGAGGACTAGTCTGTCGTTTGCGTATTTTTCTTTAAAATGTAAAATTGTATTTATTGTATAATTTGGCTGTTCTTTGCTGTTAATTTCAAAGTCAGAAACTTCAAATCCCGAAATTCCCTCAACCGCAAGCTTCACCATTGCAAACCTTTGCTCGGCGGTTGGGCTGTTTTCGGCTATGTCTTTGTGCGGTGGCTGTGCTGTCGGTATGAAAATAATTTTGTCGGCACTAAGCTCAGTCAAACAAGCCTTCGCCGCTTCCAAATGTCCTAAATGTATAGGATTAAAACTTCCGCCGTAAAGCGCTACCGTCATAGCCATTCCTCCTATTTAACTAGCTTAATTTTGGGTTCTGTTTCGTTTCTTTTATATAGAACAAATTTGCTACCGATTGATTGAACTTGCTCTGCTTGGCATAATTCTGATAGTTCGTTTAGTGCTTCTTTAGCTGTAAGCATTGAATTTTCAAGGACTTTTCCCTTGACTAGTTCACGTGCTTTCAGTGCGTCACACACACTTTTTACCACATTTTCGGTAATTCCATCTTTTCCAACTTGGATAATTGTATCTTCTGTAGACGCTAGTCCACGAAGTTGCG
Organism: uncultured Oscillospiraceae bacterium; assembly: GCA_964371875.1. Taxonomy (GTDB): domain Bacteria; phylum Bacillota; class Clostridia; order Oscillospirales; family Oscillospiraceae; genus Heteroscillospira. The sequence continues at coordinate 28,094 of CAYJOS010000006.1, read as the reverse complement.
CTCTCTGTTTACTTGTTAGCATAATATTCCCTCAACTTTGTTTTAAATTTTTGTAGTGCCTTGCCCCTGTGAGAAATTGCATTTTTTTCCTCTGGGCTTAGTTCTGCCATGCTTTTGTCATGATTTTCGGGCAAAAATACTGGGTCGTAACCAAAACCACCCTCACCTCTCGGTGCGTGCAAAATTTCGCCCTCGCACTCTCCTCTTGCGGAAAGTACGTCCCCGTTCGGAAAAACGCAGGTGATAACCGACACAAATCGCGCAGTTCTCTCGGTTTTTCCGTCCATATTTTTAAGTAGTAAATTATAGCGATCAATGTCGCTTTCGCACAAATCTCCGCCATATCTCGCCGAATAAACTCCCGGCTCGCCGTTTAATGCATCAACGCAAAGCCCAGAATCGTCCGCAATTGACGGCATTTTCAGTGCTTCACATGCAAAATCTGCCTTGATTTTTGAGTTTTCCTCAAAAGTCGTACCTGTTTCCTCTGCTTCTTCCAAAAGTCCCATTTCTTTTTGAGTTGTTAGCTCAAAGCCAAAATCGGACAAAATCTCAGATAATTCCTTAATTTTTTTCTTGTTTCCGCTTGCAAGTACAAATTTCATTGTAAAAGTGCCTCCACGAATTTGTCGGACTCAAAGGGCATTAGGTCTTCAAGTTTTTCACCAACACCGATGTATTTTACAGGCACTTCAAGCTCGTTTGCAATCGCAAAGACAATACCGCCCTTGGCTGTGCCGTCGAGTTTTGTCAAAACTATGCCTGTAATATCGGAAGTTTCTTTAAACTGTTTTGCCTGTAAAAGTCCGTTTTGTCCTGTTGTTGCGTCCAAAACCAAAAGTGTTTCACGGCTTGAATCTGGTAACTCTCTTGTAATAATTCTGCTGATTTTGTTAAGCTCGTTCATAAGGTTTGCCTTGTTGTGAAGTCTTCCGGCTGTGTCAACTATAATCACATCGCTGTTTTTCGCCTTTGCCGAAGCAATTCCGTCGAAAACAACTGACGCTGGGTCAGAACCCTCAGCATGGCTGACTATGCTCGCTCCCGAGCGATTTGCCCAGACTTCAAGCTGTTCTGCCGCCGCTGCTCTGAAAGTATCGCCTGCACAGAGGACAACTTTTTTTCCTGAGTCTGCTAAAATTGCAGATAATTTTCCTGTTGTTGTCGTTTTTCCAACGCCGTTAACACCAACCATCAAAATTACAGATGGTTTTGTTCTTAAATCAAGCGACCTGTCGCCAACGCTAATCATCTCCGCCAAAATTTCACCCAGTGCAGCTTTAACCTCAGCACCGCCACGGATACCTCTTTCTTTGACAAGCTCTCTCAGTCTTTCAACCGCTTCAGTTGAGGTTTCAACCCCAGCGTCTGCCATGATTAAAAGTTCTTCGAGTTCCTCGAAAAATTCTTCATTTTCGCCTGTAAATGTTGCAAACATGCTGTTCATTTGAACAACAACATTTTGTTTTGTTTTTGCTAATCCCTGTTTGATTTTATCAAAAAATCCCATCGTCTTTTCCTCCTATTCAAGAGCCTTTTCGGCTTCTTCAACGTCCATTTCCAAAATTTTCGATACACCTTTTTCCTGCATGGTCACACCGTAAAGCACGTCGGCACTTTCCATAGTTCCACGCCTGTGAGTGATGGCGATAAACTGAGTTTTGCTCGTCAATTTTCGCATATATTCCGCATAACGGAAGACGTTTGCGTCATCAAGCGCCGCCTCGATTTCGTCCATAACGCAGAAAGGTGTGGGTCTTACTTTTATAATAGAAAAGTACAAAGCAATCGCAACGAAGGCTTTTTCGCCACCCGACATCAGGCTGATTGTGCTGAGAGCCTTTCCAGGGGGCTGTACTTTAATTTCAATTCCGCAGTCGAGAACATTGTCCATGTCCTCCAATATAAGCGAGGCTCGACCACCGCCGAAAAGCTCCAAAAAGGTCTTTTTAAAACACTCATTAATTATATTAAACTGCTTTATGAAAATTTCTTTCATTTCGTTGGTAATTTCGTTGATTATTTTCAAAAGTTCACGCTTAGATTTTTGAACGTCATCACGCTGTTCGGTCAAAAATTCGTAGCGCTCTTTAACTCTCTCATACTCCTCAATCGCACCGATATTCGGCGTTCCCAGTGAGGATATCGCTCTGCGAAGTTGGGCAATTTTCTTTTGAAGTTCCGTCATATTTTCAACAGGCTGACGCAAACTCATAGCCGTTGAACGGCTTAGTTCATAGTTGTCCCAAAGCTTGTCTAAAATCTGCTTTTCTTCCATGTCAACCGAAACTTTTTTCTGCTCTAGCTTTGCAACCAGACGTTCTAAATCAATAAGCTCATTATTTTTTTCCTTGGCTTCTTTTTCACATTTAGTGCGTTGACCTTCGATTTCCATGCGTCTTTTTGTGCTGTCGGCAACGCTTTGCCTCAATTTATCGGCTGAATTTGTTATCTCATTAAGACGCAAATTCCGCTCCATAAGTTCCCTTTTGAGCTCCTCGGTTTTGCCGTCAATTTCGCTTATGACAGTCGAGCGGTCGCCCTTGGTATTTGAAATATTGTCGCACAGTTCGTTGAGCTGAGAAACTGCGCCCAAGGTGGCTTCAATTTCGGCATCAACCGTTGCTTTTTCCTCACGTTTCAGGGAAATTTTTTCGTCTAATTCCCTACGCATTTCCTCAAATTCCGTGCGGTTTGCGCTCAATCCCATGGCGGTTTTTCGCACTTCAGAAAGCTCGTTTTCGGCTGTTTCACATTCAGAAGTTAATTCGACTTTTTTCGCTTCATTTTCACTCAATTTTTGAGTTATAGTCGAAATTTCTTCCGCTAAAGTCGCTTCGTTTTTCTCTGCTGAATGGGCGAGCATATTATATTGTAAAATTTCAGAATTTAGCTTATTTTGCTCAATTTGAGCCTCATCCGACTCATTTTGTGCCACTTCAAGTTCAAATTTTACATTGGCAAGCTCACGCTCCGCCTGATTATATTCACCCTCGCAGACGGAAAGTTCAGCGTTTAAGGTATCGACAGTTTCCGTCAATTTTTTCAGCTCATTTGCACGGGACAAAATACCTGCACCTCGGACAGCACTACCGCCCGACATAGACCCTCCGGCGTTTATCATTTGCCCGTCAATGGTGACAATTCTGAATTTATTGTCGTGTTTTTTCGCAATAGCCACCGCATCGGAAAGCGACTCGGCAACTATGGTTCTGCCCAATATATTTTCAAAAATATTGCGATATTTTTCGTCAAATTTGACAAGTTCAGAGGCAATTCCAACATAGCCCTCGTCGCCCTTCGGTGCATTGTTTAAAACACCGCCACGCATGGTGCTAATTGGCATGAAAGTTCCCCTACCGCCGTCTTTTCTCTTTAGCATTTCAATCGCAGTTTTACCGACTTCGGGTGTGTCGACAACTATGTTTTGCATAGCTCCGCCGATTGCCGTTTCCACCGCAAGTGCGTAGTCGTCGGGAACAGTTAATAGGCTTGCAACAGGGCCGTGAACTCCTTTTAAAAGTCCACGTTCGGTTTCACGCATTACAATTTTAACCGCTTTTGAAAATCCTTCAAACTCACGTTCCATATCCGACAAAATTTTCATTCTCGACTCTGCGGATTTTACATCAATTGTAAGTTTTGTGTGCTTTTCTCTGAACTTTTGCACATTGGAAATTCTACCCGTTTCTCTCAATCTATAACCAGAAATTACGTTTTTAAGTTCGTCAATTCTATCTGAAATTTTTGAGAGTTCATCACGTTTTTCTTTTAGCAAACTCTCGGTTTCTCTGCATTTTTCCTTAGCAACACTTTGCTCGTCCATGCAGATTTGTTTGCGGTTTACAAGCTCTCTTTCGCTGTTTAAAATCATATCCAAAACAGCTTTTGCGTGGGTCAATTTTTCGCTAATTGCACTTTCACGCTCGGTTAGCGTTGCAAACTCTTTTTCGTGCTCACCTTTTTGGTTTTCACTGTCACGAATTGTCGCAAAAAGTGCTGATAATTCTTCTTCAATCGCATTTTTTGTTAGCTGAGAACTTTGTAATTTTTTGTTATGTTCTTCTATTTTTTCTCTGAAAGAACGCTCCTGCGACTCCTGCTCGGCAATGTCCAACATGAGACGCTCAACGCTTTTTTCATTATTTTCAATATTCGCTCCGAGAACCGCAATGGAACTCTCGCAGTCGCTTGCAGTCGTTTCCGTTTGCCTTAAAAGCGTGCGTAAATCCTCGGTTTTTAGGTCATTATCATAAATTTTCTCGGTCATTTTTTCGGCATCTTCGTAAAGCTCGTCCATCTGACTTTTCGCTTCGTCTCGTGAAGCTTCAGCGGTTTTAAGCTCCTCAGTTGCCTTTTTGAGTTGCTCGCCAAGCCTGTCAAGACTTTCCATCCAAGCGGAAACCTCGGCTTGTTTTTGCTCCTCACGCAGTTCTAAAAATTTCACTGCATTTTCCGACTGCTTTTTCAGCGGTGTTAGTTGCAATTCAAGTTCGTCAATTTTGTCCTGAACACGCAACAAATTTTCGTCAGTTTTCGCCAATTTTCGCTCGGCTTCTTCTTTGCGATATCTAAAGCGAGATATGCCCGAAGCTTCCTCAAAAATTTCACGTCTATCGCCACTTTTTGCGGAAATAATCTCGGCAATTCTGCCCTGACCGATGATGGAATATCCGTCACGACCAAGCCCTGTGTCCATCAAAAGTTCGTTGATGTCACGCAGTCTGACCTGTTCGTTATTTATGGAATAGGCGCTGTCGCCGTTGCGGTAATACCTGCGAGTTATGGCAACTTCATCGCTTTCAACGCCCAGCAATCTATCTCTGTTGTCGAGAATTAGGCTGACCTGCGCAAAGCCCATTTGGTTGCGTTTTTGAGTTCCGCCAAAAATGACGTCCTCCATTTTTCCGCCACGCAAAGCCTTTGAGCGCTGTTCGCCCATGACCCACAAAATTGCGTCAGAAATATTCGATTTTCCGCTACCGTTCGGGCCGACAATCGCTGTTATGTCTTTTTCAAACGTAAGTCTTGTTTTGTCGGGAAATGACTTAAACCCGTGGATTTCTAACGCTTTTAGATACACTGAAACACCTCATGAACATAGTTTTACTCAGGATACATTATATAACAAAGAATTCAATTTTGCAACGCTTGCACAGTAATTCCGTCTTTTTTCGGGTTTTTCCCTAAAATTTTGACTTTTTTCACGCCATACTCTCGCACAATTACCTCTATATTCGACCTTCCCTGACCAACCATGACCGAAACCCTCGATTTATGAACGCAAATTTCCAGTTCCTCACAGCCACGGAACAGCTCCAATTGGGGTCGAATTTTGTTTAAAAACACCCTCGAAAGCACCAGTTCACCGAATGCTGGGTGATATGCTCCGCCGACCGCCGTTCCACTGCTCAAGTCATCGGTTGGGTTTAGTCCCATGCGGATTATCGGCACATTTTTCTCGGCAAAAATCGCAGAAATTTCGGCACAAATCGCCACCGCTTCCTCCACCGTGTGCTCCCTGTATTCGCCACGCTCAAACATGTCGAAAAGCTCAGTATCACGCACGATTACAGTCGGATAGACCCTGACTCCGCTTGGGTTTAAATTTGCAATTTTCCTTGCCGTTTCAAGGTCTTTTTTAAAATTTGAAGCAGGTAAGCCTGTCATCATTTGTAAAATTAGTTCAAACCCACCGCCCGAAATCAATGCACTTGCCCTCACCGTATCTTCGGCTGTGTGACCCCGATTTGTCATTTTTAAAACAGTTTCGTCCATGGATTGCGAGCCTAATTCTATGGTTTTCACGCCGAAATTTTTAAGTCTTTCAAGCGTAATTTCGTCTATTGCATCGGGGCGAGTTGACAGGCGAATACTGTCGATTTTTCCGCTTTTCACAAACTCAAATCCAGCTTCTAAAAGCGGAATTTGCTCACTTTCGGGCATGGCTGTGAACGAGCCGCCGTAAAAGGCAATTTGTGGTTTTTCGCCTTCAGAAAGCCTTAATAACCCCTCGTTTACCTGCTTTGTTACATCCTGTTTTTTTGCAGGCAAAAGGCTGCCTGAGATGCGTTTCTGATTGCAAAAAACGCAGTCTTTCGGGCAGCCAATATGTGGTATAAAAATTGGAATAATTTTCTTAATCATTTCTGCAAGCCCTCCAAGGCATGCTTTGCGGCGGATTGCTCCGCTTCTTTTTTCGTGTTTCCCTCACCAATTCCAACAACTTTTCCGTTTAATTTTACATGTGAAGTAAAAATTTTACAGTGGTCGGGGCCTGTTTCGGAAACGATTTCATAGGCTATGGTTTGCATGGGTTTTCGTTGAATTAGTTCTTGAAATTCTGTTTTAAAGTCAGAATTTTTAACTTCTGCCTTAATATCCACTCCATCTATTAACATTTTATGGATAAATTTGGCTGCAACATCAATGCCACCGTCTGTATAAATCGCCGCAATCAGCGCTTCAACGCAGTCGGCAAGTATGGACGGACGGCTTCTTCCGCCTGTGTTTTCCTCGCCTTTTCCAAGCTGTAAAAACTTCCCAAGTCCAAGCGAAACAGCCACCCTGTGAAGGCTTTGTTCGCACACAAGTTCGGCTCGCATCTTGGTCATTTTGCCCTCGGGCATGTCGGGAAACGTCGCAAAAAGATGCCTTGCAACGACAAAACCAAGTACCGAATCACCCAAAAATTCAAGCCTTTCATTGCTTTGCATTTTAGATTTTCTGTGTTCATTTGCGTAGGAACTGTGCCTCATAGATGCGGTGAACAGTTCTTGATTTTTAAATTTATAGCCGATTTTTGCCTCAATTTCCTGCAAAACCGCACCTCCTTCTTTTATTCGCCTACTGCGATTTTTATTTTATTGACCAAATCGCCGACAGTTTTAATTTCCTTTAATTCTTCATCGGGTAATGGCTTGATGTCAAATTCTTCCTCTAACGCAAAAGCCATCTCAACGACGTCAACAGAGTCCGCTCCAAGGTCGTTTATAAAATCAGTTTCCATTGATATAGCTTCTTCATCACAGGAGAAAATATCCGCCAAGACTTCAACAATTGTATCGAATACCATCTAAAAAACTCCCTTCAATTATTTCACTTTTTTTATTGTCATAAATTCTGCATTTTTTTCAATTTCGCTGGCAACATCACCCTCAACAAACACAATCGCCTGCTTAATCGCACTGCGGAATGCCCTAGCATTTGAGTTTCCATGGGCTTTTATAACAGCCTTTTTCAGTCCTAAAAGAGCCGTTCCGCCAACTTCGTCAGCGTTCATTTTTGCCCTCATGGGGTTTAGGCTGTCTTTGATAAGTAATGCGCCGATTTTGGCTTTTGTGCCCGATAAAAAGGCTGATTTCAGCTCTTTCATCATGAATTTTGCTGTTCCTTCGAGAGTTTTAAGGAAAACATTTCCAGAAAATCCGTCAGCAACCAACACATCACAGCCGCCCAAAATCGCCTCGTGTCCCTCAATATTTCCAACAAAATTGAAGTGACCTGCGTCAGATGCTTCTTTCAAAACTTGGTATGCTTCGATTTTGTCGGCAGTGCCTTTAGTTGGCTCTGAGCCTATGTTTAACTGGGCAACTCTTGGGTTTTCTATGCCCATAATTTTTTTAGCGTAAAAAGATCCCATGAACGCAAATTGCAACAGATATTCAGTCGTACACTCGGCATTAGACCCTGCATCAATGAGCAAAAGCCCCTTTCCGCTAGTCGGCACAACAGGGGCAAGCGCCGCACGGCGAACTCCACGAATTCGCTTTGCAATCAGCGTTGCACCGGTCAAAAGTGCGCCTGTGCTACCTGCGGAAATTGTCGCATCGCCCTCGCCACTTTCGAGCATTTTGAGGGCAACTGTCATAGATGAATCTTTTTTATTTCGCACAGCCAAGGTGGGGTCGTCGCAAATTTCGACAACTTCAGTTGTGTGGACAATTTTGATTTTTTCGCCGTCGGCAACAGCATTTCTCTCTTTTAAACAAGCTTCGATTGCGGTTTGGTCGCCGACTAAAATAAGGTCAACTCCAAACTCTTTTTGTGCGTCTAAAGCGCCATTAATCGGAGCTGAGGGGGCATTGTCGCCACCCATAACGTCAATTATTATCTTCATTTTCCTCAGCCTCTTTTGTCAAGTTTTCGAGAATTTCAAGCGCACGTTTTGAAATTTCAAAATTCTTATTACGCTTACCTTTTACTCTATATCCAAGAGGTTCGATTATGCCAAAATTGACATTCATTGGCTGGAATTCACCGACAGAACCCTCGGAAATGTACAGTCCGAGTGAGCCGATTGCGGTTTCTTTTGGGAAATTAATTGGCTCTTTGCCTTGAAGTCTTCTAGCTAGTTCAAGCCCGACAAGCATACCCGAAGCGGTGGACTCCACATAGCCCTCAACGCCTGTCATTTGTCCTGCAAAAGCAATGCGTGTGTCGGCTTTTAGGCGGTAATATCTGTCAAGCAATTTAGGTGAATTTATATAAGTATTCCTGTGCATAACGCCATATCTGACAAATTCTGCATCTTTTAGAGCAGGAATCATAGAAAAAACTCTCTTTTGCTCACCGAAAGCAAGGTGAGTTTGGAAGCCGACAAGATTGTATAATGTGCCTTCGGCATTATCCATACGAAGCTGAACAACTGCGTAATTTTCCGCGCCAGTGCGTGGGTCAACCAGTCCAACAGGCTTTAGTGGGCCATAGCGGAGAGTGTCCTCGCCACGTCTTGCCATGACTTCAACAGGCATACAGCCCTCGAAAACGTCCTTGTCAATATCGCCATGACCTTCGGCGCATCTAGCCTTAGTAAGCTCGCTCCAAAACGCCAAATATTCGTCTTTTGTCATGGGGCAGTTGATATAATCCGCTGTGCCCTTGTCGTATCTTGAAGCGTAGAAAGCGTTGTCCATGTCTATGCTCGAAACGGTGACAATTGGAGCGGCAGCGTCGAAAAAGCTCAAACTTTCTGTGTCTGGGAAGAGCTTGACAATTGTGTCCGCCATGCCCTCAGAAGTTAGAGGCCCTGTTGCGATTACAACTTCCCCCTCTGGAATTTCGGTCAATTCCTCTAAAATAACTTCAATATTTACGTGGTCATTTATCATTTCTGTGATAGTTTTTGCAAAACCCTCACGGTCAACAGCAAGCGCACCACCAGCTGCGACACGGTTTTTGTCCGCTGAAATCATGATGAGTGAGTTTAAACGGCGAAGTTCTTCTTTCAAAAGTCCGACAGCGTTTGCAAGTTCATCACTTCTTAGTGAGTTTGAGCAGACGAGTTCCGCAAAATATTCGGAAATATGTGCAGGAGTCATTTTTGTGGGTTTCATCTCATATAATTTAACTTTTATTCCTTTTTCAGCGAGTTGCCAAGCGCATTCACAGCCTGCAAGACCTGCTCCGATTACTGTTACAAAATCCATAAACCGTCCTCCTTATTCCTTAGCCTTAGTTTTTCTTGGGGCTCTCTTTTTGGGTTTTTCTTCTACTTTTTCCTCGGTTTTTTCGGCTGAATTTTCCGTTTTTTCCTCAGAATTTTCGTCTTTTTTCGCCTTGCGTTTATAGCCTCTCTTGTCCTCAGGCAAGAAAGCCGAGCACTCTTCGTTTGCACAGAAAGGCTTTTTCTGTCCACGACCTGAGAGCTTGAACATGGTTTTTCCGCACTCTGGGCAGTTGTCCTTTGTGGGCACGTCCCAAGTCATAAATCCACATTCAGCACCTTTTTCGCAGGCGTAATATGTGTAACCTTTTTTAGAGGTACGTTTTAAAATTCTACCTGTACATTTTGGGCATTTACCGGGCATTTCAACAACTATAGGTTTGGTGAAATCGCAATCGGGAAAACCTGGGCAAGCCAAAAATCTACCGAATTTTCCGCTTTTAAACACCATGGTTTTTCCGCATTTATCGCAAATTTCGTCAGAAAATTCGTCCGGAACTTTGAGGTGAACGCCCTCAAGAGCTTTTTCCGCTTCCTCCAAAGAGGCATCAAATCCCTCATAGAAATTTGCAAGCAGATTTTTCCATTCGATTTTTCCGCCTTCGACTTCGTCCAAATCTTCTTCCATTTTTGCGGTGAATTTGAGGTCAACAATGTTGGAAAAACGCTCTTCCATCAGCCCTGTGACGACTTCGCCAAGCGCTGTTGGTCTGAGGTGTTTTCCCTCTTTGACTACATATTCACGGGCGGTTATGGTCGAAATTGTTGGCGCATAGGTACTCGGTCTTCCTATACCTTTTTCTTCCATCGCACGGATAAGCGTCGCTTCTGTATAGCGCGAGGGTGGATTTGTGAACAATTGCTCTTTAAGTAGCTTTTCCAAATCGCATTTTTCGCCCTCTTTTAGGTCTGGCAAACGCTTTTTAACTTCGTCTGACTCTTCGTCTTTGCTCTCTTCATAAACTGCGGTATAACCTGCAAATTTAAGCTCTGAGTTATTCGCTCTAAAAATGTATTTATCGGATTTAACGTCAATGACTAGATTGTCATAAATCGCATTTGCCATCTGGCTGGCTGTAAATCTTCCCCAAATGAGTCTATATAGTCTATATTGCTCACTTGTGAGGTCTTTTTTTACAATTTCAGGCGTTAAAGTGACAAAGCTGGGGCGTATAGCTTCGTGGGCATCTTGTGCTCCGCTTTTGCCTTTAAAACGGCGAGGTTTGCCGTAGTAATACTCTTTTCCGTATCTTCCTGTGATAAAATCCGCCGCTGCACTTAGGGCATCTTCGGACAAACGAAGTGAGTCGGTTCTCATGTATGTGATAAGACCGACTGTGCCCTCACCTGCAATGTCAACACCTTCATAGAGCTGTTGAGCTATGGACATTGCACGTCTGGGAGTCATTCCCAAACGGCGAGAAGCTTCCTGTTGCAAGGTTGAAGTTATAAAGGGTGGAGAAGGTGAGCGTTGTTTTTCTCCACGCTTTACTGAGTGAATTTCAAACGCATTTTTTAATACTGCTTCTTCAACTTCTAAAACTTCCGCTTCGCTGTGAAGCTCCATTTTCTTTTCGGTTGTGCCGTGATAGCGAGCAGTAAATTCGCCCTTGCCACCAGAGCGTTTTAAAACAGCGTCTAAGTGCCAATATTCTTCAGGAACGAACTTTTTAATCTCATTTTCCCTATCAACAACCATACGAGTTGCGACAGACTGAACACGCCCAGCGGACAAACCACGCTTAACTTTTCTCCAGAGCAGTGGGCTTAGTTTATAGCCAACAATTCTGTCTAAAATGCGTCTTGCTTGCTGTGCGTCAACCAAATCTTGGTCAATATCCCTAGGATTTTCAATGCTTTCACGCACGACATTTTTTGTAATTTCATTAAATGTAACACGTCTAGCCTTGTCATCTGTAAGCTTCAAAAGCTCTTTTAAGTGCCAAGAAATCGCCTCTCCCTCACGGTCAGGGTCAGTTGCGAGATAGACGGTTTCAGCCGATTTTGCTTTTTTCTTCAGTTCAGAAATTATGTCTTCTCTGCCTTTAACAGCGATATAATCAGGTTCAAAACCATTTTCAAAGTCCACCCCGATTTTACTTTTGGGCAAATCTCTCAAGTGTCCCATAGATGCGACAACATGGAAATCCGTCCCTAAATATTTCTCTATCGTCCTAGCTTTTGCGGGCGATTCGACTATTACCAGATTAGTCTTAGCTTTCGCCATGTAGCGTTCCTCGTTTCATTTTAATGTTGCTATATTTGTTTAAAGTTTATCCTATATTTATTAAAGCCTTCTGAGGTGATTATGCCCAAAATTTCGAGCATAGTGAGTTCACTCATCACATCAGACGCAGAAATTCCAGTTATTTCTATAATTTCATCGGCATATTTTTCGCCGTCAGACAAAATTCTTACAATTTCGAGCTGTTTTTCACTCAAATCTTTGAGTTGCTCTTTAAGGTCAATATATTCCACTTCGGAGCTGTTGTCAATGTCTTTTTCGTTTTCGCTGGACTTTTTCCTCTTTTTACCGCCACTTTTTGAACTTTTTTGCTCATCGGCATCCCTGTATTGTGGAATTTCGACTTCGGTTTTTCTTCCGTAAGCCTTCATCCTGTGCGGGTAAAGTCCTTCATATTCGCATAAAATGTCATTTCCCGACATAACAGGTTTTGCAAAATCACGCAGTAGCAAATTCGAGCCTGCACTGTTCGGTGCATCGACATTTCCCGGCACGACAAAAACATCTCGTCCCTGTTCCATAGCTCGCTCGGCGGTGATTAAAGCTCCGCTTTTTGCTGGGGCTTCGATAACCAAAACGCCGACAGAAAGTCCACTTATTATCCTATTTCTGACAGGGAAATTCGACGGCTGATATGGTGCATTTGGCGGATATTCGCTGATAATTGCCCCTAAATTTCGGACATCTTCAAAAAGTCTGCCGTTAAATCTTGGGTAAACTTCATTAATTCCAGTACCCAAAACGCCCACACATTTTCCGCTTGCACGGAGTGCGCCCATCGCACCTGCCGAGTCAATCCCCTCGGCGAGTCCGCTTATGATAAATCCACCGCCACGGGTGATTTCATAGCCCAAATTTGTCGCCATTTTCAGCCCGTAAGGCGTGGCTTTTCTTGTTCCGACTATGCCTATTGCCACCTCTTCGTCGATGTCAGGCAAGTTTCCTAAAATATACAAAACCAAAGGTGGGTCGTAGATATTTTTCAGTCTGCTAGGGTAAAGGCTGTCTTTAATTGTCAAAATTTTTATGTCATTATTTGCACAAAAATCGAGTGTTTTTATTGCATTTTCAAGCTTTTTATCCGCTAATAGGGAAATTTCTCTAGGGGTTAAACCCTCGATTTGCTTTAGCATATCTTCGTCAGCGAAAAATAATTCCTCTATGCTCTCAAAATATTCATAAGCAAGATTTTTCGCTTTTGGTCGAAGACTTGTTAAACACGAAAGCCATGTCCAATATTTTAACACGAAAAATCACTCCTTTTCCTCTCCCACATCACGATAGATGCGGCGATAGCGGCGTTTAGGGATTCGCTCCCCTCTGCCATCGGAATTATAACTTCTAAATCGCACATTTCGAGCATTTTCGCCGAAAGTCCCTTGCCCTCGCTACCGATTGCAACTGCACATTTTTCAAGGTTTACTGACTGAATATTCATCGCCCTGTCCGATAATGCCGCACCACAAAGTGAGAGGTTTTTTTCGCTTAAAATCTCTTTTAAACCGTCTAAATTTGTCGAAACCACATGTTGCCTAAAAATCGCACCCATGGTCGCTCTGACGGTTTTGGGGTTGTAAATATCTGCACATTCGCCCACCAAAATCACAGCGTCAAAACTCATGGCATTTGCGGTTCTGACAATTGTTCCCACATTTCCAGGGTCTTGTAAATTTTCGAGAATTATTATCTTATCTCCCGAAATTTCACGTTTTTCGGGCATTTCCGCTATAAAAATCGGACCTTTGCTCTCTTTCAGCGGTGAAACATATTGAAAAAGTTCCTCAGGCAGGGCATATTCGTCTATCTCTGGTGGAAGTTCAAATTGCGGTTTTTGTCGCCAAAATACCGACTTAACTTTCACCGAATTTTGCAGAGCCTCTTTAAGTAATTTTTCACTGTCAAGCACAAACTCACGGTTTTTGTTTCTCTCAGAAGCACTTGACGTGAGCTGTCTTAAATGCTGAATAAATTGGTTTTTTCTAGAACTTATATATTCCATTTCCTCACCCACAAATTAAAAATTATTCGCAATGTGATAACGTGGTCAAGGCTGTGACAGATTTAAAGCCTGTCACAGCCAAAAGTTTAGTCTATTGGTTTCATTGTTGGGAACAAAATTACATCTCTGATAGATGAACTTTCTGTAAATAGCATGACACAACGGTCGATACCGATGCCGATACCGCCTGTTGGTGGCAAGCCATATTCAAGAGCTGTGATGAAATCATCATCCATCATGCCAGCTTCTTCGTCACCTTTTGCACGAAGCTCAACTTGCTTTTCAAAGCGACCTTTTTGGTCGATTGGGTCATTAAGCTCTGAGAACGCATTCGCCATTTCACTACGGCAAATGAAAAGCTCAAAACGCTCTGTTAGTCTGTGGTCGTCAGCGCAACGTTTTGCAAGCGGAGAAACGTCAACAGGGTGCATAGTAATAAATGTAGGTTGCACAAGTTGTGCTTCAACTTTTTGGTCAAAACATTCGTAAACAGCATATCCCCAAGTGGGTTCACAGCCGTCCATATTAACGCCTGCAGCCTTTGCCGCTGCAACAGCTTCTTCGTCTGAGTCTATTGCCATGAAGTCAATTCCGACATATTTTTTAACAGACTCAGCCATTGTCATTTTATCCCAGCCTGGTGAAAGGTCAATTTCCTCACCTTGCCAAGTGACTTTATATGTGCCCAAAATTTTGTCTGCTGCTGTTGACAAAAATTCCTCAACAAGCTCCATCATGCCGACATAATCTGTGTAAGCTTGATAGATTTCAACAGTTGTAAATTCTGGATTGTGCTTTGTGTCCATGCCCTCGTTACGGAAAAGTCTTCCGATTTCGTAAACACGCTCCATGCCACCGACAACAAGACGTTTTAGGTGAAGTTCGGTCGCAATACGCATGTACATATCGAGGTTTAGTGTGTTGTGATGTGTAATAAATGGTCTTGCAGTTGCACCACCTGAAATTGTGTTCAAGATAGGTGTTTCAACTTCCAAAAAGCCTTTATTGTCCAGAAAACTTCTAAGGTAAGAAACAAAACGGCTTCTTGTTTCAAAAGTTTTTCTTACATCAGGGTTCATGATAAGGTCAACATATCTTTGTCTATATCTTGTTTCAATATCAGTTAAACCGTGGAATTTTTCGGGTAGTGGTAGTAGTGATTTTGAAAGTAGGCTAATTTTTTTGCAGTGAACAGAAATTTCGCCACGTTTTGTTCTAAACGCATAACCTTCAACGCCGACAATGTCGCCGATATCCCATTTTTTGAACTCGTTAAATGCTTCTTCGCCAAGGTCGTTGACTTTAACGTAAACTTGAATTCTGCCTTTTCCGTCTTGAACATCGGCAAAAAATGCCTTGCCCATGTCACGTTTTGACATAATTCTACCTGCGATTACGACATCTTTTTCTTCGTATTCTTCAAAATTATCTTTGATATCCATGCTGTAAGCTGTGCGGTCGAATTTTGTAACCTCATAGGGGTCACGATTTTCTTCCTTTAGCTTTGCAAGCTTATCTCTTCTTATTTGTAAAATTTCAGACAGTTCTTTTTCAGTCTGTAATTCAATATTTTCTTCGCTCATATTTTGCTCCAATCCCTTTTAGCTGTTTTCTATTTCCAATACTTTAAATTGTAGTGTTCCCATAGGCGCTTCGACAGAAACGATATCGCCGATAACTCTGTCCATCAACGCACGTCCGAATGGGCTATCATCAGAAATTCTGCCCTTCATGGGGTCTGCTTCTTGAGAACCAACAATTGTGTATTCTTCGATTTCTTTAAATTCTGTATCTTCGATTTTAACTGTGCTACCGATGACAACTTTGCCTTGCTCATGGCTTTTTTCGATAATTTCTGCATTATCAATCAAATTTTGAACTTCAGCAATGCGAGAGTATAGTTTGCCTTGTTCTGTTTTTGCCTCATCATATTCACTATTTTCAGACAAATCGCCGAAGCTTCTAGCCTCTTTAATTTGCTCTGCAACTTCTTTTTCTCTAGTAGTTTGCATGTAGAAAAGCTCTTTCTTAAGCTCCTCTAAACGTTCTTGACTCATCTTAAATCTTCCGTCTGCCATGTTACTCTCCTTAAATTACAACTCTTGCCTTACGGCAAGAGTATTATTTTAAAATTTCAATTGCCTTATATTATATGTGTTTCCACTCACTATGTCAAGCAGAAAGAGGGTTAAATTTCTGATTAAGTTCAAAAATCAATCGAGTGTCCTAATATAAAAGTTTTACTCGATTTTTTTCAAAAAATCGTGGGTTTTTAGGGCAAAGCCCTAAATCGGCTGTCGCAACAGACGAAACCCCCTATCATTTTAGCGCAAACCGAAGTTTGCAAGATATCTCAATCAGTGTTTCATCGCAGTCATTCTTATCCAAAGTTATAATATTGCTTCGGATCAACCGCCGCACCATTTACATATGTTTCGTAATGAAGGTGTGGTCCTGTGGAAAGTCCTGTCGAACCAACGTAGCCAATAACTTGACCTTGGGTTACTGTTTGTCCAGCCGAAACCGCAAAAGATGTCATATGGGCATAGCCTGTTCCCTGTCCACCGCCGTGGTCTATCATGACATAGTTGCCGTAACCGCCGTTATATGTCGCCATCATAACCGTTCCAGAGTCTGCCGCCAAAATAGGCGTTCCCGAGGGAGCACCGACGTCCTCGCCATTATGGAACTTTTCATATCCATAAATTGGGTGAATACGCCAACCGTAAGCGCTACCAGGTGAATAACCGGGAAGTGGCCAGATATATGTCCCTGTTCCGCCTATATAAGCACCTGAGCCTGTGCCGTTTGCCGCCGCTTCTTCTGCCGCTTTGCGTTGTTCTTCAAGCTCGGCTAGCATTTCTGCAATTTCTGTTTCAAGTGCCGCTTGCTCGGCGTAAAAAGCATCGTATTCTGATTGACGAGTTCCGATTTCAGCTTCAAGCTGTTGGATAACTACAATAGACGCCGCAACATCTGCTTCAAGTTTTGCCTTAGCAACTTCAAGCTCGTCTTTTTTTATAAGCTGACCTTCTTGAATTTCTTCATATTCAGCCTTAGTCGCCTCGGTTTCTTCACGTGCCGCTATGTATTTTTTCTCTAGGGCATCGTCATATTCAACAATTTCGGAAATATCGTCCATGCGTGTTAGCAAACTCGAAAAGCTTGTCGCTTCAAGTATAACTTCGACATATGCCATATCACCATTTTCTTCCATGTTGCGTATTCTCTCACGCAAACGCTCTTTTTGATATTCTTCAAGCTCAATTGCATCTTCAAGCTCTACTTCTTTTTCGGCTATCAAACCATCATATAACACAATTTGCTCGTCGATTAAAACAATTTCTTGACGAGTGAGTTCATTTTGTTGGTCTAAAATCGCCTTTTGTGCCATAAGCTCAGATTGCTCCGTCTGCATGACAGAAAGTTCGCCCGCAAGTGCTTCTTTATCGGCGGCAATTTGGTCTTTTTGCGCTTCAAGTTGGTCGATTTCATATTGAGTTACGCTCAAACCGCCAATTGAAAGCGTGAAGAGCATACTACCCAAAATTCCAACTGTCACAAGTCCCGTTATCAGCTTTTTTCTTTTCATCTGTTCTCCTTTAAAACAACTCAAGCGCCGCTTGGAGCTGTTTGTCGTCCTCTGTTGTTAATAGTCCGTAGTAAAGTTCTGCCAATTCTTCGTCTGATATTTCAACGACAACATCAGGTATCATTCCGCCCTCTTCTGACAGGTCTAAGCCCTCAGAAGTGAGGTATCTTTGAGTTGAAATATGAAGTACGCTTCCATCAATTAGCGGAATGTTAATTTGACTTCTGCCTTTTCCCGTTGTCGGAACTCCGACTATGGTTGCGGCGTCATATTCACTCAATTGTTTTGCAAAAAGTTCTGCGGCACTGTGGCTTTCTGCGTTTACTAGCACCGCCATGGGCATGTCCAAAAATTCAGCGTCCGACTCTGTAATATCAGAGCCACCCTCACGGCTTACGCTCTCGAAAATTGTTCCCTCAGGGAGCAAATAGTCAAGCAAATCCGTCATTTCATGGACGTAACCACCGCCGTTATATCTGACATCAAAGATTATAGCCTTCGCACCTTGCTCACGCAATTCTTCAATCGCAGCTATGGTTTGCTCTGCAAGTCCTGTGCGGAAATTTATCATTTTTATATAGCCAACATCGCCTATGAGTTCATACTCAATTGGTATGGTTTCAACCTCTGTTGTGCTTAAAATAAGCTCTTTTGTTTCGCCGTTTTCACTCAAAACAGTGAGGGTAAATTCCTCATCGTCATAGTCTGAAATTCTTGTTTGAAGTTCTGCTGTTTGCCAGCCGACTAGGCTTTCGCCGTCGATTTCGGTTAATATATCTCCTGCGACAATTCCAGCAACAAAAGCAGGCGTTTCCTGCGAAACTGTTTTGACATTAAAGCCGAGCTCCGCTTGGCTGACTGTCACACCTATACCCCTATAAGTATTCGACGCTCGGAGCTGATATGCGTCATACTCCTCAGCGGTCATATAATAGCTCCACTTGTCGTCAAGGCTATAAACCGCCGCCGAAATTGCATCGTCCGTCACCTCATCAAGATCGGAGTCACCGACATAAGCGGTTTCGATAATTCCGAGGGTTTGGGCGAATTTTGTAACTTGAATAAAATTATTAAATCCACCTAAAAAATATGCAAGAGCTAAAACGCATATTAATAAAGTTGCAATTATTGTAATCAAAACCGTGATTAGGGTTTTGGGAAATTTCAATTTTTCGTTCATATCCATAATTGGAATACCTCAACAATAGTCAAACGCTAAAAATTTGCATAATACAATTATTTCCCTCAAATTCCGAGCTATTCACTATTTATAATTATATCCTCCAAGGATTGACCTTGGAGGATATCAATTTGTAATTAATAAGCCACTGTCAAGTTTCCGTAATAAGCTTCAGGGTCGATATTTGCTCCGCCGTAGCTTATTTCATAGTGAAGGTGTGGTCCTGTTGACCAACCAGTTGAACCAACATAGCCGATTACATCACCTTTGTTTACAGTTTGACCCTGTGACACAGCCATAGAGGACATGTGTGCATACAAGGTGGTGTATGTATTACCGTGGTTTATAACGACATAGTTGCCGTATGATGAGCTGTAAACAGCCGTTTGAACTGTTCCGCTGTCTGCCGCATAAATCGGAGTTCCCTCATTCGCCGCCACGTCAATGCCTGAATGGTATTTTTCAGTTTGGAAAATTGGGTGAATTCTCCAGCCGAATGGGCTTGTTACCAAAGTAGAACCGGGAGTTGGCCAGCCAAGGCTTCCTGTTCCGACAACAACGGTTTGACCTTGCTGTTTTGCCTCTTCTTGCTGTCTGTTAAACTCTTCGGTCATCTCATTAATCTGAGATTGTAGTGCCCAAATAGCCGCTTCGTTGGCTTCATATTCGGCTTTAAATTTGTCAATATCTTCTTGAAGCTGTGCAATTGTTTCCGCAGCTTCCGCAATTTCGATTTCAAGTTGCGCTTTTCTGGCTTCCAGTTCTTCACGCTTTAAAAGTTGGTCGGCTTGAATTATTTCATACTCGGCTTTAACCGTTTGAACTTCTTCACGTGCCGCTATGTATTTTGCTTCGAGAGCCGCATCGGACTCTATAATTTCGGTGACATTGTCAACCCTTGTGAGCAAATCGGAAAAACCGTCGGCTTGCATGGCAAAAACGACATAGCTCATCTCTGAGTTTTCTTCCATCTCACGCAGTCTTGAGCGAAAACGCTCTTTTTGATATTCTTCAAGTGCGATTGCCTCTTCAAGTTCAATTTCTTTTTCGGCAATCATATCGTCATAGAGGGCAATTTGCTCGTTAATAAGCTCGATTTCTTGGCGAGCAAGTTCGTTTTTTTCGTCAAGCGCCGCCTTGGTTTCAAGGACAGTCGCTTGCTGTGCTTCGAGGTTTGCGATTGTAGAGCTTACGCCTTCTTTAAGCTCTGCAATCGCTGCTTTTTCCTCTTCGAGTGAGTCAATCTCAGATTGACTCACTCCTAATGCGCCTACGCTGGCAAGTACTGAAATCAGCACTGATAATACCATTAATATAGCAAGAAAGAGGCATACTCTTTGTACAAATTTTTTGTTTCGCATTGTTTTCTCCTTAAGGTTAAACTTTTAGATAGTTTCTGATTGCGTTAACACCACCAAAAGTACCTACAACTACTCCAACGCCAAGGAATACACCCAAAACAGGGTACATAAGTGTTTCAAAAGGAATAACTTCGATTAGGTTAGCAACTACGCCTTGCAACACATTTTCTGTAACGAAAATATATAGTCCCCATTCGGCGAAAAAGGCAATAACTGCACCTGTGAGTCCTAGGAAAAGACCCTCAATGATAAATGGCAAACGGATGAACATATTTGTCGCACCGACCATTTTCATGATTGCAATTTCTTCTCTGCGTCCAAAAGACGCAAGTTTGATTGTGTTTGACATGATAAACACCGAAACAATGGCAAGTACAACAACAATAAGCATTGAAATGATACTTACAACGTTTCTAACAGCTATAAACGCCTGAGCAACTTCGATGTAAGCATTAACTTTTGCAATGCCTGAAACAGCCATAATAGCCGCTTTAGTGTCTTCCATCAAAGTTAGGTCACCGATTGTGATTTTATATCTGTGTCTTAAAACATCGGACTCAATATCACTGAAAAGGTCTGGGTTCATGTCTTCACTAAAGCTTGCAAAAGCTTCATCACGGCTTTCAAAAACTACTTCCGTGATATTCGGTATGGCTAAGAGTTCCTGTTCGACAGCTCTCGCCTGTTCTTCTGTCCATGATTCGTCGATGAATGCAGTTACGTCATTTTCTTCTTCAAGCACCTCAATAGTTGCGTCGATATTCATAGAAAGTAGCGCAAAGCTACCCATGATTACAAGGCAGGCTGTGATGATTGTAACTGAAGCAAATGACATAAAACTGTGAGTGAAAATGCTTTTAAAGCCTTGTCCGATAAGGTATCCAATTTTATTAATTTTCATGATCGAAATACCCACCCATTCCGTCACTGACTATATTACCGCCACTGAGAGTGACTACTCGTTTTGAAAATGTATTAACTAGCTCTTTTTCGTGGGTAACAATCAAAACAGTTGTGCCCAATTCGTTAATTTTCTCTAGCAAGAGCATAAGCTCAAGGCTTTTTGCAGGGTCTAGGTTACCTGTTGGCTCGTCGGCGATTATTGTTAGAGGGTTATTTACTAAGGCTCTAGCAATGGCAACACGCTGTTGCTCACCACCTGAAAGCTCTCTTGGCAGACGTTTTTCACGTCCTTCAAGTCCAACAAGCTCCAAAACATAGGGCACACGCTTTGCAATTTCTCTGCGTGAGCTACCGACAACATGCATTGCAAAGGCAACATTTTCGTATACGGTTTTATCTTCGATAAGTCGGAAATCTTGGAAAATTACGCCCAAAGTACGGCGTAATTTTGGAAGTTTTCTGCGTTTCATCTTTGTGAGGATGAAGCCATTTACGTCAATTGTCCCCTCATTGGGAACAACTTCCCCTGTGAGCATTTTTATAATAGTTGTTTTACCGCTACCCGAAGGGCCAACAAGGAAAACAAATTCCCCGTCGTTGATTTCAAGGCTGAGGTCGTCAACCGCAACGGTATTACCACTATCATAGACCATGCTTACATTTTTTATATCAATCATAGCATTTCTCCTATTTTTGAGATTTTCTTAAATCACTAAGGGTTTGCTTAGAATTTCACACCTTGAGAATTAAGATATCTCTTTACCATTAGTGCGACTTTGAAAACGATAGCGTGGTCAAACTCACGAAGGTCAAGCCCTGTAAGTTTTTTGATTTTTTCAAGTCTGTACACCAATGTGTTTCTGTGTACGAACAATTTTCTTGATGTTTCTGAAACGTTAAGGTTGTTTTCAAAAAACTTGCTAATAGTCACAAGAGTTTCTTGGTCTAGTGACTCAATAGGATTTTTCTTGAAAACTTCAGACAAGAACATTTCGCACAATGTGATAGGTAGTTGGTAGATAATTCTGCCAATTCCTAGATTTTCATAGTTGATAACAGTTTTGTCTGTATCAAAAACTTTGCCGACTTCGATAGCTGTTTGTGCTTCTTTATATCTGTCAGCAAGCTCACGAAGGTGCATAGCAACAGTGCCGACACCGATAGTGCATTTAACGCCAAGTTCTTTTTCAAGACCTTTTTCAACACCTTGTGCAATGGCATTTAGTTCAGGTGCTTCTAAAACAGCATTAAGCTCTTTGATGACAACGATATCTGTTTCATTTACATTAATGACAAAATCTTTTTGTTTGTCTGTAAACATAGCTTGAACAGTTTCAACCGCTGTGACATTTGGTCTGTCATTTTGTCTGACAAGGAAAACGGCACGTGGAAGTTCTGTTTCAAAGTGAAGTTCTTTTGCTCTGACATAAACATCACCTGGGAGAATATTGTCAGAAATTATGTTTTTAACGAAAGTTGCAATATTATGTTTTTCTTCATAGCTTGTCTTTGCTTCGTCAAAAGCAACAGCCGCTAAAACACAAATGCAACGTGCAAATTCGTCAACACCATCGACGAAAACAGCATAGTCATATTGGTTGTTTATGCTTCCCAGTAATTTAAAAGTTCTGATGTCAGTTGTAAACTGTCTGTCCTTGCTGGTTTCTGCAAGGGTTGAAACGCCCTCAATACGAGAGCCAATCATTGAAAGTTCGCTACATGCAACAACAAAGCCGTCTGCATCGACTATGCCGATACATCTGTCTGTTGCTTCTTTCATTTGTACTATACCACTTTGGAAAATTCTACTTGACATATTTACTGTCCCCCAACTCTGAATTATGGTATCAATTTCTTTATCGTTTTACATAATACACTTTTTTCGGGCATTTTTCAATAGATTTTTCATGTTTTTTTGTGAATAATTTTTGTACACTGTCAAACTAAGCTGATAAAACCATTGAAAAATCTCATTTTTTGGGCAAAATGACATTGTGCAAAATTCCTAATTTTATTTACTATGCTTACGAAATCAGGGATTTTTTACACTGTAAACCTTAAATTTCTTCTCTTTTCGTCAATTTTCGCACAATGGATAATCTTTCCGCACTTTCCGGTAATTTCATATAAAATTCCATCATCGGATGTGGCATATTTTCCATTAATTTCATGTCTTTACTGAAAATTTCGCCTGCTGTGAACTGAATTGGCTCTAAATTCGGCGTGATAATTTCCAGTTTGTCGCCTGTGGCAAACTTGGTTCTTTGGGTTAATTTGTACAGTCCATTTTCGGCTTTTTCCTCAACAATAGCACAAACTTCCGCATCAAAAAAGTACATTGCGTCCTTGTAATATTGCCCAGGATAGCCAAAATAAAAGCCTGTGCTATACTGTCTGTGGCTGATTTTTTGGACTTCGTCTTTCCAAATTTGTGGCAATTCTTCACCTTTTAGGGCGATATCAATTGCGTTTCTGTAGGCATAAGTCGAGGCTGCGGCATAGTAAAACGACTTCATTCTGCCCTCGATTTTAAAGCTGTTGACCCCTGCCTTTATAAGCTCGGGCACATGCTCTATCATGCACATATCACGGGAATTTAAGATATAAGTACCCTCAGAATTTTCAAACATTTCCAAAGGCTCGGCTAGTCTTTTTTCCTCGGCAATATAATATTTCCAGCGACATGGTTGGGCACAAGCGCCACGATTTGCGTCCCTGTCGGTCATATAATTGCTCAGAAGGCATCTCCCAGAAAAGGAAACGCACATAGCGCCGTGAACAAAGGCTTCAATTTCCAAATCTTTGGGGATTTTCGCCCTGATTTGACAAATTTCGTCCATAGTCGTTTCACGGGCAAGCACAACACGAGAAGCACCCATGTCGTGAAGCATACAAGCCGCCGCACTGTTGATAATCCCCATTTGAGTACTGCAATGTAGCGGAGTTTTGGGTGCGTATTTTTTCACCATTGCGATTACACCGAGGTCAGCGGCAATTATGCCATCTGCTCCGCAATCTTCGACAAGTTCCAAAAATTCAGGTAAGCTTTCAAGCTCATTTTCATGCGGAATTGTGTTGCAAGTGACATACATTTTTTTAGAGCGGTCGTGTACCATTTTCGCCGCAGTTCGAAGTTGTTCTTCGTCAAAATTTCCTGCTGGTGCTCTCATTCCATATTGTTTTCCGGCGAGGTAGACTGCATCGGCTCCGTAGTGAAGAGCCATTTGCAGTCTTTCCATATCTCCAGCCGGAGAAAGTAGTTCAGGTCTTTTTAAATTCATATTTTTACCTTAATTTTAACCTTGAGTATAGTCTTGAGTCGCAACAAACGCCGCATGGTCACCAGCATTCGAGAAGAAGTGGTGGGTACGTGTGCCTGCTTCAAGGGCATAGTAATAGTAACCTGTGCTTACAGGGTCGAGCGCCGCATTTATAGAAACCATTCCAGGGTTTGAAATCGGCGCTGGCGGAAGCCCTGAGTACATATAGGTGTTATACGGTGAGTCAATCGCCAAATGTTCGTTCAAAACAACAGGAACACGCTCGGGTAGCATGTACTGAATTGTAGCATCAAGCTCCAAGGGCATACCTGCATTTAGGCGGTTATAAATTACAGATGAAATTCTTTGGTGGTCGTCGTCGCCAGCTTCTTCTTCAATCATAGACGCAATAGTGATTAATTGGTGGACTGTAAAGCCTTTCGCCGCCGCTTCATCTATCATTTCTGCTGTAAATCTATAGTAGAAGTTGTATAGCATTTTGTTCAAAACGCTATATGGATTTTCACCCTCATAGAATTCATAGGTGTCTGGGAACAAAAATCCTTCAAGTCTTTCGGGTTGGCCAAGCTTTGCTTCGTCGATAAAGTTATAACTAAACGTGTCATTTGCCGCCGCTTCATAAAGCTCTTCAACATCACAAATATTGTTTTTTTCCAAGAGTTCAAACATTTCTTTGTTTGTATATCCCTCAGGGAAAGTGATTTTTGTTGTGACCTGTGAGGGGCTTCCTGTGGTCATTTTTTTGATAATCGCACGATAGTCAAAAACTGTGCTTAGTTCAAATGTACCAGGGTCAATTTGAATATCAGCAGAGGAAAATTGAGAATATAGCTTAAATAAGAACTCATATTCAATCATTCCTGCATTTTTAAGTTGCTCGGCAACATAGTCCATGTCGGCGGCAGGAAGCAAAACAAGCTGTGTTGTGCCGTCTTCATTTTCAATTTCCACTTCTTTCTCTGTGAAAATTTCTTCGGGTAGCGTTACCATGCCTGTAATCTCGGGCTTGTTCAATGCAAGAACGTCTGACGCCCCCATCCAAGCAAGTGCCGCTAAGATTATACTGAGGCTGATTACAAAAACACCGTACATAATCCCACCCAGACATCCGACTTTTCCGTCACGTCTGAATTTTACGGGCATGTAATCTCTCTCGTCGCCTATGTCAAGCTCACCGCTGGTTTCTTCCTCGATTTCCAAGTCCTCAACAGGTTTGGGAGCTGGCTTAGGTATAATTGGTCTTGGTGGAGCTTTCGGCTCGGCTGGTACAGGTTTATCGGCTGTTTCGGCAGGCTTTGGAGCTTGCTTAACAGGCGGTTTTACAGGGCTAGCATTTTTAGGCGGTGCGCCTGTTGGTGCTTTCTTTTCTGTTTTTGGCGCTTGTGGTTTTTCAGTTTTAGGTTTTTCAGTTTTGGGTTTTTCGGCTTCGGGCTTTGGGGAATTTTTTGGTGTTGCTTTTGGCGCTTCACCTTTTTCATTTTCTTGTTTTAATAAGTTTTCCCAATCAAAGTCATTAAAAGCCTTGTTTTTATCCGACATTTAGTTGCTCCTTAGTGATTTTCAGTTGAATGTAACGACTTGCGTTTTTTTAGCATAGTATAGCTCAGACAGGGCAAAAGGCGCCGAGCTTTGTCAACAAAAGTTAAAGCCAAGGTTCGCCGCACCGAACCGAAAAAATGGCTGTAATGTACAATAAAAATTTAATTTTAAAGTGCGGAGAAAGGTCTTATTATGTTTTACGGAAATAACTGTGGATGCCTTTGGATCATCATAATCGTCATTCTTCTTTGCTGCTGCTGTGGTTGTGGCGGAAACTTCGCTAACGGTTGTGGAAACAACAACGGTTGCTGCTAATCAGCATTAAATTATAGACATATTTTATATAGATATAGAATTTTTCAATCGGGGATTTTTAAAATCCTCGATTTTTCTATGCCTTGAAAACCTCTTTTTCCGTTACAACACAATCAACGCCAAAATCGTGGCTTTCTCTTGGAACTTCGTCCATCAATAATTTTTCACGGCAAAGTCCAACAGTGAAAACTTTTCCATGTTTTTCTAAATAGCGGTCGTAATAGCCTCCACCTTGCCCGAGTCTATAGCAATTTCTGTCAAAACACAGTGCAGGCACTATTATAATATCGCTATCGCTAGGTTCACGGCGTTCTGAATTTTCGGTCGGCTCGGGAATGCCATATAAATCGCCGTCCACGAGTTCGCCCTCAGGTTTTGCAAAAACCATAATACCCTCGCCCAAAACTATGGGTAAGTACACATTTTTTCCGTCGTCCATAGCACGACGAATGAAAGCAATGGTGTCCGCTTCGCCTTTTACGCTGAAATATGCAAAAATATTTTCAGCTTTTTTATATTCAGCAAGTGAGATTAGATTATTAAAAATCCCCTCATCGCTAATTTTTCTGTAATCTTGATCCATATTTCTGATGTCTGCTCTTACTTTTTTTCTTAGTGCAACTTTATCCATATCCTCAGCTCCTAAAAATTTTAATTACATTATCATAAATATCTTCGTGAATGCCCTCAATAGTTCGCATTTCGCCATTTTCAAGGCAATCAATTTTAGTCCAGCCAAAATATTCACAGGCATGAAGCCCAGCTTCGGAACACTGCCTTAAATAGTCGGCGGCAGTTTCGTGAATATCCGCTGTGGTGTTGGTCTGTTTTTCACGCTCACGCATGTGTTTTATAGAAATTTCGGCATCTATCGCCATGTATAAAACCTTGGTAGGCATAGGCAAGCCGAGTTTGTTTAATTCAAAATCATAAAGCCAGTCGAAATAGGCTTCACGCTCTGCGTAGGAGAGTTTTCCGCCTTGGTGAACAGCGTTTGAGGTGGTGTATCTATCGCTTAAAACCGCACCGCCGTTTTCGTAATAAGTGCCCCATTCGGTTTTGTATGAAGCAAATCTATCCACCGCATAAAAACTAGAAGCGGCAAAAACATTGACATCTTCAGGTTTTTTTCCAAACTCTCCACCAAGATAAAGTCTTACGAGCGATGAAGAATCGTGGTGGTATCTTGGAAAAACTAAGGTTTCAAAATTACATTTTTCCTCAGTCAAACGCTCTTTCAGTTTTTTATATTGAGTGGATTTTCCGCTTCCGTCTATCCCCTCGAGTACGACTAATTTTCCGCTCATTTTACTGTCCTTTCATCTTCTGCCCAACAACAGCGACAAGAAACAAAGGCAGTTTTATCATACGTTTTATGCGTTTTGGTTCTTTTAGAAGTCTGTAAAACCATTCCATGCCCATTTTTTGAAATGCGACAGGCGCACGCTTGACTTCCCCAGCAAACACATCAAGGCTTCCGCCAAGTCCAGCCATCAAGCCTGTGTTTAGTTTGCCTGCGTTTTTTTGCATCCAAAGTTCCTGTTTTGGTGCGCCTAAGCAGACCAAAAGCAAATCGGGCTTTGCATTTCTTATATTTTCTATTATAGACGTATCGTCAGTAAAATAGCCATCATCAGAGCCGGCAATTACAAGTCCAGGGAACATTTTCGCCAAATTCTCCCCAGCTTTTTGGGCGACATTCGGTTTTGCGCCGAATAGGTAAACGCTCATATTTCGCTCTGCCATTTTTTCCATAAGTGCCTGAGCAAAGTCAATCCCAGGCAGTTTTGATTTTAAAGGTCTATTTAAAATTTTTGCTCCATATATCACACCAATCCCGTCAGCCAAAACAAGCTCTGCCCCTTTAACCGCATTATCAAATGCAGAATTTTCACGGCATAGCATAACAATTTCGGGATTTGGGGTTACGACATAGCCACCGCTCCTGTCGCCAATCATCACAAGCGCACGGTCAACAGCTTCTTCAATATCAATGCTGTCAAACCCAACTCCAAGCACATCCGTCCTCATGTTGCCTCCAATTTTAGTTTACATATTACATATTATACTGTTATACCATAAATAGAGAATTTTATCAAGGCAATTACGAAAGCTTAATATATTATTTAGAAATTTATTTTGATAATGGGGGGTAGAGGGGAGCTCGAGGGGTGGGGATAATTTTCGTTGCGACGAAAAGAAACGGAGAAACGGTCTCCGACGGCTCACTTTTT
>CAYJOS010000005.1:0-35802 GCA_964371875.1 uncultured Oscillospiraceae bacterium | reverse complement strand
TTGGGCCAGGCGGTCAATTAACCCCCCGCAGTCCAGCGAATATTACAGGCAAACAATATAATATAGTTTCATATGGAGTTAACCCCGAAACTGGTGTTATTGACTATGAAAATGTCAGAAAACTAGCAAAAGAGCACAAACCAAAAATGATAATTGCTGGCGCTTCGGCTTATCCACGTAGCATAGACTTCAAACTTTTCCGTGAAATCGCCGATGAAGTCGGTGCATATTTAATGGTCGACATGGCTCATATCGCAGGGCTAATCGCAGGTAAAGCTCACGCTGACCCTATCCCCTACGCACATGTCACAACTTCCACAACTCACAAAACCTTGCGTGGCCCTCGTGGTGGTTTGATTTTGACAAATGATGAAGCAATTGCAAAAAAAATCAACAGTGCAATTTTCCCTGGACTACAAGGTGGGCCTTTGATGCATGTTATCGCCGCAAAAGCTGTTGCATTTGGTGAGGCTATGAAGCCCGAGTTTAAAACTTATGCGGAACAAATTGTAAAAAATACCAAGGCACTTTCCGACACACTTCTCTCAAAAGGCATTAAACTTGTTTCTGGCGGAACTGACAATCACTTGGTTTTGCTTGATTTAAGTGGTGAAGGAATTTCGGGAAAATCTCTTGAAAAACGCCTAGAACAGGTCAATATCACAACAAATAAGAACAAAATCCCTGATGACCCAGCAAGCGCAGCAGAAACTTCTGGTGTTCGTTTAGGCTCTGCGGCGGTCACAAGCCGTGGATTTAACGAAGCGGATATGATAGAAGTCGGCGAACTTATTTTCATGGCAATTCGTGATTTTGACGCTAAAAAAGATGAAATTAAAACTCGTGCTATTGCACTTTGTAAAAAATATCCATTATATACTGATTAATTGAGGTTGAACTTATGTACAGACCCTTAGCCGACGAAATTCGACCGCAGACACTTGACGAAATGGTCGGTCAAAGCCATATTTTAGGAGAACAAGGACTATTACGTCGAATAGTAAAAAGCGGAAATATTCCTAATATGATTTTCTATGGACCATCAGGCACAGGAAAGACCACTTGCGCAAGAATTATTGCAAAAAGCACCAACAGAACTCTGCGAAAACTCAACGCTACAACAGCAGGAATTGCGGATATTAAGGCTATAATTGAGGAACTTGACACCATGTTAACTCCTGAAGGTGTGCTTTTATATTTGGACGAAATTCAATATTTCAACAAAAAACAGCAACAATCTCTGCTTGAATTTATAGAAAACGGCAAAATTACACTCATTGCTTCAACTACAGAAAACCCATATTTTTACGTTTTCAATGCTATACTAAGCCGAAGCACTGTTTTTGAATTCAAGCAAGTCACCGCCGAGGACACCCTCCCAGCGGTTGAGCGTGCTATGAACATTTTGGCGGAGCGTGAAGAGCTTGAAATTGATGCTGAAAGCGGAGTTTTTCGACACATTTCGCAGAGCTCAGGCGGAGATGTCCGCAAAGCTATTAACGCAGTTGAACTCTTATTTGGAGTTGCCGATAGAGCTGACGGAAAAATCATTTTAACCCTTGACGACGCCAAACATTTAACCCAAAGAAGCGCCATGAGATATGACCGCGACGGTGATGCCCATTATGATTTACTGTCTGCTTTGCAAAAGTCAATTCGTGGCTCTGACCCTGATGCCGCTGTCCACTATCTAGCAAGACTTTTGGAGGCTGGGGACATAATTTCCCCATGCAGACGGCTTTTGGTAATCGCCGCCGAGGACATTTCACTTGCCTATCCACAAGCAATTCCCATTGTCAAAGCTTGCGTCGATTCAGCGGTGCAATTGGGTTTACCCGAGGCAAGAATTCCCCTTGCAAATGCGGCAGTTTTGCTCGCAACTGCACCAAAATCCAATACAGCCTACATGGCAATTGACAGTGCTATGGCTGATGTTAAAGCAGGAAAAACAGGCGCAATTCCAAGAGAATTACAAAATGTCCATGCCGACGGAACAGGATTTGAGCGTGAGCAGGGCTATAAATATCCTCACGCATATCCAAACCGATATGTCAAACAGCAATACCTGCCCGATTTGCTTGTCGATGCCAAATATTACGAGTTTGGCGACAATAAAACCGAGCAGGCGGCGAAGATTTATTGGGAGAAAATTAAGTCGGAAAATTACTAATTCTTCGAATGAATATCTGTCGCCCCAGTTTCACGCAAAATATCCCAAGCTTTCTCGATTTGTGCTGATTTTACGCTCAATTTCATCTGAGTTTTTTCGGGATTGTTCAGTGAATTTAGCCCTACTGTTGACATTTTTCCGCTTAGACCGAAACACATTGGATAGGTTATATTATTTGAAAGTTCATTATTCTGCGGATTGAGATTTGTCAAGCCCATCAAATAAAAATCAATTCCACTTCTTCTCATTCTCATGAGCGAGAGGTTTGCTGAGTCCCTGTCGTTAAAATTTGCGGTAATTTGTGCCATAAATTTTGTCCCCCTTAAAATATTTTTATTAGTTAAGTATTCCCTATGAACGGAGGATTATTTTTGGATATTAATGTTGGTGATGTTTTAAATATGAAAAAAAGCCACCCTTGCGGTTCAAATCGCTGGGAAGTGCTTAGGATTGGTGCTGATTTCAAGCTCCGTTGCTTAGGTTGCGGTCGTGAAGTCATGGGTGCTAGGTCAAAATATGAAAAAAATACCAAAAGTATAGATAAAAAGATGGAAGGTGATGTCAATGAATAATTTAACATGGAGAAGCTGTATTCGTGCGGCAACGACAATTTTCACGCTATTTTTGCTAATTTTTTACTGGTCAACCCTTTCAAATGTCGCCACAGCGATAGTCTCAGCGGCGAGCACCTTAATTTTGGGTGCTGTAATGGCATTTGTGGTAAATATTCCCATGAGTTTTTATGAACGAAAAATTTTAACAGAAAAGATTTTGCCAAAAAAAGGCGTTAGACGTGGAATTAGTTTACTGCTCGCTTTTGGCTCTGTTATCGCTATAGTTTGGTTGATTATTCAACTAATTATACCCGAGCTTCTTAACGCTGGCGAATTGTTAATTGCAGAAATTCCGCCATATATCGACAGTTTTATTGCATATTTAGAGGCAAATGAGGTCGATATTGAAGCGATTTTGCAAACTATTGACACAAGCGGAATTTTAGCTTCACTTGAAAATATGGATTGGCAATCGATTTTATCAACAGTCGGAAGCTTCTTTTTGGGTGGCATAAGCGATATTATGACATCAGTTGTGACCTTGCTTGGTTCAATAGTTTCCGTTATCGTGTCCCTACTTTTGAGCACAATTTTTGCAATTTATATTCTCGGTGGAAAAGAAAAATTGGGTAGTCAACTTAATTCGGTTTTAGACACCTATGTTATGGAAAAAATTCGCAAAAAAATCCATTATGTAGTCGATGTTTTGAACGATTGTTTCCATAAATTTATAGTTGGACAATGCACAGAAGCGGTCATTTTAGGCTTGCTTTGCATAGGCGGAATGTTGGTTTTCCGCTTCCCATACGCAACCATGATAGGCACTTTGATAGGCTTCACAGCCCTAATCCCTGTTGTTGGTGCGTTTATCGGCGGTGGTATTGGTGCGTTTCTAATTTTTACAGTTTCACCAATTCAAGCTCTATTCTTCATAATATTTTTGTTGGTATTGCAACAATTGGAAGGCAATATTATATACCCTCGTGTTGTCGGTGCGTCAATCGGACTGCCCGGAATTTGGGTACTTGCATCTATCACCATAGGCGGTGGATTGGGCGGAATGATTGGTATGCTGGTCGCAGTTCCACTAACCGCAACAGTTTACAGATTAATCGGTGCTGACATCAAAAAACGAAACGAACCTGCACTTCCAAAAAAGAAAAAAACAACTAAAGAAGCAGAGGCAACCCAAGAAAATTCATAAGTTATACTTTAGAAACGGAGGATAATATGAATAAGAAATTTTTACTTTTAAGCACAATTTTAGCATTAAGTCTGCTGTTTTCAGCATGCTCATCAGACGAAAGCGAAGCTTCCGAAGACGAAGTCCGTGAAAGCAGACCGCCTGTTGAAGCCGAAGCTGAGGACGTGGATATTGAAGCCCCCGAAGTGGAAGGCCCTGGAATTATGGGTGAATTTGAAACCCAAGACCTTTATGGAACGACTTTAACTCAGGATATTTTTGCAGAATATGACATTACAATGGTCAACATTTGGGGCACTTATTGCCCACCTTGCATAGAAGAAATGCCCCATTTAGGCGAGCTTTCGACAGAATATGCAGAAAACGGCGTGCAAATTGTCGGACTTGTAATTGACGTTTTGGGCATGGATGGAAACGTTGACGAAACTCAAAAAGAGCTTGCGGTCGACATTATCGACTCCACAGGAGCGCACTACACCCACATTCTTCCATCCGAAGAAATGAACTCACTTTTAAGCCAAACAACAGCAGTTCCCACCACGTTTTTTGTCGATTCTGAGGGAAGACAAGTCGGCATGACCTACGTCGGTTCTAGGGACAAAGCGGGCTGGATTGAAGCTATAGAGAGCACTCTTGCCGAGGTTTCGGAATGAGTTTTCTCGTGAAAAATAAAATAGCCATTTTTGTGGCAATTGTAGGCATAAGTTTTATCACTATAGGCGTTTTTCGTTCGGAACACGAAACGGTTATACGAAAAGCGATAAATATTTGTCTGGAGTGTATTGGACTTGGTTAATTTTATAAAAAATCACATAAGAACAGCCGTGCAACTTGGTTTCACGGCTGTAACAAACTCGAATTTTGTCGGATTTTTCAACGGGAAAATTTACACAGGAAGCCTGAAATACGCTTGCCTTCCAGGGCTGAATTGCTATTCATGTCCGGGGGCTGTCGGCTCTTGCCCGATTGGTGCGTTTCAGGCAGTTATCAACAGCAGAAGCTATGATTTTTCCTTTTATATTGTCGGTATGTTTCTGGTTTTTGGGGCATTTTTGGGCAGATTAATTTGTGGTTGGCTATGTCCTTTTGGGCTGGTTCAGGACTTGTTACATAAAATTCCTTTTCCAAAAAAACTCAGAAAATTACCGCTAGATAAGTACTTAAAGTTTTTAAAATACCTTATTTTCCTAGTTTTTGTGCTAATTTTACCCATGTTTGTGCTGGACATAGTTGGGCAAGGCAGTCCTTGGTTTTGCTCATATATCTGCCCATCGGGAACGCTTTTCGGCGGAATTCCACTAATTTCAACAAACCCAATTTTACAACAAACTTTAGGTTTTTTGTTTGCTTGGAAAGTTACAATTTTGGTGGTAATTTGCCTGCTTTCTGTAATAGTTTACCGACCATTTTGCAGATATTTATGCCCATTGGGTGCAGTTTACGGGCTTTTTAATCCCATCGCAATGTTCAGATTTAGCGTGGATAAAAACAAATGCACAAACTGCTCCGCATGTCAAAAAACTTGTCCGATGGATATTCCTGTAAATAAATCCCCAAACAGCTTTGAGTGTATTCGCTGTATGAAATGCAAAAATGCGTGTAAATTTAGTGCAATACAGACGAATTGTCCCACGAAAAATAAGCCAATTAAACAAACCCCATAACAATTTGAAAGGCAATACCATGATTACTTTAGAAAATTTATCCTTTTCATACCCAAACAAAGACTTGTATGATAATGTGTCTTTGAGCATCGAAAAAGGTGAACATTGCGCCCTAATCGGCACGAGCGGAAGCGGAAAAACGACGCTGATTAACATTATGACAGGCAGAAATCGCTATCTGTTTGACGGAAAATTGACCGTTGACCCTGAGTGCAAAATCGGATTCACAGGTCAGTTTTATGAGAGAACCGATGAAGATGTGACAGTTTTTGACTATATATCCCAGAACTTTCTAAATATCCAGCAAAAAATTGACAATCTTTGTGAGAAAATGGCAGATTGTGATGATTTGGATGCTGTGATGGAGGAGTATCAAAACGCCCTCGACGAGTTCGAATCTCTTGGTGGCGACGCTTACGAAAGCCTGATTATGAAAAAATTGAACCTTTCAAATTTGGGCGCTCAGAGAGATTTGGAAATTTCAAAACTCAGCGGTGGTGAGTTTAAATTAGTGCAGTTAATTCGTGAAATGATTTCGGGTCAAGACCTCCTAATCATGGACGAGCCTGACGCATTTTTGGACTTTGAAAACCTTCATTCACTCAAAAATTTGATTAATAGCCATAAAGGAACACTTCTTGTAATAACTCACAATAGATACCTTTTAAATCAGTGTTTTAATAAAATAATCCACCTTGAAAACCGAAGTGTAACGCAGTTCGATGGTAAGTATAATGAGTATAATTTATATTTGTTGGAGAGAAAAATCGAGCTTCAAGAAATGGCACAATCTGACACCGAAGAAATCGAAAGAAATGCGAAATTAATCGAAAATCTACGAGAAATCGCAACTTTAACCGCAGAATCTGTCCACGGTCGAGCACTAAAAGCCCGAGTTACTTTGCAAGCGAGACTTGAAGCGAGACAGGTAAAAGAGCCATTTATTTATATAAATACACCTCAATATAAGTTCTTAAATTCTGATAGAGAAGCTTCTGAAGATATTGTAATATCATCTAATAACTTCGAGCTGAGTTTCGAAGAACTCATCTTAGAAAATGTAAATTTCGAAATTAAACACGGCGAAAAAGTTGCTTTAATCGGGGCTAATGGCACAGGCAAAACCTCCCTTTTAAGGCAGATTGTGAAGAATGAAAACCCTGCGATTTTTGTCGATAGCAGTGTGAAAATTTGCTATTTGTCACAGGCTCAAAACGAAACTTTGAATGATGAAAACACCATTTTTGAGGAATTTTTTGAGCTTGGATTTGAAAGTTGCGAGCATATTGAAAATTATTTAGCAGATTTTGGCTTTGCCCATGACATGCTCGGTGATAAAATTTCAAGCCTTTCAGGTGGCGAGAAAAACACCTTGCAAATGGCTAAAATCGGCAGTCAAAAAACTGATATTTTAATCTTAGATGAACCCTCAAGCCATTTGGATATTTATTCACAAATTGCACTTGAAAATGCAATAAAAGCCTTTAAAGGCACAGTTTTAATGGTTTCTCATGATTTTTATTTCATTGCAAACTGCATGGATTATGTCCTTTTTGCTGAAAATAAAACCGTCCGAAGAATGAGTAACCGCAAATTTAGACAAATGATTTATAAAAAACATTTTGACAAAGATTATTTGCAAATTCAGGAAAAATTCACTCTTGAAGTGAATAAATTGGAAAAAGCAATCTTGGATAAAAAGTTTGATTTAGCTAAAAAATTGCTTGAGGAATGCCAAAGTTTGGTCAAACAGCTATAAAACGGAGGAAAATTATGCCACATATTAGAATTAGCGGTTTGGAAATTCCAAGGGTTAAAGCCTTGTCCGCTGAATTGTCAGAAGATTTAGCAACGGTCATCGAATGCCCCACCGACTGGCTGACCTTTTCGGTGGGCGCAATGGGAGATGGAAATTTGTTTTGCAATGGCGAGTTGTTGAAAGATACAGTTTTTGTCCACGTCGAATGGTTTGACCGTGGTCAGGAAGTGAAAAATGCTGTCGCAAAAATAATTACCGACGGGGTTTTGCGTACAAAAAGGTTGAAATTTGCAGAAATTGAAACTGTAGATGTTATTTTTATAAATTTAGAAAAATCCGATTATTACGAAAATGGCGAACATTTTTAACTAAAAAGGAGTCGGTTTATCCAATTTGAGGAGGGCAAGCTCCCTCAAGCTCCCCCGATATACAACAAAACCCGTGAGCGTTCGCTCACGGGTTTTGTGTTTTGTTTAGTTTGTCAACAGTTTCAAAAAATTAAGATAAATTTTTTCTAATCAAATAGTTTATAATATTTCCAGCAATCAAAATATTACTAAAAATATAAAGCCATAGCATTAAAATCACAAACGATGCAAGAGAGCCATAAACCACGGAATATCTTGCCGAAATGCTCATAAACGCTGAAAAAACCATACCAACAAGCACCATAGTCCCAGAGGCACAAACTGCACCGATTAAAATTTTATCTCGGCAGTCGGGCGGAGATGTCACCCTATAAGTACCCATCATCATGAGCATTAAAATTGCAAAAAGCATGATAAATCTTAGCCACGACCACGGGATTGGAATTTGGATATATGTGTCAACCAAACCGATGAACCACTCCCCTGTCATAAACATGATGACAGCACAATACAGCGCAATTAAAAACAAAAACGAAAAAATAAAACTTCGCATAAAATGGACAAAGCCCTTGCCTTTTTTGCTTGAATAAATGTCAGACATTATATCCCGCAAGCCACGAAATGCCGCTGATGACGAGGTTGCCATCAATGCAATTCCACCGTATAGCATGGCTTCATCTGAAAATTCTTTTATATAGTCAATATAACCTGTGATTATGCTCATAGACTCCGCTGGAATTATATCCATCAGCAAAGTGTTTAGTATTTCTTCGGTGGGCAAAAATCTGCCTATCAGTGTGTATAGCACTATTAAGGTCGGGAAAATTGTGAGTGTTAAAAAATACGAAAGTTGTGCCGCCGAGCGTGATACACGTTTGTCTAAAAACGTTCTTACAAGCTCATGTGAAAATTTATACGCTTTACTATTTAACAAAAAATCACCTGCCATTTTTTAGGTATTTTAAAGCTGGTTTTTATTATACGATAAAAAAAGCAAAAAGTGAAGAGAAAATTGCAAAAACCTCGCCGTCATAGCGAGGTTTTTGGGGGGATTATAAATTAGTTGGGTTCATTAGCACTTTCGGGTATTTTTTCGTCAAATGTTATTTCAAGTGTGATTGTCTGGTCATTTCTGCTGACTGTTAAAGTTGCGGTATCGCCTGCGCTGTAATCTTTCAGTGCTTCAATGACGTCATTTCTGCCTTTAATTTCTTTGTCATCTATGCCTGTGATAATATCGCCGACTTGAAGCCCAGCTCTTTCGGCACAGGTGTCAGCTATGACTGTTTCAATAAATGCACCCATGGGCACACCGTAA
Organism: uncultured Oscillospiraceae bacterium; assembly: GCA_964371875.1. Lineage (GTDB taxonomy): Bacteria > Bacillota > Clostridia > Oscillospirales > Oscillospiraceae > Heteroscillospira. The sequence goes on along the minus strand of CAYJOS010000005.1, from coordinate 26,765 downwards.
TAAGCTGCGATTTTTGCATCCATATCAGCGTCGATTAACACGCCCATGTATGGTTTTCCGCTGACATAACCTTTTTCTATAAGGTCATTTGCGATTGCAACAGCGTCATTTATGGGAATTGCAAATCCAAGTCCTTCAACAGAATCTTCGCCATTTGTTCCACCGCCGTATTTTGCGGTTACAACGCCTATAACCTCACCTCTGGAATTATAAATTGGTCCACCTGAGTTACCGCTGTTAACAGCAGCACTGATTTGAAGCATGTCAATTGTGTTTACAACACCTGTATAATTGTCAAGACTTGTAATTTCACGGTCAAGTGCGCTTACCATTCCTTCTGTCATGGTGTAAGTTAGTTCACCAAGTGGATTTCCGACTGCATAAACATCTTCACCAACTAAAATTTCATCACTGTCGGCAATTTGAACTGCATTTAAGCCCTCGGCATCAATTTTCAAAACAGCTATGTCACTGTCACTGTCCTCAAAACCGATAATTTCCGCTACATAAGTTGTTCCGTCATACATAATTACATTGACTTCAAGATTATTTGCATAAGCATCTTCAATTACATGCTCATTTGTCATTATATAACCGTCTTCGGAAACAATAAAGCCTGTTCCTGAAACGGCATTTGTGGTTTGTTGTCCGAAATAGTTCGTGGTTGTAAATTCAGTTCTGATACCGACAACTTCTTGTACAGCTTCAGCATAAATTTCTGTTGGGTGAAGCTCTCCACCGCTTGTGTTGTTTATTGTAATCGCTGGGGCAGGAGTTGGGGTTGTAATCGCTGTGGGCGTATTTTCCGCAGAAGCTGGATTTTGATTATCCATCAATCCTGTAACTCCGACGCCGATAACTGCACCGACTAAAACACCGGCAAGCACACCTGTTAAAACTCTTGAAGTTGCCCTGTCTTTTTTTGGTTCTTGTGGGGGTGGTGGAGGGGCAGCTTCTTTTTCAGGCATGGTGTAATATCTTCTTGGGGTGGTTGGCGCTTCTTCTGATAGAATATAGTTTGCATCAGAATAAACTTTGCGATCATCCTCTTCAAGGTTTATGGGTGGGGCATTGTTAATTTCTCTTTCAACATGCTCCCCTACTCGTTCGCTGATGTCGGAGGCGCTCGCCTCATATGCTTGCTCACGATTATATATATCTGAAGCATTTTCATTTAAAGCTTCGTTTGCATTGTCATTTTGAATTGGTTTGTAATCAAATTTTTCATTTTCGTTGTACATGGTTTTTACCTCCGTTTTTGTTGTTTTAACTTATGAGCTTATTCTAAACTGTAATTGTGTCAAAAGAATGAATAATTGCTAAATAAAAACTAAATAAATATGGAAATAGTTGTGAATGCATTTTATACATTTAAATGTATTTACTTTAGTGACAATACATGGTAAAATTTAATTTAATATAAAAGAAAGAGGAATTTTACTATGAAAGCAAGCCCAACCGTAAAGCTTTTGAACATTACAAAGCGTTTTGGTAAGGTAACTGCAAACGATAATATAAATCTCGAACTTTTTTCGGGTGAAATTTTGTCGCTTCTCGGCGAAAACGGAAGCGGTAAAACCACGCTTATGAACATGCTCTCGGGCATATATTTGCCCGACGAGGGCACAATGTTTGTAAACGACAAACAGGTTTCCATCAAAACTCCCAAAGATGCTTTTGACAACGGAATTGGAATGATACATCAACATTTTAAGCTTGTTGACGTTTTCACTGCTACCGAAAATGTTGTCCTCGGAATTAAAAGCGGAAAACATGACATGGCAAAAGCTGCCGAAAAAGTCAAGGAAATTAGCGATAAATACGGTTTTGGAATTGACCCCATGAAAAAAGTCATGGATATGTCAGTTTCCGAAAAACAGACTGTTGAAATCGTAAAAGTTCTGTATAGAGGTGCTGAGGTTTTAATCCTCGATGAGCCAACTGCGGTTTTAACGCCTCAGGAAACTGAAAAACTATTTACTATTTTACGCAATATGAGAGAAAATGGCAAGACAATTGTTATAATAACTCATAAATTGCATGAAGTTATGTCACTTTCCGACAGAGTTGCGGTTTTACGCAAGGGAAAATATATAGGAACTGTCAAAACATCTGAAACAAATCCCCAAGATTTGACAGAAATGATGGTCGGAAGAACCGTTTCATTAAACATCAATCGGCCTGAACCCAAAAATCCTGTCGAAAGATTATCACTCAAAAATGTCACTTGCATAGACCACGACGGCGTTAAAAAACTCAGCAATGTTAGTTTTACCGCAAATGGTGGAGAAATTCTCGGAATTGCTGGAATTGCAGGTTCTGGACAAAGGGAACTTTTAGAAGCTGTCGCAGGGCTTTTTCCTGTTAGCGAAGGCTCGATTACATATTCGCCACCTGAAGGAAATTCTTATGATTTAGTCGGAAAAACTCCGCTACAAATCAAAAACGCTGGTGTTTCCCTTGCTTTCGTGCCTGAGGACAGACTCGGAATGGGTCTTGTCGGCGGAATGGGCATGACTGGAAACATGATGATTAGGTCATGGAAGCTCGGCAAAGGATTTTTTACAAATAAATCTGCACCGACAAAACTTGCAAACGAAATTAAAGAGAGCCTTGAAGTTGTCACACCCGATATCAGCACACCTGTGCGAAAATTGTCGGGTGGTAATGTCCAAAAAGTTTTGGTTGGACGTGAAATTGCCTCAGCACCTACGGTTTTGATGAGTGCTTATGCTGTGCGTGGTTTGGATATCAACACATCATATACTATATATAATTTAATGACAGAGCAAAAAGAAAAAGGCGTTGCTGTCATTTTCGTCGGCGAAGATTTGGACGTATTGCTAGAGCTTTGCGACAAAATTCTCGTCCTATGTGGCGGCGAAGTTTCGGGCATAGTCGATGGTAGAACTGCAACTAAAGAAGAAGTTGGTCTTTTAATGACACAAACAGGAAACAAGGACGAAAAAGGAGGTCAAAAAAATGGAAAATAAAACACCTTTAATTCGTCTAGCGAAGAGGGCGTCTATGCCAAAATCACAAATGTGGTGCATAAGAGCAGGCTCGTTCGTGTTTGCGGTTTTACTCGGCGCTTTGCTGATGGCAATGATTGGCAAAAACCCAGTCGAAGCATATGGAACAATTTTAGATGGTGCTTTGGGCTCGTCGGCTGTTTTAAAACAAACGGCGAGAATTGCAATTCCACTTCTAGGCTGTGCCTTGGCTATTGCACCATGTTTTATGATGCGATTTTGGAATATCGGCGCTGAAGGACAAATCACAGCAGGCGCAATCGCCGCTACATATTTTGCACTTTTCCATTTTGAAGATATGCCCTCGACCATGCTTTTAATCGTCATGGCTCTTGCTGGCATGGTTGCAGGTGGAATTTGGGCATTAATCCCAGCTTTTTTCAAGGCAAAATGGGGCACAAACGAAACACTTTTCACCTTGATGATGAACTATGTAATCATAGGAATTGTCAGGTATTTACAAGGCGGACCTTGGGAAGCTCCTCCTTCAGGTAGCCAAAGAATTGGTCAGTTTGACGCAGTTGCGCAATTACCCAAAGTTTTTGGCGTGCATATAGGCTGGATTATGGTGCTGATTTTAGCGGTTGCAATGTTTATTTACATGAAATATACAAAACACGGCTATGAAATTTCTGTTATCGGTGAGTCTGAAAACACTGCGCGATATGCAGGAATGAACGTTCCAAGAATTATCATGCGCACTGTATTTTTATCAGGTGCAATCTCAGGTTTAGTCGGTTTTATCGTGGTTTCAGGTGCAAACTTCACCCTATACGACGGCGTTGCGGACGGTGTTGGCTTTACTGCAATCACCGTAGCTTGGCTTGCACAACTAAACCCATTTGCAATGATAGCAATATCGATTTTGCTTGCGATTTTTTCAAAAGGCGCAGGAACACTTCAAACGAGAATGGAAGTTCCTGTTGCGATTTCTGAAATTATGACAGGTACATTTTTGTTCTGTATGCTTGCAAGTGAATTTTTCATCAACTATCAAATTATACTCAGAAAATCCGACAAAAAGGAGGCTAGTGCAAAATGACTGAAATTTTAATAGGGCTTTTTGTCGCTGCTGTTTTGAACGGCGCACCTCTTTTATATGGTACTTTGGGCGAAACTTTAACCGAAAAATCAGGTAACTTAAACCTCGGTGTTGAGGGTATGATGTTTGTCGGCGGAGCTTGCGGACTTGGCGGTGCTTTTTACTATGAGCAAGCCATGGGCGCGGCTGCAAATGGTAATGTTGCAGTTTTGATTTCAATTTTAACAGCATTCATTTCAGGTGCTCTATGCGCTTTGATTTACAGCTTTTTGGTTGTTTCCCTAAGAGCAAACCAAAACGTTACAGGACTTGCTTTGACAATTTTCGGCACAGGTGTCGGACAATTTATAGGCGAATTTATGAGCGTTCAAGCAGGTGGGTTTGTTGCACTTACAAATGATTTAAAAGTGTTTTTCCAAAATTCACCCTTCCCACAATTTATGCAAGAAATTCCGATTTTAGGCGAAACTGTGTTTGGATTTAACTTTTTGGTGTATTTTGGTTTCATAATCGCCATTGTAATGCACTGGTTTTTGAACAAAACACGCTTGGGATTAAACTTGCGTGCAGTTGGTGAGTCACCTTCAACAGCCGATGCGGCAGGCATAAATGTTACATTATATAAATATGTAGCTACGACTGTCGGCGGAGGAATTTCCGCTATTGGCGGCATGGTTTATATCATGACAATCGCAGGTTGCGTTTGGAGTCATGAGGGACTTTCTGGTGTTGGTTGGTTGTCTGTTGCTGTTGTTATTTTCTGCTTGTGGAAACCTATGACTGCGGCTTGGGGCTCGATTTTCTTCGGAGCACTTTTGGTTTTATACCTACGTGTTTCAATTCCTTTCTTCCCAACTCAGCTATACAAAATTTTGCCATACGTTGTGACAATTATTGTTCTTATTATTACAAGTATGAGGAATAATAAGGATAAAATGCCACCGAAAAGTTTGGGAATGTCATATTTCCGAGAGGACAGATAAAAACAGAAATTTGGGGTAAATTATAATAAAGTAAAAAACACGAGGAACAAGAATGGAAAACAATAAAGGATTTACCTTGGTTGAGTTGATAATTGTAATAGCGATAATTGCAATATTAACTGCAGTTTTAGCACCGCAATACTTGCAATATGTTGAGCAATCGAAAAAAACTAGCGATATTGCAATAGCTGATAGTTTGATTGAAGCAGCAAGGCTTGCTGTTGCCGACCCTGAAAATGATTTGCCCAGTGGCGCGATTATTGAAGTGTTGTGGGCAACGGGCTATGACAATCAATATAAAGATTGGATTATGGTACGTGATGTTGCAGGAGGTAGAAGCGGACGAACCTCGGCGATTAGTAGTACAACGGCGACAAAATTATCTGAAGATGAACTGCACAACGTACAAGAAGCTGTTATAGAAATTATGGGCTATGAGTCTAGCAATAGTTCTGGCGATTATTATGCAGTCATGGAAACTCAAAATTCTGCAATAGCGGAGGAAAGCAACTTCGCCTTCCGAATAGACACAACAACAGGTGAGGTTGCGGCGGCATATGCAGAAGGGGTTGACGGAGTAAAAAACATTTGGATCGATGAGATGGGGATGGATATTACTCCTGTGCCATGATGGAAGAAATTTCTTGCTTCAGTCAAAAGAACGATGAGAGCGCTCCGAGGGCTACTCACTTGAAAAGAAATATAGTAGGAGGGTCTATTTAAGCCTGTAAGATACCAAGTTTGTGCAACGTTAGTATCTAGCAGACCTGAATAGACCCTCCTATTCGCAGATTTTGCCAGTGGGTAGTCAACGAGCTTTTGGCAGGCGACAGCCGTCGAGTTGCTCTCTTTTGGTGCGATGGTAACTACTACAGGATTTGCCAGTTGATTCAGCCTGTATATTCAGCACCCTAAACCGTTCCCACCGTTCGGGGGTGTTTCCCCGATGAGTTTTTTCCATACTTTTTTTCTCACTAAAAAAAGTATGCCCTCGGAGAGCGTTTCCCCTCGTTTCTTTTTCGTCGCAACGAAAACTCTCTCGTTTCTTTTTGCCGAAGCGAAAATCTTTCTCCCGAAAGGCATTTCGCCGAAGCAAAACTCCCCCCTACTTCTCGTACACCAAATCAACTATCCCATTATAATTTTCCGTTTTAACAAGTTTAAGCTTTGCGGCGCTCTCGTGTTTATCAAAAAGTCGAGTTCCCTCGCCCAAAATCGTCGGAATAACCGACACATGATAGCGGTCAATAAGCCCTTTTGCGTGCAAGCTATTTGCAATTTGTGCACCACCGCAAATCCAAATATCTTTGCCATCTTGTTCTCTAATTTCTGTTATAAGCTCACAAACATCTTTGTCCGTGAAAACTATTTCATCAGTAGACTCATGCTTTTCACGTGTTAAAACATATGATTTCATCCCTGCATATACCCAGTTATCAGGTGAAAGTTCTGTGACAATTTGGGTGTAAGTTTTTCTTCCCAAGATTACAGTGTCAACAGTATTTATAAAACTCTCATAAGACCCCATGTTGTTTTCATCAGAACCATCACCCGATAACCAAGCAACAGAACCATCTTTGTCAGCTACATATCCGTCCAAGCTCATTGCAATAAACAGCACTGCTTTTTTCATAAAAATTCTCCAATCAACATAATTTTCACTAAGTATACATTAGTTTATGATATTGTTCAAGAAAAATTTATTTGAATTTTTCTCTAAATGTGATACAATGTCTTTATAATAAGGAAAGGTATGGTGAAATTTTGAAAAAGTTACTTTTATTGATTTTAACCCTTGTACTTATAAGCGCTTGCGCTCCCGAGGAAGAGGCAACAGAGTCTGTCGCTCCTGAAGTTCCAGCCCCCTCTGCCGAAGTTTCAGAAACCGAAAACCCTGAAGAGAGTTCTCAACCAAGTGAAGAGCCAGAAATTGAGCTAACTCCCGAGGAAATTTATGCAGAATATTTAAGCGAAAATCCTGACAATGTTTTCACTGACTATGCCATTGGTGTGGGCATTGAGGATTTTGACTTTGACGGCGTTCCTGAAATGTATATATTGGATAGCGGCGCGGGCTCTTCTGCTTTTGCCTACTTTTTCGATATAGACAGTGAGGGAAATGTTGTTTCAATACCTGGTGACCCTACGTCAACTGTTCCGTATCTATGCATAAATTCTGCTGAGGATTTCAGCCTTTTAGAGCTTGAAAATGGCAATTTTATGTTCACCGCTAGTTCTCGTAACGGCGAGACATATTACGCTTACTTAGACACTGTCGTTTTTGAAACCAACGGTGATGGAATTTTGCAAATTCGCTCTTATGCCTATGTTGCTGAAGAATACAGTGTGGAAACAGGCGAAACTATTAGCGAAAGATTTTTAGTCGGCGGAACAGGCGCTAGTGCTGAGGAGTATGACGCTGCTATGAATGAACTGTTCGCAACTGCAATTGTTCACGATTATCAGGGTACTTTTGCAAGAATCGAAACTATTGATGGCGAAAACACTTCGGAAAAAATGCTTGATTGCTTAACTCAGTCTTTTGAAATTTACAATTCTAATAATGAATAAAACAAACCTCTCTCGAAAATTCGAGAGAGGTTTTAGCTCGAAGACAAAAAGGCTTGCGAGCCTTTTTGTCCCCAAGCTTCGCTCCATCCCCTTGCGATGGCATTTTGTAAATTCTTTATTTTATCATAGAATTTTGTATGAAATTCACAAAATATGCGTCTGCGGACGCAGGTTATTTCAACGTGAAGGCGAACCCTGATGGTTCGCCCTCACACTCCCACTCCTTCCGAAAATCAGCTAATTTACTTTTGTCTGCAAACTGAAACCTCTCTCGAAAATTCGAGAGAGGTTTTTCTATTAAAATCAATTCTTAAAGGCTGATTTCATATTGTTTCTTCGAGATTAAGAGGTCTTTAAAATCATCAACTTTCATAGGTCTTGCAAAGTAATATCCTTGAGCATAGTCGCATCCGATATTTTTAAGCCAAAACGCTTGCGAACCTGTTTCAACTCCCTCAGCAACAACTTTCATGTCCAAATGCTTTGCCATGGAGATAATATCTGTGACAACAACTGTGCTTTTTGAGCCTTGTCCCTTCAGGTCGAAAAATGCTTTGTCAAGTTTTAGCACATCTGCTTCTATTGCGCTCAATCTGTTTAGCGACGAAACACCTGCTCCAAAGTCATCAATTGAAATCATAAATCCAATTTTTTTGAACTGCTTAACAGTGGTTAAAAACTTTTCAATATCTCTTTCAACAGCACTTTCAGTGAGTTCAAGCTCTATCATTTCAGGGTCTATTTTATAATTTTGTATAATATTTATAGTCCTTGAAATTATATTATCCGACAGCACTGTATGTGCAGAAAAGTTTACAGATATTCGTGGTATTTCAATCGTTAAACAATTAGATTTTATACATTTACACACTTCCTCAAACACATACAAATCCAGATCTGAAATAAATCCATTTTCTTCAAACACAGGAATGAATGCGTCGGGATAAATTGTATCTCCCTGAGGAGGACGCCAGCGGACTAAAGCCTCTGCCCCACCGACTTTTAAGGTGTTAAAGTCGATTTTTGGTTGGTATTCAACTTCAAACTCCCTATCTTTCAAGGCTTGTTCCATGCGGAACGTTATATTGACTTTGTCTTCATAAAGTTTACGCATTTTATCATCAAACGTAATAAATGTCGTTTTATGCGTTGATTTTCCTGCGTTTCTTGCGCTGTCGGCTTGTCCCATTAGTGATGTCGATTTTGTCTTTACATTGTCTATGATAACATTACCAAAAGATAGCGACACCTTATATTTTTCGTTGACATTTTCCTCAATACTGGGCAAAATGTCTGTGCCATATATTTGGCGCATACTTCCGCCAGCGTTCACTGGTCTGAATATCAAAAACTGATCTGCTGTTCTTCTTGAAATAATTGCCTCGGTTTTTTCAAACGCTTTTTTAAGCGAGTTTCCAACAGCGACTATGATCGCTGTTCCTCTTTCTGTGCTGAAATGCGTGTTTATTGTTTTAAACATATCAATATCGAAAGATATAAGTTCATACTCGCCTGGGCTTGCACTTTCCATTTTTTCGTCAATGGTTTCTCTGAATTTTTGTATAGCCATTAGCCCTGTTAGTGGGTCGGTATTATATGACTTTAACAAAGCTTCTTTCTTTTCGATTTGTCCACGATAGTATATGAAAACAAATGCTACGATTACGAGAATTAAGCCCATGACGAAATAGTACCAATACTCACGAACAACTTCCCACACTGTGGGTTCGCCCGATGGCAAGGCATCATTTGAGTTGGTTTCAATAATCGCTTCATACTCACGCTCGGCAAAACGGTCTGCCATGACATTGAATATAGGTATATATTCTTCTGCAATATCTTTATTAATAAAAAACTGCATAGGCGCAAATGTATCTGTAGGTATTGTTGAGGTGTTTAAATCTTTAAAATAAATTTCCGTATAAGATGTTGCACTCTCTGTGCATAAAATCATACCAACCTCACCATTTGTAAGCGAGTCCAAAACATCATGCCATTCATTTTTGAAAATAATTTCAGCAGACGGAAAAGCTTCTTGGAATAGTTCAAAATCTATGGTTTGATATGGTAAGGTCGCCATTTTAGGCGAAGAATACATAAGGTCTTGCCTAACGGCTGTATCTATAATATCACGGTTTATAACTGCATACATAGGGATGTTATAAAACGCTTCTGTTGTCACAAAATTATCATAAATAGCTTCACCATTTCCATAAAGGGTAGCAAGCATATCAAAATCTTTGAGACTTTCAGGTGGATCGTTTAGGCTATATGGATGATAATTTATTTCAAAGCCAAAACGCTTCGCATAGCCGTTTAATACATCGACTAAAATCCCGCTCGCCTCGCCCTCCTCATTAGTATAAGACATGGGCGCTAATTCTGTGACATACCCCACTTCAAGCGGTCTTTGTCTGATGGTTTCGATTTCGTCAAGAGTTAAACCGCGATGGTTGATTGCAATGTTGCTCGCTAGATATTTTTCTTCAAGCTCAAGAAAATAGTTTCCCTCTGTTGCGACAATATCCAAGAATATTGCATCAATTTTATCTATCAATTCTTGGTTTTCAAAATTTGTTATTGCATATAAATTATAAACTCCAAGGCTTAATACATTGTTCATTAAGTTAGAGTCGGGGTCTTCCGAGTAAGTTATGTAAAAATCTGTGTCTAGGTCCATGTAATCGGTTGCGTCGCCATAAACATAGTCGACAGAAATTCCGTAATATTCGCAAATCTTGTCAAGATTTTCTACTCCAATATTTTCGTCATATGTAGCAACGGTTTTCCCGTCTATGGCTTCTAAATCGGCATAAGCAATGCCAAAATCTTTGCTCATAAGGGCAACATAAGTTTTGCTATACTGAGTTTCAGAAAACAAAACAGACTCTCTTCTTTCGTCGCTTCTGGTGTAAAATGCACCAATATCGACATATCCGCTGTTAACAGCTGTCGCTAGGCTGTCCTCAATCGGAACATATTCAAATTCTAAATCGCTAACTTCTGAAATTTTCTCGAAGATATCATAGCCATAACCTTTATTGTTTAAATTATCAATGTCAACAATAAAGTCAGTAAAATCCGAATAATATCCAACCCTTATAGTTTGACTAAAATCAAATGGTGTTGTTTCCGCTTCTTCATCGACCGCCATAGCCCACATAGTCGGCATTACAGCTGCAAATACGAGCATCACAAGTGCTATGAAAAGCAATTTTTTCGTGAACATACGTTTTCATCCTCCATTAACATTTATATATGTAAAATTATTACATATACCCCCCTGAACAAACCACAATTTTACACTGTTAATTAATTCGGATTATATCGAATTATGTCGAAAAAGTCAACACAAAGTTAACAAGTTTATCTTATTAGGATAATTGTGCCAAAAAAACATGCATAGATTGGTGAAAAATAGGTAAATACTTATTACACATATGTAAAAAATTACTATTCCCAAAAACAAACATTGAAATTATATTTTTTTGTGATATAATCTATTTGTATAGGTGTATCTAAAATTGTACACAGATAATAAAGAAAATTTTTCGGAGTGGCTTTATGGATAAGAATATTAAAAGTAAAGTAGTAATTATTGATGATAATATTACAAATCTCGGCATTGCCCGCAAGGCTCTGTGCGACGATTATAATGTTGTCTTGTTTAAAGATGGGGAAATGGCACTCGCCGAGCTTCCAAAGGTTGTTCCTGACCTTATTTTGCTTGACGTTGAAATGCCTGGGCTTAACGGCTTTGATGTGATTAGGAAAATTAAAAACGAAATGGAAGAACCATTTCGCAGCATCCCTGTAATTTTTCTAACTGCTAAAGATGATGGCGACAGCGAGTTCCAAGGCTTTAACCTTGGTGCAGTTGACTATGTAACAAAACCATTTTCCTCCGCCCTTCTTAAAAAAAGGGTTGAACTTCATTTGAATTTGCACAATTACAGCACAAATCTTGAAAATTTAGTCCGTGAAAAGACTTCACATATAAAAGAACTACAATATGCAATTGTCCACGCACTTTCCGAAGTGGTTGAAAATCGTGACGCAACCACAGGCGGACACATAACACGCACCAGTAAATTTTTAAAAGCGCTTGCAACCCAAGCAATAGCTGACGGCGATTATGCCGATGAGTTAGAGGGAATTGATGTCGAAATTTACGGACACGCATCACAAATGCATGACGTTGGAAAAATCAGAATTTCCGACAACATTCTCCTAAAACCCGGAAAACTCACAGACGAAGAATTTTACGAAATGCAAAAGCACACAACTTACGGCGGTGAAGTTATAAAAACCGCAATGACCAATGTGCGTGAGCTGGCTTTCCTCGAGGCTGCAGAAATTTTTGCAACCACACACCACGAAAAGTGGAACGGTAGGGGCTATCCAAATGGTTTGAAGGGAAAAGATATTCCCATAGGTGGCAGAATGATGGCGCTAGTTGACGCTTATGACGCTATTATTTCAAGACGGCCGTATAAAGAACCAAAAACACATGAGCAAGCGGTTGAAATAATTGTTCAGGATAGTGGAGAACATTTCGACCCAATTTTAGTAAAATCATTTTTAAAAATCGCTGATGAATTTAAGAAAATTTCAATTGAAAATCAGTAATATAGTATAAACTTCGGAGGCAGTCAACATGTCACAAGATCACAAATATGACCTTAGCAAAGAAGAAATAGAAGAGCTTTTATCCATAACCGATATAGGCATTTTTATATGGAATGTAGAAACCGATCACGTTGCCTACTCTGGTGAATGGGCAAGAATTACAGGCTATGAGCTTTCTGAGCTTAAGCCCCATGTTTCGACTTGGGAGCAAATGGTTTTACCAGAAGATTTGGCACACACTGAGGACGCAATCAACCGTCATATTTCAGGCGAAGCTGATTTTTATGAAGCAGAATTTCGAATGACAAAAAAAGATGGTTCTATAATTTGGGGACACGACAAAGGAAAAATCACAAAATATGGCCCAAACGGCGAACCGCTTATTCTAAGCGGTGTTTTGCAAGACATCACATCTATAAAACTTGCCGAAGAAAAATTGCGTGAAAACACTGATGTTTTAGAGCTTGCAATTAATGTAACAGACTTGGTTACATGGGATTTTGATATACACACCCAAAAAGTCATTTACAGCGATAAGGTAACCGAATTGTGGGGATATGAACTCGGCGAAATGGATAACACCATATCCGAATGGGGCGAAAAAATGCATCCTGAGGATGCAAAGTATTCGGTAGTTTTATTAAACGATTTTATCTCAGGAAAAAGAGATGATTATAACTGCGAAGTTCGCTTAAAACATAAGGATGGACATTATTTTTGGGTCAAAGACATGGGTAAAATCGTCGCACGTGACGAAAACGGCAAGCCCACTCGTATTTTTGGCGCAATGATGAATATAGATAAGCTTATAAGCTCACAAGTTGAGCTTGAAAAAACTCTTGAAGAGCTTGAATCTCACCAACATCACCTTGAAGATGTCATTTCACAACGCACGGCAGATTTACTTGAACGCGATGAGCTTCTCATGGTAATAAACGATATTTCACGCAAACTTTTGACCATGAATGGTGAAATGTATTTTACCCAAGTTCTCACAAGTTGCCTTCGAGATTTAACTGTAGCATATGGTGCTGACGAAATCATGCTCTGGAGATATGAGAAAATCAACGGCGTAGGTTATACCTATATTGCATATAGATTTTCAAAGGGTATTGAGATTGCTTATGACGTCGAAGGTATGACAAATTATATAGAAAACCTACCTCCAAATGAGTTTTTCCATAAAAAAGACGACGGAAATATGATAATCTGCTACGAGATGTTTAATCAAGCCCACCACGATAAAATGAAGCTTGAAACTGCCTCCACGGAGTTTAAATCAAACATGCCGGAAGACGGCTACAACTCATTGGTTAATAATATTGCTACCGACAAAGCCACTTTATACGCACCTGTGCATGTGTATAATGATTTGTTTGGTTTTATCGCTCTTGCAAAAGGCGAAAAAGATTATAAATTTTCCGAAGTACAACGAAATATGCTTGTTTTCTGCGGTAAAATATTTGCTAACGCACAGAAAAAACATGAGATGGATGAGCAACTTCGTCAAGCTCACGAAGAGGCACTTTTAAGCTCTCAGGCGAAAAGTAACTTTCTTGCGAACATGAGCCATGAAATTCGCACTCCGCTTAATGCAATTTTGGGTATGGCTGAAATTGTTTTGAGGGAGAGCGTTGGTCGTTCCACCGAAGAATATGCCAAAGAAATAAAAACTGCAAGTGAGAGCTTGCTTACTATTATTAATGACATTCTTGATATTTCAAAAATCGAATCTGGTAAAATTGAAATTATCAACTCTGATTATGAAATCACTTCCCTGCTCAACGATGTAATTAGCATTGCGAAAGTTCGTTTGGAAGACAAGGCAATCGCCTTTACAACATTTGTCGACAGCAGTATTCCCGCAAACCTATTCGGTGACGAAATCCGAATTAAGCAAGTTTTGCTTAACCTTATAAGTAATGCTATAAAATTTACACCTGACGGACATATACATTTCAGTGTTCATTGTGAAAAAGTTGATAACATTGCTAATCTTAGATTTTCTATTCAAGATACAGGAATGGGAATTAAAGAAGAAGATTTACAACGTCTTTTCATGCAATTTGAGCGTATGGACACCAAGAAAAACCGCAATATTGAAGGCACAGGACTTGGACTTGCAATTACAAAACAACTTTGCGAAATGATGGGTGGCACAATCGAAGTTCAAAGTAGTTACGGTGATGGTTCAAAATTCACAGCGATTATTTCACAGCAATTCACCGATGAAAGACCCATTTTTGAATTTGACGAACCAAAGAAAATTTTGCTTTACGAACCACGTGAAATGTATGCTTATTCAATTTCCGAAACTATTGCAAATCTAAACTCAACTTGTGAAATTTGCATGAACCAGTCCGAGCTAATGCCGAAATTGACTTCAAACGAATATGACTATTTGCTTTCGCCAACTGTTCATATGTTTAAGCTTAAAAACCTTAAGCAAAAACTTGACTTCAAAACCAAGCTTATTTTCATGGTTGAATACGGCGACATGACAATTTACAGAGAAGATGCTACGGTTAATTTGCCCTTCAACTGCATACAATTAGGCACAGCATTTGACGCTATAACTGACATGAGATCTGCAAAATCCAAGACGGAATATTTCATAGCTCCTGACGCAAATGTTCTTGTTGTCGACGATAATCAGGTCAACTTAAAAGTCGCAAAAGGCTTGATGGCGCCTTATAAATTTAATATCGAAACTGCGGTTAATGGCTTAGAAGCCGTTGATATGGTACAAAAAAATAAATATGACCTTGTATTTATGGATCATATGATGCCTGAAATGGACGGTATTGACGCTACTTCAGCTATTCGCGCATTGCCCGACGCTTACTATAAAGAGTTACCAATTATCGCTCTAACCGCCAACGCACTTGTCGGCGCAAGAGAACTTTTCATCAACGAGGGCATGAACGACTTTTTGGCGAAGCCCATAGAAATGAGCAAGCTTAATGAGGTGCTTTTGCGTTGGATACCAAAGGAAAAATTGGTCGAAATTAGTCAAAAAGAAACTTTCGTAAAAAATGATCTGAATTTTTATATCAACGGCGTTAACACCAGCTACGGCATAAAAATCATTGGTGGTAAGCTTGAAGACTATCTCGATGTTTTGAATTCGTTTTATAATGACGGTTTGGAAAAGACCAACACCATTTATGATAATTATGTCAAAAAAGATATTAATAACTACCGTATTGACGTTCATTCTTTAAAAAGTGCCGCAAAAACTATAGGTGCATTTAATCTTTCCGAAAAAGCTAAAGCACTTGAACTTGCGGCGATTAAAGACGATTGGCAATTTATTGATGCAAATACAAACGAGATTTTATCAGTGCTCAACGATGTTTTAAACTCAATTCACGAGCATATCAGTTTAATAGATGACGAGGATGCGTCAGACAAAGAAGTCGGAATTATCGGCTATCTTAAAGAGAGTTTGGATATTATCGAAGAGGCTTTGAATAATTTTGACATTGACCTCATAGAGCAGTCACTGAAAAATTGCAACTCCTATAAATGGAAGGGCAATATTAACGACCTGTTGGGCGAAATTGGCAATTTTGTCGAGGCTTATGAGTATTATAACGCCCGTCCTTTGGTCGATAAAATTAAAGAAGAAATTGAAAAAAATTACTAGAGGGTGTCTACACAAGTGTGAAAACGGCAATTTTCGGCATAATTCTCGCCATTCTTTGTTAAATTTCTTTAGAATACATACAGTATTCTCGCAAAAATTTGCCTCGATTGGCAATAATTTTACTCAAAACCTGCTCGTTTCAACTTGCGTAGACCCCCTCTAATCCAGCTTTTTGATTCGTAGTTTGTTGAAATTCAAGGAGAAAGATATAAATGGATAAAAAATTCACTCGGATTGAAAAGAGCTGGATTGCCTACGACTGGGCAAACTCATCATATGCAACAATTATGCTAGCGGCGATTTTTCCTGTATATTTTACAGGAATGGTCGCCGATGGCATGGGTGACATGTGGCTTGGCTATGGCGTGTCGATTGCAACCTCAATTTCGGCTATTATAGCACCGATTTTAGGCACTTTTGGCGACTATAAAGGCTATAAGAAGAAACTTTTTTCGCTTTTTCTTGCCCTAGGTACTATCGCAACTGCTGCATGTGCATTTGTAAATAGTTGGCAGCTTTTACTTGTCGGATATGTGTTTTCAAATATCGGATATAACGGCTCACTGCTTTTTGCCGACAGTATGCTTCCTGATATTACAACGCCCGAGCGTATGAACAGGGTTTCGGCTTGGGCATATTCCATGGGCTATATAGGCGGTAGCACAATTCCTTTTGTGATTGCGATTTTGCTGATTAGTTTTGGTGAAAATTTTGGAATTGATGTTATAACTGCAACGAAAATTTCCCTCATCCTATGTTCGCTTTGGTGGGTGGCGTTTTCTATTCCAATTTTAAAAGATTATAAGCAAGTTTACGGCAAAGAAATCCCCGAAAAAAATCAGGTGAAAGAGGCTTTTCGCTCTGTTATCGCCTGTGGTCGTGAAATTATTAAAAATCGTGGTTTAGCACTTTTTATAATTGCCTATTTCTTCTATATAGACGGTGTTGGAACTGTTATAAAAATGTCCACAACCTATGGCTCTTCGCTTGGTTTAGACTCTGAAGGAATGATTTTGGCGCTTCTTGTCACTCAATTTGTCGCTTTCCCATGTGCGATTTTGTTTAGTAAACTCGCTGGAAAATACGGCGCATTGAACATTATAAGTTTTGCTATAGGAATTTATTTTTTCATCTGTCTGCTTGGATTTTTCATGGGCTTTGGCATCGAAGAAATGTTTTTGACAAACTCGCAAGCGCTTCTCATTTTCTGGATTTTAGCTGTTTTAGTCGGCACGGCTCAGGGCGGAATTCAGGCTCTGTCACGCTCTTATTATGGCATGATTATCCCTAAAGAAAAGGCTGGCGAATATTTTGGTTTTTATGATATTTTCGGAAGATTTGCAGCAGTTTTAGGCCCTACTCTTTACGCCTCCACAAAGGCAATTACAGGCAGAAGCTCGTTTTCGATTTTGTCTATTACTGTGTTTTTTCTAATTGGCGGAATTTTGCTCAGAAAAGCGAAAAAGTATTTGCCAAGTGATATTAAGTAAAAAAATTACTCTTAAATCGCAAGATTTAAGAGTAATTTTTCTTTTTCTATTTTTTCTGGCAGAATTCAATTCTCTCGTTTCCCGCTCCCTTTATGAAAAAGAAATACACGCCGTTTTCAAACAGAAAATCTAAGTATTTCACCTCATTGAGAATCACGCTTTCGTCGATTTCTTTAATACGAGCGTATTCAGCGTTGATGTCCTCAGAAACAAAAGCGATATGGTCCATAACCGCTGTGGTCAATGATTTGTCTTCAAGCAGTTCATAAATTGTTGTGCCGTCTGTGATGAAAACAAACTCACGCACACCATTATGGTATCTATCTCTAACAGTAAAACCCAGCATTTTTGTGTAAAATTCAATAGCTTCTTCCATATTTGGAACTTGAAGGTTAATATGGTCAACCACTCTATTTGTTAGTGTCATTTTCAGTTCTCCTAATTTACTATCTTGGTAGACCGAGGGGGATAACCGCCTCATAGTCTTCAACTGTGCCATTATTTTTAAACACTTCTAAAATTTGCTTGCCGATTGGGTGCAACTCTTCAATGTCATACAATGAAAGCTCTTTGGCGAAGAAATCATAGAGGATTTTTGCGCCGACATCATAGCCCTCAACACCTAAAGTGTCTTGAGTTTCGGGGCGTAAAAACTTAGAACGAATTCTTTGACCGTCGATTTTCATTTCATTCATAGAATATCCCATCAATGGGCAACGTGCAGGAGTTAATCTGTCCATTTTCATATTAACACCACCACGACGAGCAAGATATTCACGTGAAATCCACTCTGCACTAAATCCAACTTTATAAACACCTATGTGTTGGTTTGGAATTAGGATATATCTTGTGTTTGGTGTGTTCAAAATTTGCTCTAGCAAAAGGTTTGCTTGCTTAACACGCTTTCCTGTTGCGAAAGGCCAGTAAGAGCCAACGCCCTCACTTGATAACGCTGAAGTGGTGTTAATACTTGGGTTATTAAATCCACGAGGCGCAACAAGTCTCCACAACCAAGCTAGCGCAGGGGGAACGATTTGCATAAGTCCCATAATGCCGTAATCAGGTTTATTTTTGTGAGATGGTGGCATACGAACACCAAAGCTTCGTACATCAACCTCAGCAGGCTCTGTAACTATATTGCTGACCATTTTTCTTGGGATGATAACACGAGGGTTGGGGCAAGGTTTGCCTGTGCTGTCCATTGTGTGCTCCCAAAGAAGGCAGGTTGATTGAGGAACGCCTTGTAAGTTGAAAAACACAAGTGGTTCTTTTGATTGGAAAGAAATTCTTTCATACATAGGGTCGCAACCATATTCTGTAATGCCGTCAACCCTCATAAACCAACCAGCTTCGCCGTCATATAGGGCAAGTTTTCCGCTTCCTGTTTGGTAATTTGGATGGCACATTGCCATGTCGTCTGTGATGGGCATAAGTGTACATGTATCACTCATTGTGATGTGGTTTTGCTCACCCGATAATGTGTTAACACCAACTAAAACACGTCCGTCAAGCTCACGGCGAACATCTTGAAGAAGTTCACTTTTACCACCACCAGAAGCACCTTCGTGCATCATGACAAGTGTGTTTTCATAAGGAGTGATGACAGTACAAGCCGAAGCATGGGCAGTTACCCAGCCTTCTTGCTCGCCAATGTCGAGAAGCACGCTGTAAATTCCCTTTTTCGCCGATGGGCCTGGATAGAGGTTGTAAGCATAGATTTCGTGTCTGTCGTCTAGGCGATTGTGAACGCAAACTTGCTTTTTATCAAAATGTGAATGTCTAAAGGGTGGCGCAACATAAACAATTGCACGTGGTTTAAATGTTTCAATTTTTTCTACTTCCAAGAAAAACTGCAATTGTGACAATGCAAATGCGAAAAATGCCGCATTTCTTGGGCAGACGAGCAAGGTGTCATAGCCAAGGTCTTTACTACCAACTCTAAAAGGGACAATTATAAGTTCTTGTTTTTTAAACCAGCTGAAAGTTTCCTCTTGAAGTTCTGAAAATTCATAACCAAAAGTGTCTTTAAATAGTGGCTTGTCAGTGGGTTTATCGTCAGAGATATACATGCAGTTTGGATCACGTCTTCTCATGTAGTCCTCATGATAGTTGACAACTGCACCGTTTTTACAACGTGCGACAGAAGCTTCAAGAACTTTCTTTTCGCCGATTTTGTAGTAAACATCAATTTCGTCAATATACTCATTACCAAAAATGAATTGGTAAAGGCTTTCTTTACTTCTTGGGACAATTACACTTTTACAATTATATAAAATGTCCTCAAGTTCAGGTGGTAGAATAAAATTTTCTAATGCGTTGTTCATGCGAAACCTCTTACTTTCTAAAATTTGAAAATACTTAATTTATAATACTATTATACAATATTTTTTAGGGAATGTAAATTATATTAATAATTATAATTTAGCACATTACAAAGTAAAAGTATGTGCAGACTGTCAAAAAAATCACCAAAAAAGTAATTATCTAACAATCTGCACAAAATTATTTTCAATTTTCGCTTGTTTTGCCTGTAAAGAAACGCTTAGTTTTTAGCAAACTCTCTTTCTTTATAGAACAGTTTGTATTCATCGATAAAAATTTGAAGTTCGCCAAGTTCTTCTGTTGTCAGTCTGCGTTTTGAAACAAAAGCCAGTAAAAATTTTGTCAGCGAGCCTGAGAAGGTATCTTCGACAAATTTTTCACTTTGAGCTGCATCAAAACCTTTTTTGCTGATTTGTGAGGTGACTATTCCCCCATTATTTTGAAAAATTCCTCTGTCGCATAGTCGTCTTAAAATTGTGTAGGTGGTGGATTTTTTCCAGTCTAAGGCTTCTTCCGCAAATTTTACAAGTTCTCCGGATGTCAATGGCTCGTTATCCCAAATTAAATCGGCAAAGCGCATTTCGACATCACCCAATTTATATTCTGCCATACTCTCACGTCCTCTTCATTAGTTTACATAATATCAGTATTAGCAAGTTTACATTATGTAAACCTATTTGTCAAGAGGTATTCCACATTTTTTCAATTTGTTATAAAGACGGTTTACAAATTTTAGCAGTCTAGACAAAAATAATTCTCTTTGAGGGGGGATTTTCGCTTAGACGAAAAGACCGATAGCATTTTCGCTTCGACGAAAAGAACGAGTGCATTTTTGCTTCGGCGAAAAGCACGAGAGAACGAGAGAGTTTTCGTTGCGACGAAAAGATACGCTCTCCGAGGGCATACTTTTTTTAGTGAGAAAAAAAGTATGGAAAAAACTCATCGGGGAAACACCCCCGAACGGTGGGAACGGTTAAGGGTGCGGAGTATACAGGATGAATTAACTGGCAAGCCTTGTAGCCGTTACCATCGCACTTAAAGAGAGCTAATCCACGGCTGTCGCCTGCAAAAAGCCCGTTGGCTACTCACTGGCAAGAACTGCGAGTAGGAGGGTCTATTTAAGCCTTCAAGATACGAAGCGTTTTGCAGAGTTCGCATTTTACAGGCTTAAATAGACCCTCCTACTATAAATTTTTCAAGTGAGTAGCCAACGGGACACCCAAAGGGCGATTAGCCCTTGTTTGTTTCGCTTTCTTTTGGTGCGATTGCTCCTATTTAACTAATACAAGCTAATTATTCTTGTATACTCAGCACCCACTTTCGTCACTCGTGTTCGGAGACGAGACTCCGATGTTTTTTGGTGACTTTTTCACACGAAAAAGTTACCCCAGCGGAGCGCGTTTCCTTTTCGTCGCAACGAAAATTCTTCGTTCTCTCATTCTTTTCGCCAAGAAAAAACTTTAACTTACAGAAATTTGAAATCTAGCCCCCACATCTCCTACAAAAACCATAACCCCACCTGTTGGAATTTCAACGGTTACAGTTCCGCTTGTTGACGAACCGCCAACAGGGGAGAGTTGAGAATTGTACACATAAAAAGCAGAATTTTCAGGAACGGTGACCGTCATGCTCATGCCTTCAACATCTCCACCGTAATACCAACGCGCTTCGCCTGTTTCGGATATAGTACACGAGGCTTCGCCGACAAAAATATGGTCGAGCATGGTCATGTCTATATAAACATTTCCGCCGATTTGCATGTGCTCAATTCCGCCACGCTCATAGAAAACATACTCTGCCATGTCACGGCTTGCAGTTCCTGGAATTTGCAAAACTGGAACTGCTGTATTTTCGTCAACTATCTTGTTCGCAAGCAAATAACCGTCAGTTCCCTCTGTGGAAACACCTGCAAAAACTCCGCCAAGAGAGTAGCTCATAGAGGTATATTTTTCGTTAATCAGTGCGTAGGCTTTGCCCTCACGCTCTGCCCATTTTTCGGCCACAGTTTCGCTTAAAACGTTATTGGGTAGCTTTTGATATAGATAACCAGAACTGTAAACATTAGCCATATTTATTATATCAGAATAGCTCTTGAAATATAGATAGGTATTTCCATTTTCCTCAACAATAGGCATTACAGAGGTTCGATTTGTCACATCTCTAAAACTTCCATCCGCTGAATAATTATACACCGTGGGAACTAAGCCGTGAACATCTTTCATCATCAATTTATTCTCAAAAAAGCTCACGTCAAAAACCCCAAAAGAGGAGGCATATTTGCCCGAAAAGTTTGCATAATTACTGGGCATTTCGGCAGAAACATATTCAGTTAAACCGCCACTTTCTTCAACGGTAATTTCGAGCGAATTTAAAACCTCCATTGCCATAGTCGCCGCAGCACTTTGGTTGAAAATACTACTTCCTCCCGAGCTTAAAACCGCAACAGACAATTCATGCTCTGGAATTACGAGCAGGGACGCGTGATAGCTTGTGGTGTCGCCACCTTTTACCAGTGCTTGCATGTCGTTTTCGTTAAATGGATAAACACTAACGCTGTCCCAACCTAAGCCGTAAACGGTCAATCCACCCTCGAAATCCTCAGGTGCTAAACCTTTAGAAAATTCGTCAATCATGGTCAATTCGTCGATTTCTAGGGGTAAAATGTTGTCATTTGTAAAAGAACCGCCGAAAGTTGCAAGGTCTTCTGCTGTTGAATAAATTCCACCTGTGCCTATAACAGTTAGCGTTTCGGTGGGTAGGGGAGTTGTGCTGTCGCCTAAATAACTTTTGACTAATCTTGTTTTGTCAAAGCTATCCCTAGGGGTGAAAGTGTTTTCTAATCCGAGCGGTTTTATGATATTTTCTGATAAAAACTCGGTGTAAGTCAAACCACTGACACGCTCAATTATAAGCTCTGCTAGGGTGAATCCGTCGTTGCAATATACGCTGTATTCACCTGGGTCAGCTTGTAATTTCTGCATGGAGAGACGCTCTAATAGATACTTTGTGCTGTCATTTTCAAAGCCGTCATCATTTAACATGCCGTTTGTAAATGTACTTCCCATCAGCCCTGCCGAGTGGTTTAATAACATTCGAACTGTGATGTTTTTATACCTCTCATCGTCCATGTGAAATTCGGGTAAATATTCAGTTACAGGTGCATCAAGTGAAATTTTTCCCTCATTTTCAAGCAGTAAAATTGCTGCAGTGGTATACATTTTGCTGACAGAACCTATACCAAAAAGGTGGCTTTCTGTCAGTGCTGTGTTTTGGTTTTTGGAATAAATCCCCTCAGCGCCCGAGGCGATAATTTCGCCCTCATGCCAAACAGCATAGGAAACAGCTGTTGCGCCATAATCTATAGTTGTGTGGGCGGTTTGGATAAATTTTTCGTCGTAAATTTCATTGTCAACCGCTGAAACAGTGGAGCTTAACATGGACAAGGTCAGTAGCATCGCTGAAATTCTTTTTAATGTTTTTGTTCTGGTCATGTAATTAAATTTCCTTTCCTACAACAACATCTTTGAATGAAAAATGAAGGCGGTAATATACCGCCTCCATAATTAATCAATCTCGTAAATATATGCTATCTTTCCGCCAAATATGCCAGCGCTGTATCCATAAAGGTCAGGTCTGCTATCATTAAAGCGCCAACCCGAGCGGTCACCAAAGTTAACGTTCCAAAGTAGCAAATAGTCCTCGACAGCTCCGTCGTATTCGTCAGTATATGAAGGCTCACCAGGTCCCCAAGCGTCGAAAGTTACAGGTGTACCGTCCACCCATTCCATTTCGTTAGTTGCAGGGTTTCTCTTTGCGCCCAACCATATGTAACTTGCGCCAAGTTCGCTTGCAAGCGCTGTGACTTTTTCATATTCTTCTAAACTGTTAATAATTGCAAGGTGTCCACCCATTGCTTCCGCCTTTGCCTGAGCTTGTTCCCAGCTTAAGTTTTCAAGTACTACTGTATATTTTCCATCTGTTGCAGTTGGTGTAACTGGTGTGGGAGTTGGAGTAGGCGTTGGAGTTTGCACAGGGGCAGGAGTTGCAACAGGCGTTGCTGTTGGAACTGGGGTTACAACAGGGGCAGGAGTTGCAGTTGGAACAGGTGTCACAACAGGAGCAACTGTAGGAGCGGGAGTTACAACAGGTGCAGTTGTTGGAGCTGGTGTCGTAACAGGAGCAGGAGTTGTGACCACAGGTGGTGCAGTCGCAACTGGTGCGGAAGTTTGAGCTGGTGCTGATGTTGGCACTACCGTTTGAACAACTGGTGCAGTTGGCAAAGTAACCGCCGGAACATCAGGTCCTATTGCACCTGTTTCTGGTGAAGCAGTTGGATTTTCTCCATTTTCACTGTCACCTGTGCCGTCAGGATTTGCACTTGCATCTGGGTCAGCTGTAGCATCGGGATCTTCAGTTTCTTCAGGCTCATCAGTTGCTTTGGGGCTTTCTGTTGGCGCTGCTGAAGCGACTACTGCTGGTGTTACATCGATTTCAGGGCTTGCGTCTGGTAGTTGTGGGTCTTCTTGCATACGCATAGCAATAATTATAAGCACAGCAACAGCAACACCGACTACGCCGACTAAAACAGGTAGATTAGTCTTTTTCTTGACAGGTGCAACAGCCTTGTTATTTTTGCCGTTTTTATTATTTTGACTATTATTGTTTTTGTTATTACTATTATTCTTGCTGTTATTGCTATTTTTACCGCTGTTATTATTGTTATTATTTTTACCGTTTTTGTTATTCTTGTTCTTTGAAGTTTTTTCAAAGTCTTTTTGAACTTTATATTCTTTTTGAGGTTTAGCAGGCACTTTCACCTGAGTAACTTCAATTTCGGGAATAATTTCTGCTTCAGGCAGAGTGCCCAATTCTGACTCCAATGCTTTTGCAAGCTCGGGAGCGGCTTTTGCCAGAGCCGCAGCTGTAAATCCTGCATATTGCACAGGGAGAACAGGCACGCCTTCAAGGTCTAAAAGCATTTCAGCAATGCT
The DNA here is from genome assembly GCA_964371875.1 of uncultured Oscillospiraceae bacterium. Classification (GTDB taxonomy): domain Bacteria; phylum Bacillota; class Clostridia; order Oscillospirales; family Oscillospiraceae; genus Heteroscillospira. Next base: position 2,056 of record CAYJOS010000005.1, on the reverse strand, counting down.
TTGATATCTTTCGCTTGATTCATATTTTAATGCTTTTTCTATAACATTAGAAAGTCTTTCACCGCAATTTTCAAGTTTTGGAAAAGCTTCACCATTCATGCGACGGCGTAAAGCATCCGCACGAGCCTTAACATCAGGGTCACCTGAAGAAAAGAAAGGGTTTAGCCCATTATTCAGCGCAAGATATAAAATCATGCCAACAGAATAGACGTCTGCCGAAGCTGATTTTGTGCTGTTCCAGAAAAGTTCAGGTGCGGCATATTCAAGTGCGTCTGCTCCGAGTGCGGAAACAGAGCCTTCTAATCCGACATCTAAAAGAACACGACCGTCATCCGAAAGCATAATAGAGCCGGGATAAACTGCACCGTGAAAACCTATTTGATTAAGTGTTCTGCATATTGCTCGTCCAATCTCGACGGCATCTGTTCTGCTCATATTTCCCATTAAGGGTATAAGCGTATTATTGGGGTTGAATTTTATGTCCATTTTATTACACTCCAACTATGTAGATAATTGACATAATAACATAAGCTAGCCATTTCGTCAATGTTATAGCAAAAATTTACACAATATACCATATATAATTAATAATTTCGACAAAATGCTAAAATAGTTCAAAAATTCAAACTATCTACAAAACGAAAGCAGAAATTTAACAAATTATTAACATTTTTGTCAATTGTTTTTATGTATAAAAAAATCTATAATAAATCTTGCAGTTTTTAACTGTAAATATAAAAAAGGGCAATGACCCTAAAAGGAGATCGAGAAATGAAAAAAACCTTCACTTGGGCAATGGCGTCCGCAACAGCTTTAATGCTACTATTCAGCGCATGTACGCAAGCTGATGCTGAGGAAACCAATGCAGGTGGAACCCCTTCCCTTGAGGAAGAAACCCCAATCGAAACTGCGGTTGCAGAAACTCCCACAGAATCTACTGAAGAGGCTGTTGAAGCTGTTGAAGTAGAAAACACACAAAATTTCTCCGATGAGATGAAAATCCCTTATCCACTAGACCTTTCACCCGAAGATGGCGCAGACTCTGTTGAGCGCACAGGCGACCACGAAGCTTCACCATACTTCACAAGCCCTGATTTCTATAATATGGAATCAACAGACACACTAACCATTCTAACAGGTTTTAGAACCATGCAACAAACAAGCGAATGGGCTTGTGGTGTTACAGCGGCATACATGGTTTTAGACTGGTATGATATGGCTGGCGACTGGAACGAAGAAACACTAGCAGAGCTTCGCCATGAACTTGCAGAAGACCCTTATGGCGACTATCCTGGAACAACACTAAACCAAGCTATCGACGTTTTTAACGGTGTTGGTGGTTTTGAATTAATCAGCACAAATGACTATGCTGATGTTTGGAGCGAAGTTTGGATAGATGACTTTGCAGGCTGGCTTGCAGAAGGCAAACCCATCATGATTGCATGGAATGACTGGGGCGGACACTGGGTAACAATCATCGGTTACGATAATATGGGTACTGAGGCTTATAATGATGACGTTTTCATCATTGCAGACTCTTATGATACCACAGACCACAACCAAGATGGTTATGGAATTATTCCAGCAGAACGTTTCATCTATAACTTCACAATGTATAATCAATTTACAGACGATGAAGGCGGAAACGATATGCTATTTTTAGTAGCATCACCAATCGCTGAATAATAAATGAAAATCTCGGCTCAAATTTGGGCTGAGATTTTTTTGTCAAAAAATATAAGAGAACGGAGAGTTTTCGCTTTGGCGAAAAGAGAACGGAGAGTTTTCGCTTTGGCGAAAAGAGAACGGAGAATTTTCGTTGCGACGAAAAGAACGAGGGGAGCGGTCTCCGACGGCTCACTTTTTCTCGTGAAAAAGTAAGCAAAACACGTCGGGGACTCGCCCCCGAACGGCGAGATGCGGTTAGGGTGCGGAGTATACAATAATAATTAGCTTGCATTAGTTAAATAGGAGCAATCGCACGAAAAGAAAGCGAAACGCACAAGGGCTAATCGCCCTTTGGGTGTCCCGTTGGCTACTCATCTGAAAGATTATA
>CAYJOS010000004.1:0-37549 GCA_964371875.1 uncultured Oscillospiraceae bacterium | reverse complement strand
TTTTTTATAATGTTGTGTTGCACTTGACTTGACAATTCAAGTGAAAAAAAAGTTAGCCCAGCGGAGCGCGTTTTCTTTTCGTCGCAACGAAAATCCCCCTCGGAGAGCGTTCTTTTTCGTCGCAACGAAAATCTTCCCCCAAAGGGTATTTTATTGCAACCAAAATCCCCTAGCAGTACACATACCAAAAACACCCTCAGAGAAAAACTCTTGAGGGTGTTTTTTGTAATATTATGCTTCGTTTCTAACTGTGATGACACGCATAACGTTTGTTTCGCCACGCTCACCGATTTCGATATTAACAGTTGGAAGACCAGCTGTCATAACGACCATATCACCTGGATTTGCGATGTGAGAAATCATTTTTGGAGTAACTGCATCTTTAACAATTGCTTCAATTTGGAAATCTTCATCAGAATAAACAGGGATAACACCCCAATAAATTTGCATTCTGCGTAGAACTTCTTCACGAGGAGAAGAACCATAAACAGGAATACGTGGGCGGAATTGGCTGATGATACGAGCTGTAAATCCGCTCATTGTTGGGACAAGAATGCAGTTAGCATTCATATAATGAGCTGTTGCAACTGATGAGTATGAAACAGAAGTTGAAACGTCATTTTTACGGAATTCTCTACGTTTTGTAAGGATTTTTTCATAATCTAGGTGACTTTCTGTTGTTTCGCAGATAGAAACCATAGTGCGTAGAGCTTCAACAGGATATTTACCAGCAGCGGTTTCGCCAGAAAGCATAACGCAGTCTGTGCCGTCGTAAACAGCTGTTGCAACGTCAGTAACCTCAGCTCTTGTTGGGCGTGGGTTTTTGATCATTGAATCAAGCATTTGTGTTGCTGTGATAACAGGTTTAAATGCATTGTTGCATTTTTTGATGATGATTTTTTGAGTGTGTGGAACTTGTTCCGCAGGAATTTCGACACCCATGTCACCACGTGCGACCATGATAGCATCAGCAGCTTTGATGATAGCATCAATGTTGTCGATACCCTCTTTGTTTTCGATTTTTGCGATAACACGCATATCACTGCGGTATTCACGCAAAATATCTTTGATTTCATAAATGCACTCAGCATTTCTTACGAAGCTTGCAGCAATGAAGTCGAAGCCTTGTGTGATAGCAAAAGCGATATCGTTTTTGTCTTGGTCTGTTAGTGCTGGAAGTTTGATTTTAACATTAGGCACGTTAACACCTTTGCGTTGACCAAGCTCACCACCGTTAAGGATTTTGCAGACGATTTCAGTTTCTGATGTTTCCATAACTTCAAGTTGGATAAGACCATCATCAAGCAAAATGCAAGAGCCGATTTCAACGTCAGCTGGAAGACCTGCATAGTTGATGTGACCTTTTTCCTCGTCGCCTTCATAAGGCTCTGTTGTGAAAGTATAAGTTTCGCCTTGGACTAGTGTAACTTTTCCGCCGTTTTTAAGTGTACCTGTACGGATTTCAGGGCCTTTTGTGTCCATGATAGCCGCAATAGGCATGTTAAGTTCTTTTCTCACCTTATCAAATCTTGCGAAACGAGCGCCGTGCTCATCGTAAGTTCCGTGTGAGAAGTTAAAGCGAGCGAGGTTCATTCCGCTCTCCATTAAATTTTTCAAAGTTTCTTCGTTATCTGTTGCTGGGCCGAGTGTGCAAATAATCTTGGTTCTTTTTATCATAAGAACCCACCTCTTTCTAAATTTAGTTATGCCCTTATTATAAACCAGTTTGCAATTTGTTTCAATGCTAAATATAAAAAAATTTGTAAGAAACTCAAGAATTTTCAAGTATATTTTTGGCTGATATGACAGAACTGCGATTAAATCTTGGAATTAGGTAAAGACAACGTTCATCTTTTGTTAAAACAAAGGTCTTGTTTTCGACACCGAGAGTTGCCTCAAAGCCCAAACTTTTAATCGTATCTAAGCTTTCAAGGTGGGCTGAACCGTAGGGATAGGAAAAAGTTGTGGGAGAATATCCCAAGTTTTCCTTGAACATATTTTGCATTTTTGATAAATCTAAAAATAGTCTGGAGCGATAAGCGGTGAGTTCTTCGCCGTTTTTTCTGTCAATTCCCATGAACTCATTTGTCAGATGATGTAAATTATATGAATGGTTTTGTATTTCAAAAACTCCACTGTCTTGCATCTCGAGCAAATTTTCCCAAGTGCAGTGGGAGTAATTTTCATTTGGCTCAGGGTAGTTTGAGTATTTTTCGGTTTCTATGCCGATAATAGAAATGACGGCTTTCATGCCGAGTTCTTTTAAAATCGGAAAAGCGTGCAGATAATTATTATAGTATCCATCATCAAAAGTGAGCATAATCGGCTTTTCGGGCAGTGGTACAGAGGATTTGACATAATTTATGATATCCTGCACTACAACAGTGTTATAACCCTCGGATTTTATATATTCCAAATCAGCTCTAAGCATAGTCGGTGTTATGGTGTGGTCATTGGCTTTGCTTGGGTCGTTTAAAATTAAATGATACATCAAAACAGGGATTTCAATTTTTTCAATATCAGAATTAGGGTTTATGTCAGCCCAGACCACGAAAGACAGCCTAAAAGCGAATAAAACGGTTAAAATCGTAACAGTAACACGAAAACGTGAGCTGAATTTTTGAAATTTTTCATTGTTTTCCCACATGAGTTTCACCTCCTTAACTAAAGTATGCTCGACATTTTTAAAGATAAAAGAGTTAAATTAGAGAAAAAAAGTTTCCAAAATATTAAACAATGTGATATACTATTATGATACGATAAATCAAACCGACAAAAGGAGGCAGGAAAATGCCCGATTTAAAAGTAGTTAGCGAATTTTCACCCTCGGGTGACCAACCAAAAGCGATTGAAATGCTTGCAAGCGGAATTGAAAACGGTCTTGATGAGCAAATTTTGCTAGGTGTCACCGGCTCGGGTAAAACATATACAATGGCGAAAGTCATCGAAAAAATTCAAAGACCTGCCCTGATTTTGGCGCACAATAAAACTCTCGCAGCACAGCTTTGTTCAGAATTTAGGGAATTTTTTCCTGAAAATTCTGTCGAATACTTTGTTTCATATTACGACTATTATCAGCCGGAGGCATATATACCTCACACTGATACCTATATAGAAAAAGATAGTAGCATAAACGACGAAATCGAAAGACTTCGTCACTCCGCAACTGCAAGCCTTTTTGAAAGACGAGATGTCATAGTTGTCGCCTCGGTTTCTTGCATTTACGGCTTGGGTGACCCTATTGACTATCAAAATTTGGTCATCTCACTTCGCCCTGGTCAAATGCGTAGCCGTGAGGATTTAATGCTGAAACTTGTCGAAATTCGATATGAGAGAAACGACATGGCTTTCGACCGAAATATGTTTAGGGTTCGTGGCGATACAGTGGAAATTTACCCTGTTTATGCAACGGATTGGGCAATTCGTGTTGAGTTTTTCGGCGATGAAATCGACAGAATTAGCCAAATAAATGTTGTCACAGGCATGTCGACAAGAATTTTGCAACACGTTGCAATCTATCCAGCCAGCCACTATGTCACAACTCAGGAAAAAATGGCGGAGGCTATACACGAAATTCGTCGAGAATGTGACGAACAGGTGGCGAATTTTGAAGAAAACGGTAAATTAATCGAAGCACAACGCATAAAACAACGCACTATGTATGACATAGAAATGATGCAAGAACTGGGATATTGTAGCGGAATTGAAAACTATTCCAGAATTATAAATGGGCGAGAAGTTGGCTCTGCTCCCCTAACTTTGCTCGACTATTTCCCTGATGACTTTGTCCTTTTTGTGGACGAAAGTCACGTAACGCTTCCCCAAGTTCGGGCTATGTATGCAGGTGATAGGGCAAGAAAAGAGTCCCTTGTGGGACATGGATTTAGGCTTCCCTCGGCTTTTGATAACCGACCTTTGCAATTTGACGAATTTAACGAGAGAATAAAAACAGCGGTTTATGTTTCCGCAACCCCAGCCCCCTATGAAAAGGAAAGAGCAGGGCAAATTGCAGAGCAAATTATCAGACCAACAGGACTGCTTGACCCTGTGATTGAAATTCGACCCGTTGAGGGACAAATTGACGATTTAATCGACGAAATTCGCCTTAGAATTGAAAAAAACGAGAGAACTTTGGTCACAACTCTAACCAAAAAAATGGCAGAAGATTTGACAAATTATCTCGGCGGAGCGGGCATTAAATGCCGTTATATGCACCACGATATCGGTGCGTTAGAGCGTATGGAAATTATTCGCTCACTGCGTCTAGGTGATTTTGACGTTTTGATTGGAATTAACCTACTCCGTGAGGGTTTAGACCTTCCCGAAGTGAGTTTGATTACAATTTTAGATGCTGACAAAGAGGGATTTTTACGCTCAGAAACCAGCTTAATTCAGATTATCGGACGTGCGGCGAGAAACTCCGAAGGTAAAGTTATAATGTATGCCGACAGGGAAACTAGGTCTATGAAAGCGGCTATAGCCGAAACAAATAGACGTCGTGAAATTCAAATGAAACACAATGAAGAAAATGGCATAGTTCCAAAGACGATAAGAAAGAGCGTTAGGGACATCATAGAAATATCAGAAGAAGCAACAGGCAAAAAACGCAGGAAAGATGTTCCAATGACCGAGCGTGAAAAACGTGAGGAAATTACAAAGCTTGAAAAAGAGATGAAAAAGGCATCGCAAATGCTTGAATTTGAGTATGCGGCAATTCTCAGAGATAGGATTATCGAATTAAGAGGGAAAAACTAAGTTTTCGGTTGACATAAGCCGTGCAATGTTATAAGATAATCTATTGTACGGATATATTATAATATAGAAATAGGACATTCCGAAAGGATAGATATGGATAAACACCTAGGTATGTACATCCACATACCATTTTGCAAACAAAAATGCAGATATTGCGATTTTTACTCGGAAAATCATGGAAATTACACCATGAATAAATACATGAAATCGGTGATATCTCACATAGTAGAGTCATCTCAGATGATAGAACCTTATTTTATAGACACCCTATATTTCGGCGGTGGCACACCAAGTCTTTTTGGTGCAAACCGAATTTGTGAAATTATAAACACAATAAAAAGAAATGCAAAACTTTTAAAAAGTGCCGAAATTACAGTTGAGCTAAACCCCGAAACAACCACAAAGCGTGAGCTGAAAACTCTGCAAGCCGAGGGTGTTAATCGCCTGTCGATTGGCATACAGTCGGCGAACGATGACATCTTGAAATTAATCGGTAGGCGACACGATTTTAAGCAGGCGGTAAAAGCTTTTAAGCTTGCCCGTGAAGTTGGATTTAGGGATATAAGCGTTGATATAATTTACGGCTTGCCCAGCCAAAGCAAAAGCGATTGGGCAGACACTTTGTCGAAAATAATGTCCCTCAGACCTGACCACATCTCCTGTTACGGACTGAAACTCGAAGAGGGGACAGCGATGTGGAAAGACAGGGATTCTGGCATTTTTCCAACTGATGATGACCAAGCCGACATGTATTTATATGCGGCGAAAATGCTCGAAGAGCATGGTTACACACAGTATGAAATTTCAAACTTTTGCCAAGAGGGTCACGAGTCTAAGCACAATTTAAAATATTGGCGAATGGACGATTATGTCGGCTTCGGACCAGGGGCGCATTCTTGCATAGATGGGCTTAGATATAGCTATGTGAAACACATAGAAAAGTATATGCGAGGTGTCACAGGCAAAGGCAAAATTATAGATGAGTATGAAAAAGTTCAAAGGCTTGACATGGCAGCTGAATATATCATGCTTGGCATGAGAACTTCAGAGGGCATCAGCGCCGCTGAATATAAAAAGGTATACCGCAGTGATTTTGAACCTCTTGAGAATTTATTAATCGAGATGGAAAAACGAGGATATGCCAAAAACACAGGACTGCGTTGGCGGTTCACACATACGGGATTTTTGCTTTCAAATACGCTGATTGGAATGTTGCTCGACGTTCAGGCGGAACATAAATTGCAAGGAAATCCATGGGTTAGAGATGAAGTTAATAAAGGAGCTGGATAATATTAAAACCGCAAAAACTACAAAAAGAGAAACAAAAAGCACTCCCAGAACACCAAAAAAGAGCAGCAAAACAGGGCTAATCGCTGGCTGTGCCGTTGCCCTTACCTTGGTGCTCGGTGTTTCGCTTTCGGCCATGTATGTAAATGGGCTTGACACAATTTACCCAAATGTCAGCTTTTACGGAGCTGAACTTGGAGGAATGACAGCCGAGGAAGCTTCCGAAGCTTTAACTGAAGTTGGTTTCGGAAATTCTGATAGCAAAATTACTGTAAATCTCCCATTAGAGCAAAAATTGGAGATTAGCTTTGCCGATGCCTATATCGAGCAGACAAATATGGAAGTTGCGACAACTTTATACAATTATGGTCGTGACGGAAATGTTTTCACAGGTTTAATTACTTACTTACGCTGTCTTGTAAACGGATATGAAGCCGATGCAACAGAAATTTTGCAAGTTGACGAAGCGCATGTCAGCCAAATGGTGACCGAAAAAGTTCAAGCTGTAAACGCTGAGCTTATGGGAGCGGGATTGACAATTGGCGAAACATCAATTGTTGCCTATAAAGGTGCATCGTCTATGAAAGTTGACGAAACTGAAATTCAAACCTTGGTTTCTGAAGCGATAGCGGATGGAAATTTCACAGAACTAAGCTACACAGCGGAAAACACAGGCGAAAGTGAAGATATCAACCTTACAGATATTTACAACACCGTCCACAAAGAACCCCAAAATGCCGAATACGACCCTGCGACAATGTCTGCAACAGCTCATGTAACAGGTGTAACTTTCGACTTATCAGCTGCCGAAGCTATGTGGAATTCTGCCGCAGCTGGTGAAAAAATTGAAATTCAACTTACAGTAACTGAACCCGAAATCACTCAGGAATATCTAAATTCAAGACTTTTTGCTGACGTTTTAAGCGAAAAATCGACAAGTTTAGCTGGTAGTTCTTGGGGAAGAATTGAAAATGTAAGACTTTCTTCCGAAGCGATTAACGGTTTGGTTTTAAACCCTGGTGAGGAATTTTCCTTCAACGTAGTCGTTGGGCAAAGAACAGCCGACAAAGGCTATCAAATCGCCGGTGCATATTCAGGAGGTCAAGTTATTTCTGAATACGGCGGCGGAATTTGCCAAGTTTCATCTACAATTTACTATTGCACTTTGCTTGCAAATTTAGAAAATACTGCAAGACTTAGCCATATGTTTACAGTTGGGTATCTGCCACTAGGGCTTGATGCAACTGTCAGCTGGGGCGGTCCTGAATATAAATTTGTGAACACTAGAGATTACCCCATAAAACTTATCGCATATGTTGAAGACAATCAATGCCATGTCCAAATTTTAGGAACTGACGTTGACGGTTCTTATGTCGAAATGACGACTGAAACTTGGGTCAACTCCGACGGCGGTTATGGTGCTCAATCTTACCGTAATGTCTATGACGCTAGTGGTAATTTAATCAGTAGCGAGCCCGAGTCTGCAAGCCGTTATTACCTACAAGGCACTGATGAAGATAACCCCGAAGAAACAGAAGAGCCAGAAGAAGGCGAAGAAGGCGAAGAGGGTGAAAACCCAGAAGAGAGCGAAAATCCTGAAAGCTCTGAACAACCAAGCGAAAGCACGGAGCCAACAGAAACAGAAACTCCATCAGAAAGCACCGAGCCAAGCGAACCTACTGAACCAACAGAGCCAACTGAAACTGAAGTTCCTGTGACAACAGAAACTCCGACAGAACCAGAAGTTCCGACAGAGCCTGAAACTCCAGTTGAGCCAACTGCTCCACCGATTGAAGAGCCAGTCCCTGAGCCTGTTGAACCTGCTCCGCAGGAAGAACCAGCACTTGATACATCAACTGATGCTACTTGATAAATTTTAAGGAGAACGCCACATGAAAAAGACTTTTTATATCACAACTCCGATTTACTACCCCTCAGATAAACTACACATGGGTCACGCTTATTGCACCGTCGCAACCGATGCGATGTCAAGATACAAAAGACTGACTGGTTATGATGTCATGTTTTTGACAGGCACTGACGAACACGGTCAAAAAATTGAAGAACGTGCAAAAGAAGCAGGGAAAACTCCTAAAGAATTTGTCGACAATATAGTCGAGGGCGAAGGCGGAATTTTAGACCTTTGGAAGCTCATGAACATATCACACGACAGATTTATCCGCACAACAGACACCTACCACGAAAGTGCTGTTCAGAAAATTTTCAAAGCGATGTATGACAAAGGTGACATTTATAAAGGCAAATACACAGGTAAATATTGCAAACCATGTGAAGCTTTTTGGACAGAAAGTCAGCTAAAAGACGGCAAATGCCCAGACTGTTCTCGTGATGTTGTCTATGCCGAGGAGGAGGCATATTTCTTCCGTCTTTCAAAATATGCGGACAAAGTCCGTGACCTTTTAGAAAACACAGATTTCCTTGAACCACGCTCACGCGTGAACGAAATGGTTAACAATTTCATCAAGCCAGGGCTAGAAGATTTGTGCGTTTCAAGAACCAGTTTTTCGTGGGGTATTCCTGTTGATTTTGACGAGGGGCACGTGGTTTATGTTTGGGTTGATGCACTATTTAACTACACAACAGCTCTCGGACTTTTCAACGATGAATATTCAGATTACGACAAATATTGGCCTGCTGATGTCCACTTTGTGGGCAAGGAAATTGTGCGTTTCCATGCAATAATTTGGCCTGCAATGCTCATGAGCATGGATATGCCACTGCCGAAAAAAGTTTATGGTCACGGTTGGTTATTGCTTGACGGCGGTAAAATGAGTAAGTCAAAAGGCAATGTTGTCGACCCATATATTTTGTCGGACAGATACGGCGTTGACGCACTCAGATTTTTCTTACTGCGTGATTTTCCCTTTGGTTCTGACGGCAGTTTTTCAAACGAAATTCTTATCAATCGCATAAATACCGACCTTGCAAATGACCTTGGAAACCTTGTAAGTCGCACAACTGCGATGATTGAAAAATACTTCGACGGCACACTTCCAAGCGGTAGAAAAACCGACGATTTGGACACAGAACTTGTGAACATGGCTTCCGCTTTGCGTGGAAAATATGAAACCGAAATGGAAAAATATGCTTTCCAAAATGCCCTTGCTGAGATTTTTAAAACCATCTCCCGTGCGAACAAATATATAGACGAAACCACGCCTTGGATACTTGCAAAAGACATGGAAGCAAACGGCGACAGACTTGCAACTGTCATGTATAATTTGATTGAAACTGTCAGAATTTGCGCTGTTTTACTCCTACCTTTCACACCTGAAAGTTCTGCAAAAATCTTTGAGCAATGCGGTGTTTGCGAAGCGTTGCAAACATGGGAGAGTGCTGAAAGTTATGGAAAATTAACTGATGTTACAGTCAAAAAAGGCGAGGCAATTTTCCCAAGATTAGACCTTGAAAAAGAGCTAATCGCACTCGAAGAAATTTCTGCACAAGTGAACAAAAAAGAGGGCGCGATTGAAATTGAACCCCAAGCGGAAAATGTCGATTTTGAAACATTTTGCAAAAGTGATTTCCGTGTTGTCAAAGTTTTGGCTTGTGAAAAAGTTAAGAAAAGCGACAAATTACTATGCTTCAAACTAGACGACGGAACAGGCGTAGAACGTCAAATTTTGTCGGGAATTGCAAAGTTCTATCAACCCGAAGATTTGGTCGGAAAAACACTTGTGGCGATTACAAACCTACCACCCAGAAAAATGATGGGTAAGGAAAGTTGTGGTATGCTTATTTCTGCAACTCATACAGAAAATGGCGAAGAAAAGCTAAACCTGCTTATGGTATCAGACAATATCCCTGCTGGAGCAAAGCTCTGCTAAACTAATGGTTAAAAAAATCGGTGTAATTTACACCGATTTTTCTTTATTTGTTCACATTCATGTGGTATAATATAGTGCTAACATAGAGAAATAATACTTTTTTATATAAATTTTCAAAAGGATGGATACAAAATGGGACTATTTTCCAAGCTATTTGGCTCTCACAGTGACAGAGAACTGAAAAAGCTGTACCCCATGGTTGACGCAATTGAAGCGCTTGATGGGGAATATACAAAGCTTACCGACAGGGAGCTTCGTGCAAAAACAGACGAATTTAAAAACCGCCTAGCAAACGGCGAAACCCTTGACGATATTTTAGTCGAAGCTTTCGCGGCTGTTCGTGAAGCGGCTTGGCGTGTTTTGGGAATGAAACCGTTTAGAGTTCAGCTAATCGGCGGTATTGTTCTGCACCAAGGCAGAATTTCAGAAATGAAAACAGGTGAAGGTAAAACCCTTGTTTCTGTTTTGCCTGCATACCTAAATGCACTCTCTGGCGAGGGTGTTCACATAGTCACAGTCAATGATTATCTTGCTCGACGTGACAGCGAATGGATGGGAAAAATCCACCGTTTTATGGGGCTGACTGTTGGACTTATTGCCCATGGATTAACTCCTGATGAGCGTCGTCGTTCTTATGCTTGCGACGTCACTTACGGCACAAATAACGAACTTGGTTTCGACTATCTTCGTGATAATATGGCGATTTATAAATCACAAATGGTGCAAAGAGGGCACAATTTTGCCGTCGTCGATGAGGTTGACTCCATCTTGATTGACGAAGCGAGAACACCGCTAATCATCTCAGGAAAAGGCGAAACTTCAAGTGAACTTTATGTCAAAGTTGACGGTTTCGTGAGAAAACTTTCCAGAAAAGTTTATGCAACGATTGACGAAAAAACTAATGACCACGAAGTTTTGGACGTTGGTTTTGTTGTCGACGAAAAAGGTAAAAGCGCAAGCCTTACAGAAAAGGGTATTGCTGCAGCTGAAAAGCATTTTGGTGTTGAAAACCTTGCGGATATTGACAACGCAACACTTTACCACCACATCAACCAAGCTCTTAAGGCTCATGGTACGATGAAATCTGATATAGACTATGTTGTCCGTGACGGCGAAATTGTCATCGTTGACGAATTTACTGGTCGTCTTATGGCTGGTAGACGTTATTCTGAGGGCTTGCACCAAGCGATTGAAGCGAAAGAGGGCGTTAAAGTTGAGCACGAAAGCAAAACTTTAGCAACCATCACTTTCCAAAACTTTTTCCGTCTATACAAAAAGCTTTCTGGTATGACTGGTACTGCGGTCACAGAAGCGGAAGAATTTGGTGCAATTTACAGACTTGATATAGTCGAAGTTCCAACAAACAGAACTAAGGCTAGAGTTGACCACCCTGATGTCATTTACAAAAATGAAGCAGGAAAAAACCGTGCTATCATAAACCAAATTGTCGAATGCCACAAAAAAGGACAACCAATCCTTGTTGGTACTGTTTCGATTGAAAAAAGTGAATATGTTTCATCTCTGCTTAAAAAACAAGGTGTTCCACACAATGTTTTGAACGCAAAAAACCACGAAAAAGAAGCGGAAATTGTCGCACAAGCTGGTAAACTCGGCGCTGTTACAATTGCAACTAACATGGCTGGTCGTGGTACGGATATTATGCTTGGCGGTAACGCTGAATATTTGTCCAAACACGAACTGAAAAAAGCAGGTTTCCACGATGGAATTATTGCCGAAGCAACAGGTTATAGCGACACTGATAATGAAGATATAATCAAGGCTCGTGAGATGTTCACAGCGGCGATGGCAAAGCATAAAGCAGTTATCGAAGAGGAAGCGAAAAAGGTTCGTGAAATCGGTGGACTTTTCATTTTGGGCACAGAACGCCACGAGTCAAGACGTATAGACAATCAGCTCCGTGGTCGTGCAGGTCGTCAAGGTGACCCTGGTGAAAGCAAGTTTTTCCTTGCTATGACTGATGATATTATGCGACTTTTCGGCTCAGAACGTGTTATGGGCATGATGGACAGTTTAGGTCTTGATGAGGACACGCCTCTTGAGTATAAAATGACCACAAATGCAATCGAGCAATCACAAAAAACAGTTGAAAGCCGTCACTTCCAATCACGTAAAAGCGTGCTTGAATACGATGATGTCATGAACTCTCAAAGAAACATCATCTACGGTCAAAGAAAGCGTGTTCTTGACGGCGAAGATGTTCAGCCATATGTAAAATCAATGATAAATGACTTCATCGCAGGTCATTTAAGCGATGGTTTCGGCTCTGCGACAACTATGGAAAATGAAGGCGATTTAGAAGAAGTTTTAGCAATTTTCCGCCCACTTTTCTTGCCACAAGAGGCGATTAATTTAGAAAAATATCAATTAAGTGAGCTAACGCTTGATAAAGTTACAGAAATTTGTTTAGAATATGCAAATAAAGTCTACGAAATCCGTGAAAAAGGCTTCGGCGACGACCCAACAGGAAAACCTGTAATGCGTGAGCTTGAGCGTGTTATAGTCCTCGGTGTTGTTGACCAATATTGGATGGAACACATAGACGCAATGGGCGAACTTCGCCGAGGTATTGGTCTTCGTGCCTTTGGTAACACAAAGCCGATTGATGCCTATAAACGTGAAGGTTTTGATATGTTTGATGCCATGATTGAAGGCATTAAAGTAGAAGTCAGCAGACGAATTTTCACAGTTCAAATCAAAAGAAATGAACAAGTTCAAAGAAAACAAGTAGTAAAAGAATCTGTCGCAAATGTCGGCGGAGAAGTTGCGAAAAAGAAACCTGTTAGAAAAGTAATCAAAGTCGGAGTAAACGACCCTTGCCCCTGCGGTAGTGGTCAAAAGTTCAAAAAATGCTGTATGAACAAGGTTCTTCAACAACAGGCACTACAATTCCAACAACAGCAGTTGCAGAAAAACCAGCAACAACAAAAAAATCAAAAATAACTGAGTATAGTTTCCCACAGTTATTGTATCAGGAGGATTATGGCTTTTTCTGAAATTTTAGTAAACGGTATACCCCTTCTTGTAAGCGACAAAATACCCTACCGCCACGGTTTTACAACTCGTGAAGGTGGCGTGAGCGTGGGCGGATTTTCGAGCATGAGCATAGGAGAAAAACGTGGAGATAACCCTGAACACGTGCGAAAAAACTTGGAACTTGTCGCAAATGCGCTCGACTTTGATTTGTCGAAACTTGTCTACACAAGGCAAACGCACGGAACAGAAGTCACCATCGTCACAAGTGCGGACAGCCGAGAACTTTTTACCGAAATGGACTTTGAGCGTGACGGCTTGGTCACCAACGAAAAAGGCTTGCCAATTCACTGCATGGTGGCGGATTGCGTTCCTGTTTTGCTCTGCGATGATGTGAACGAAATTGTCGCAAGTGTTCATTGCGGTTGGCGGTCTAGCGTTGACGATATTTTGTCTGTTGCCGTGAAACAAATGCAAAAATTAGGCTCAAATCCTATGAATATTAAGGCGGCAATCGGTGTTTCAATTGGAAAATGCTGTTTTGAAGTTTCGCAAGATGTTGTCGATGCTATGAAAAAATGGCTGGGCAACTGTGCAGACTATTTCATCAAAGAAAAACCCGAAACAGCAGGGAAATTTCTTGTTGATTTGCGTGAAGCGAACAAATTCAGGCTAGTAAGCCTTGGGCTTTCGCCTGACAACATAGACGTTTGCAGTGAGTGTACTATGTGCAATCCAGAAAAATATTGGTCGCACAGAGCCTCACCGAATGAACGTGGAAACATGGGTGCGTTTATAATTATTTAACCCAAATGGAGTGAAAAATGCTTTTCAATTTTAAAAAATCTCTTTTTCTAATATCGGCTATGACGGTTTTGATCACAGGATTTACCGCCTGCCGTGACTCGGAAATTGTCGAGGAAGAGGAAGAATATGTAGAGGGTTCTGGTGTCGGCGAAGAGCTTACAGCGGTTGTGGCGGAGGACAATATTTTCACGCTAAACTGCGATAGCGACAACACCTTTAACCCATACACAGACACAAGCTCGGTCAACCAAATTTTCATGCCTTTGGTGTATGAATTTATGTTTGATGTTGACACTACTTTCACGGCAACACCGAACTTGATAAAAAGTTACACAACAGAAGACGGAATTAGCTGGTCGTTCACAGTGGATACAACAGTGAAATTCCACGACGGTAGTTATTTAACCGCTGACGATGTTGCCTACTCACTTGCGAGGGCGAGAAGTAGCACAAAATACAGCGGAAGACTTGCAGGAGTTTATGGCGTTTCGGCAGTTAGCGAGGATCTTGTGATGGTCACACTTGCACAGCCAAACATGTTTTTTCCAACGCTTTTGAGCATACCTGTAATCAAAGATGGAACACTGGGTGACACAGCTCCGGCTGGCTCGGGCGCTTATACATTTAGCTCAGACCAAACAAAACTTGAACTTTGGGCAGAGCATGAAAGTGCAAGTTTGATGCCTATTAGCACGATTTATTTAAGTGAATTTGCAGAACCTGAGGATATAATCGCAGGTTTTGAAAGTGCAAGGCTTGACCTCGTGACCAGTGAATTTGGCTTAAACGACTACGGCTATGGAAGTATAAGCGAAACCAGATATGCAAATACTACCAATATGCACTATCTCGGATTTAACCAAAACAGTGCCTTTTTTGCCTATCCAAGATTTAGATATTTCGTGACCTACGCAATAAACCGTGAAACCATAGTAACCGAAATTTTGGGCGGTAGTGCAACAGCAACAACAATTCCCATAAACCCAAAGTCTACATTATATAATGAAGAATTTGCGGGAACATTAAATTACAGCTTTGAAAATGCCACAACAGCACTGAAAAATGCAGGAGCTGAAAACTTGGACAGTGATATTCAACTGGAATTTAAAATGGGCTCGGACACTGTTGACATAAATATTGATTTCATCGTCTGCGGTGATACCTCAACCAAAGTCACGGCGGCAGAAGTAATCGCCGATGAACTGAGATCTTTAGGGCTAGAAGTTAATTTGCAGGTTTTGAGCTGGGCAGATTATAACTTAGCACTGCAAGAGGGTGACTTTGATTTGTACTATGCAGAGGTTAAATTGTCCCCTGATTTTAATATAAGACCATTGGTTTCTAGTGAGGGATCTTTAAATGTTGGCGGAATTAATATTTCAAATGACGATGAATTTATGAATGATTTTTATTCTGCGAATGAAGCGGAACGTCAAATGATGTGTGATTTGATGCTTAGAATTGTGTCGGACTCTGCGCCATTTGTGCCAATTTGCTTTGAAAAATCAATTATTCAAACTCACAGAGGTGTGGTTTCAAACATCAGCCCAACTCAGGATAATTTGTTTAATGATTTTGAAAACTGGACAATAGAACTACAATAGGAGGAAAAACTTGGAAGGATTTATACGAAAGCATCTGCGTATCTTAAAATTTGGCATAGTCGGGTGCGTAAACACGGCGGTTGACTTTCTGGTTTTTACAATTTTGTGTGAACTTGTGGGGCTGATGCCTGCGACTTCTCAAGGCTTTAGTTATGCTTCGGGAATTTTGTGTAGTTTTGTTTTGAACAGATTTTTCACATTCAAAGATACAAAAAGCGAAAATGCCGTTGGCGAGTCGACTAGATTTTTAAAATTCCTTATAGTAAACGGTGTTTCATTTTTAACAAGCGTAGGGCTTATGGGTGTGCTCACAAGCTCGGGCTTGAACGAATATGTAGTAAAACTTTTTGTGACAGGAATAACCATGGTTATAAATTATATTGGATACAAAATTTTAGTTTTTAAGGTGAAGGGAGACTGAAAAAATGAAAGACAGAGAACTAATCGACATTGCGGTAAAGGCTTCGAAAAATGCTTATATTCCTTATTCAAAGTTTCCTGTTGGTGCAGCTCTTGAATGTGCTGACGGAACTGTTTTCACTGGTTGTAATGTTGAAAATGCGGCACTGGGAAGCACAATTTGTGCTGAAAGAACAGCGTTTTTAAAGGCGATTAGTGAAGGCAAGCGTGAATTTGTCAGAATTGCAATTCACGGCGAAAGCGAGAGTTATTGTATGCCATGTGGTGCGTGTTTGCAATTTATGCACGAATTTGCACCAAAACTTGAAGTTATGTGTACTAAAGTTGATGGCAGATATGTCAGCTACAAACTTGACCAATTGTTGCCACATCCATTTTTATTTTAAAGGAGGATTATTTTGAAAAAAAGAATTTCCGCACTGACCCTTGCTGTACTTATTTTAGTTGCCTGCATTCCTGTGCATGTCGATGCATTTGAATTTAAAGACTTCCCTGATGTCAGTGAAGCTGATTGGTATTATAATAGTGTGGGCTGGCTAAGTGCTCTTGAAATTGTCAACGGCGACACTGATGGATATTTTCATCCTGATAGAGCGATTAAACGTTCGGAGTTTATCAAAATGCTCGCTGTTGCCACTGAACTTCGTCACTCCCCAACTCCGCTCAGAAATATCCACTGGGTAGAGCCTTATTGGCTGATGGCGGTTGAAGATGGTCTTTTGGATTTTAATGGAAACAACCTAGTCGAACTGAGCTCAAGCGAGCTTGAAAAAGAAATTTCACGCTATGAAATGGCGGTTATGGTAACAAATGCCATGACAGGAGTTTTGCTTGAAGACAAAGTTTCTGTAACAAATCCCTCAAAGGCGATTACAGATTACAGCAATATTCCCGCAGGCATGAAGGAATATGTCGAGCAAGCTTATGGTAAAGGTGTTTTGACAGGATTTGAAGACGGAAGTTTTCAAGGAAGCCAAAGCCTAACTCGTGCCCAAGCGGCGACAGTTATTTACAGACTGCTTTGGAATAACGACCGTATTATGCCTGATTTTGACTATGAAATCATCGAAACTCCCGACCCAGTTGTGCCCGATGTTCTCCCTGTTGGAGAGGCTTTTGCACTTTACGTGAGAGAAACAGGACTGATTAACCAATACGGAAGACCAACTCCTGCGTTTAATGAACTCGTGTTCGGAAATGCAAATAAGAGCTACTTCACCAGTGCGGCAGATGCGGCAGGATATATAGTAGACCTTGAAATTGATATATGGAAAATTAATTCCTCAGGTCAAAAATATGCAACAAAGGCTTGGATTCAAGTACATAGATTGCTTGAAAATGATGCAAGAGCAATCATGGCAGAAATTTTTAATTCGCCAGAACAATTCCCGATTAATGCAATCGGCGGAGCAAGATATACAGACACCCTCCGTCACAGCTGGGGTGCAGCGATTGATATCAACCCAATGGAAAATGCTTATGGTTACTACTCAAACGGCAACTTTATCGTAAGTGTCGGTAGTGGCTGGTGGCCAGGAACTAACCAATATTCAATCACAGCAAACGGCAGTGTCGTCACAGCGTTCAACCGTTACGGTTGGGGTTGGGGTGGACAAGGTTGGAGCAATGGTTGGTATGATTATATGCACTTCTCAATTCTTGAGTCAGGCGGTTAATAGGTATAGGGCTGCGATACAACAGCACAGAACGCCAAAATTTAATTAAAAAAATTATTGTATTTTGGCTACGGCTCAAATTCGTGGCAAACATAAAACTACGAGTAGGAGTGTTTAAACAGATTTGCTAGATACGAAACGTTGAAAAAACTTGGTATCTAGCTGACCTAAACAGACACTCCTACTATTTTATTTTGCTAGTGAGTAGTCAACGGGAGAAAATCAGGCGGCAGCCGTAAATATGCTATATCTTAGTGCGATTGAAACTATTACGAGTTTTGCTATTTAATATAGTATGTATATTCTGCACCCAAACCGCCTCCCACCGTTCGGGGGTGTTTCCCCGACGTGTTTTGCTTACTTTTTCACGAGAAAAAGTGAGCCGTCGGAGACCGTTCTCCTTTTCGTCGAGGCAAAAACTCCCTCTCGGATAGAGATATCTCAGGAGAGCTTGATAAAACAAAAATAAATTTCATAAAACTCACAAAAAATTTAAAAAAATACTTGACATTTGCCCAAATTACTGGTATTCTAATTGGGCGACCGAGATAGGTATGTCTATTTTCGAGTCCAAATGCGATGAAGCGGGAGATTGCGAGCTTGCTCGGTAACTTTCGTGGAGTATGTCCGACAATCGGGCGGCTGAGAGTTTTTTCTGTACGGCGTATATCGCCTGTGCGGAGAAGAAACCGGCGCTTTATGCCGGTTTGTTTTTCGGTCGGGGTTTGATACGCACGGTTGAGTGTTCAGAAAAAAATCTCATCCGCATGACTAGCGTGACGACAAAAGTCGCCCAAAATTTCATGCGAAAGCGGAGGAAAGAAAATGTCACAAAAGAAAATGATCAGAATTAGATTGAAGGCGTATGACCATCAACTAATCGACAAGGCAGCTGAAACAATTGTTGAAACTGCAAAACGTACAGATGCTAAGGTTTCAGGTCCAATTCCACTACCAACAAGAAAAGAAATCATTACAATTCTTCGTGCTGTTCACAAATATAAAGACAGCCGTGAGCAATTTGAGCGTCGTACTCACAAACGTCTAATCGACATCATCAGCCCAACTCAAAAAACAGTTGAGTCGCTAATGAGCCTAGAACTTCCCGCAGGCGTCGAAATAGAAATTAAACTTTAATATAAATAAGTTTAAAGGGAACTAAAACAGTTAACCCGTAGCTCGCAAAATTTTAAGAAGCGAGCGGGTCATGTCAATAATCTCGGTGCGGTGTAAGTGCCACACAAAATGTTTATTGACCAATAACCTGAAGGAGGATATTACCATGAAAAAAGCAATCATCGGTAAAAAGGTCGGCATGACGCAGATCTTCGATGAAGCGGGCAAAGTCGTACCGGTAACTGTCATTGAGGCAGGCCCTTGCGTCGTTGTCCAAAAGAAAACAGAGGAAAAAGAAGGCTATTCTTCTGTACAACTTGGTTACCAAGACCAAATCGAGCGCAAGCTCACAAAACCTGAAAAAGGCCATCTCGACAAAGCAGGTGTTTCATTTAAGAAATATCTAAAAGAGTTCCGCCTTGAAGGTGCTAACGACATGAACGTTGGCGATGAAGTTAAAGTTTCTGTTTTTGCTGAAGGCGACAAAATTGACGTCACAGGAGTCAGCAAGGGTAAAGGTTTCGCCGGTGTTATCAAAAGACACGGTGCGAGAAGAACACCAATGAGCCATGGTGGTGGACCAGTTCACCGTCACGCAGGTTCAATGGGTTCAGGTACTGACCCTTCACGTATCTTCAAAGGCAAAATCGGTGCAGGTCACATGGGTGCTGAACAAGTTACTGTTCAAAACCTTGACATTGTTAAAGTCGATGAAGAGCTAAACATGATTGTTGTTCGTGGCGCAATTCCTGGCCCAAAAGGCGGACTTGTCTACATTAAGGATACAGTCAAAACTCAAATCGAGAAAAAAGGCGCAGCAGGAAGCAGCGTAAACCCACAAAAAGCTTCAGCACGTGTCAATCCGCAGAAGGCTTCTGCAAGAAAAGGTTAAGGAAAGGAGAGAGTAGAACATGCCAAAAGCTAATATTTTTAACATGGCCGGTAAACAAGTCGGCGAAATTGCGCTCTCCGATGCTATTTTCGGCATAGAGCCTAACACATCAGTTGTCCACGAAGCTGTTAAAAACCACCTTGCAAACTGCCGCCAAGGCACACAAAGTGCGTTAACAAAAGCTGAGGTCAGCTATACAACTAAAAAACCTTGGAGACAAAAAGGTACAGGCCGTGCAAGAGCCGGTTATGCTGGTTCTCCAGTATGGCGTCACGGTGGTGTAGCATTTGCTCCAAAACCACGTGATTACAGCTACTCACTTAACAAAAAAGTTAAAAGACTAGCTCTAAAAAGTGCACTTAGCGCAAAAGCTGCTGAGGGCGAAATCATCGTTATTGATGATCTTAAATGCGAAACAATCAAAACTGCGGCTTTCAAGAAATTCCTTGAAACTATCGACGTAACTGGAAAAGCTCTTGTTATCACAAACGAAGTTGACCAAAACGTTGTTAAATCCGCACGTAACATCCCAGGAGTTAACACAACTACAGCTACAATTTTGAGCACATATGATATTCTAAATTGCAAAAAGCTAGTGGTTGACAAGGCTGCTCTTGAGAAAATCGAGGAGGTCTACGCCTAATGAAAAGTGCTTACGATATTGTCATTCGTCCTGTAATCACTGAGCAGTCCATGGAAGATTTGGACATCAAAAAGTATGTATTTCAGGTGGCGAAAGACGCTAACAAAATTGAAATCAAAAAAGCGATTGAAGAAATCTTTGGCGTTACAGTCATCAAGGTTACAACTCTAATCGTTAAAGGTAAGGAAAAGCGCGTTGGTGCAAATCCTAAAGGCTACACTTCTGACTGGAAAAAAGCAGTTGTTAAACTCAGCCAAGAATCAAAAACCATCGAAATTTTCGAGGGCATGGTATAAGGGAGGAATTGAGCAATGTCAATAAAAACTTTTAAGCCTACCACGCCATCACGTAGACACATGACTGTGTCAGGATTCGATGGTGTTGATAAGCACGCTAAACCTGAAAAGAGCCTCGTTGAGCCTCTTAAAAAACACAGCGGACGTAACAGCTACGGTCGCATCACTGTTCGCCACAAAGGCGGCGGAAACAAAAAGAAATACCGTATTATCGACTTCAAACGTAACAAACTTGATATGTTTGCTACTGTTCTTCGTCTTGAATACGATCCAAACCGTACAGCAAACATCGCTCTACTTGAGTATGAAGATGGCGAAAAACGCTACATCTTAGCTCCTGTTGGCATCGGTGCTGGAGATAAAGTTATTTCTTCAAAAAATGCTGATATCAAACCAGGTAACTGCCTTCCAATCGCAAACATCCCAGTTGGTACAGTTATCCACAATATAGAAATGTACCCAGGTAAAGGCGCACAACTTGTTCGCTCTGCTGGTACATCAGCTCAACTTATGGCTAAAGAAGGCGCTATGGCTCAACTTCGTATGCCATCAGGTGAATACCGTAAAATCAGAACTGAGTGCTTTGCTGTTATCGGTCAAGTCGGAAACACCGACCACGCTAACATCAAAATCGGTAAAGCTGGACGTAAACGTCACATGGGTATCCGCCCAACAGTTCGTGGTTCTGTCATGAACCCATGCGATCACCCCCACGGTGGTGGTGAAGGTAAAAGCCCAATCGGACGTAGCGGACCTGTTACTCCTTGGGGTAAACCAACACTCGGATATAAAACACGTAAAACTAAGAACCCAACTGATAAGTTCATAGTTAAACGTCGTAACGCTAAGTAAGGAGGGAAATTAGATGAGCAGAAGTGTTAAAAAAGGCCCTTTCGCACAACCTGTGCTACTAAAAAGAGTCGATGAAATGAACCAAGCTGGTGAAAAGAAGGTTATCAAAACTTGGAGCCGTGCTTCAACAATTTTCCCTTCTTTTGTAGGTCACACAATCGCTGTCCATGACGGACGCCGCCACATCCCAGTGTATGTCACTGAAGACATGGTTGGTCACAAACTTGGTGAATTTGCACCAACACGTACCTACCGTGGACACGCCGGCAGCAAAACCGGTAGATAAGGAGGAAATATGGAAGCTAAAGCACATTTAAAATATGCCCGCATATCTCCCCGTAAGGTCAAAATCGTTTGCGACCTTATCCGTGGCAAGGATGTTGGTACTGCAAGAGCTCTTCTAATGCACACACCAAAAGCAGCTAGCGAACTAATGCTAAAGCTACTTAACAGTGCTGTTGCTAATGCTGAGAACAACTTTGAAATGGACCCTGAAACACTAATCGTTAGCGAAACTTTCGCAAACCCAGGTCCAATTCTTAAAAGAGGTATGCCACGTGCGCAAGGACGTATGTACCGTATCAACAAGAGAACAAGTCACATCACTATCGTTGTGGCTGAGAAGGAATAGGGAGGCAGAATATGGGACAAAAAGTTAATCCTCACGGCCTTCGTGTTGGCGTTATCAAAGACTGGGACAGCCGTTGGTACGCTCGCAATGAAAAGGTCGGCGATTTAATCGTTGAAGATTACAATATCAGAAAATATCTGAAGGAAACCCTGTTCTCTGCAGGCGTTCCCAAAATTGAAATCGAACGTGATAACTCAAAAGTTCGCATCTTTATCCATTGCTCACGCCCTGGCGTTGTAATCGGTAAAGGCGGCGCTGAAATTGAGCGTCTTCGCAAAGTTATGGAAAAACGCATCGGAAAACCTGTTGCTCTTTCCATCGTTGAAGTTCGCACACCTGACACAAACTCAGTTCTTGTTGCTGAAAACATTGCGTCTCAACTAGAGCGTCGTATCGGTTTCCGCCGTGCGATGAAAAATGCAATCGGCAGAGCAATGCGCATGGGCGCTCGTGGTATCAAAATCATGGTATCAGGTCGTCTTGGCGGAGCTGAAATTGCACGTAGTGAATGCTACCACGAAGGTACAATTCCACTACAAACTATCAGAGCTGACATCGACTACGGTACAGCTGAAGCTGATACAACTTACGGTAAAATCGGTATCAAAGTTTGGATTTACAAAGGTGAAGTTTTATCACAAACACTTCGTACAACTCCAAGAACTATGGATATGAACCGCCGTGATGATAAACGCAGAAACGATCGTCGCCGTGACGACAAAAGAGGCGGCGGCAACAGACCTCAAGGCGGATACAATCGCCGTGACGGTCAAGGCGGCGCACCTCGCCAAGGTGGCGGCCAAGGATCTTTCAATAACCGCCAAGGCGGACAAGGTGGCTACAGAGCTCCCCGTCCAGCTGCAGGTGGCGCACCCAAGGAAGGAGGCAATGCCTAATGCTAATGCCCAAAAGAGTTAAATACCGCAGAGTTCATCGTGGTCGTTTAAAGGGCAAAGCTTCAAGAGGTAACTTTGTTGCTTACGGCGAGTTTGGTCTTGTCGCAACAGAGCCTTGCTGGATCACAAGCAACCAAATTGAAGCTGCTCGTATCGCAATGACACGTTACACAAAACGTGGCGGTAAAGTTTGGATTAAAATTTTCCCTGATAAACCCGTTACTGAAAAACCAGCTGAAACACGCATGGGTTCAGGTAAAGGTTCACCCGAATACTGGGTGGCAGTTGTAAAGCCCGGCAGAGTATTATTCGAAATTGCCGGCGTTAGTGAAGAAGTTGCACGTGAAGCTATGCGTCTTGCTATGCACAAATTGCCTTGCAAGACAAAGTTTATAAAACGTGAGACAGAGACAGAGATTGGTGGTGAATAAGATGAAGGCAGCAGAAATCAGAAATATGTCTGCTTCAGAGCTTGAAACAAAGCTTGCAGACCTTAAAAAAGATTTGTTTATGCTCCGTATGCAGCATGCAACCAATCATCTTGACAACCCCGTTAAGATCTCCACCGTGCGACGTGATATTGCCCGTGTGAAAACAGTTATGCGCGAAAAGCTCGAGCACTAAGGAGGTAAATGAAAATGAGTGAAATCAGAACAACTTCCAGAAAAACTAGGGTTGGTAAAGTAGTATCCGACAAAATGGACAAAACTATTGTCGTCATCGTTGAGGACAGAGTTGCTCACCCTATTTATAAGAAGATTATTAAGAAAACTTATCGTCTAAAAGCACACGATGAAAACAACGAGTGCGGCATCGGCGACAGAGTTAAAGTTATGGAAACTCGTCCTCTTTCTCGTGATAAGAGATGGAGACTAGTTGAAATCATCGAAAAAGCTAAGTAAGGAGGCGACAAAATGATACAACAAGAAACGTACCTAAAGGTCGCCGACAATACCGGCGCCAAAGAATTAAAATGCATCCGTGTGCTTGGCGGTTCTAAGCGTAAATACGGAAACATCGGCGATGTTATCGTTTGCTCAGTTCGTAAATCAGCACCCGGCGGCGTTGTCAAAAAAGGTGATGTTGTCCGTGCGGTTATCGTTCGCACAGCAAAAGGCGTTCGCCGTACAGACGGAACTTATGTCCGTTTCGATGAAAACGCTGCAGTTATCATCAAAGAAGACAAAAACCCCCGTGGAACTCGTATCTTCGGGCCAGTCGCTCGTGAGCTACGTGATAAGGACTTTATGAAAATCCTTTCTCTTGCTCCCGAAGTAATATAGGAGGGCAGACCTTTTATGAATATCAGAAAAGACGATACAGTCATAGTTCTGTCCGGTAAGGACAAAGGCAAGCAAGGTAAAGTTGTCCGTGCTATGCCAAAAGCTGGCAAAGTTGTTGTTGAAGGTGTTTCAGTTGCAACTCGCCACAAAAAAGCAAGAAAACAAGGTGAACAAAGCGGAATTATCCAAATGGAAACACCTATCTACACTTGCAAAGTACAAGTCGTTTGCCCAAAATGCGGCAAAGGAACTCGTGTTGGCCACAATACAATTGATGGCAAAAATGTTCGTGTTTGCAAAAAATGCAACGCAGCACTGTAAGGGAGGGTGAGTAAATGACTAGAATGAAGAAAAAGTACACTGAGGAAGTTGCTCCCGCCCTCATGACAAAATTCGCTTACAAAAGCGTAATGCAAGTACCAAGAGTTGAAAAAGTTGTTATCTCTGTCGGTTGCGGAGACTGCAAAGAAAACGCTAAAGCTCTTGACGCTGTTATTAAAGATATCACTGCAATCGCAGGTCAAAAAGCTGTTGCAACTAAGGCTAGAAAGTCTGTTGCTAACTTTAAACTTCGTGAAGGCATGAATATCGGTGTTAAAGTAACACTAAGAGCTGACAGAATGTGGGAATTTTTGGACAGATTGTTCAACATCGCACTTCCACGTGTTCGTGACTTCCGTGGTATCTCCGGTGACGCTTTTGACGGCCGTGGAAACTACAGCCTAGGTCTTAAAGAACAAATCATTTTCCCTGAAATTGATTACGATAAGATCGAAAAGCTAAGAGGTATGAACATCTCTGTTATCACAACAGCACAAACTGATGAAGAAGCACGTGAGCTACTAAAGCAACTCGGCGCTCCTTTCATCCAAGCGTAAGGGGAGGATTTAAAACATGGCTAAAAAGGCAATGATTCTAAAGCAACAAGCTCCGGCTAAATTCTCATCTCGTAGATATAACCGTTGCAAAATCTGCGGTCGTCCTCACGCTTACTTGCGTGACTACGGTGTATGCCGTATTTGCTTCCGTGAACTAGCGTACAAAGGTCAAATTCCTGGCGTTCGCAAAGCTTCTTGGTAAACTTATTAGGGCGAGTTTCGACTCGCCCATAACGAGTATCTAAGAAAAGAAAAGTTTATGCAAATTTTACGATATTTTACTTGTAAAATTGTAAAAATTGCGTTATAATGGTTTATTCGGATGTTGTCCGATTAAATAAATTTATGGACGTCGAAAGGTCGTAGTCAATCATGTATTGATATGAAACCTCGCCGCCAAAACAGATTAATAATCTGTAACTCTAAATAGGAGGAAAACACACATGCAAATCACAGATCCGATAGCGGATATGCTTACTCGTATCAGAAATGCGGGAAGCGCAAAGCACGCAACAGTAGATGTGCCTGCAAGCAAAATGAAAAAAGCTATTGCAGAAATTCTACTAGAGGAAGGCTATATAAAGTCTTTCCAAATGGTTGAAGGAAATACTCAAGGTATTATCCGCATCAGCCTTAAATATCTTCCTGGTAAAGAAAAAGCAATCACAGGCCTTAAAAGAGTTTCAAAACCTGGTCTTCGCGTTTACGCAGGCTCAGGCGAACTACCACAAGTTCTTCGTGGAATGGGTATTGCTATTATCTCAACCTCAAAGGGAATCATGACAGACAAAAAGGCTAGAACTGCTCACGTTGGCGGCGAAGTCTTGGCGTTCGTATGGTAAGGGGGAAGATGATATGTCAAGAATAGGAAGAGCACCAATCACTGTTCCTGCTGGAGTTGATTTCAAAATCGACGCAGGAAACCACATCATTGTTAAAGGACCTAAAGGCACTCTTGAATTAGATGCTGCTCCTGCAATGAAAATTGAAATGGCTGACGGTGTCATCACTGTTTGCCGTCCAAACGATGAAGCTGAAAACCGAGCCCTACACGGTCTTACACGTTCACTAATCAACAACATGGTTGTTGGTGTAACTGAAGGCTTCACAAAAACTCTTGAAGTTAACGGTGTTGGTTACCGTGTAGCAAAAGAGGGCAAGAAACTTGTTATGAACCTTGGCTTCTCACATCAAGTGTTTGTCGAGGAAACAGACGAGATTTCTATTGAAGTTCCAAACCCAAATGCCATTGTAATCAGCGGTATTGATAAACAAAAGGTTGGCCAATTTGCAGCAGAAGTTCGTGAGAAAAGACCACCAGAACCCTATAAGGGCAAAGGTATCAAATACTCATACGAAGTTATCCGCCGCAAAGAAGGCAAAACCGGTAAGTAATAGGAGGTGTGCCTAAATGATTAAAAGACCCGATACTAAGGGACAGCGCGCAAGGCGCCACACCAGAGTCCGTGGAAAAATCTCCGGCACCCCCGAGAGACCCAGACTTTGTGTATACAGAAGCCAGAGCAATATCTATGCTCAAATTATTGACGACGTTGCAGGCGTAACACTAGTTTCCGCTTCAACTGTTGAAAAAGATTTTGAAGGTTTCGGCGGAAACGCTGAAGCTGCTAAAAAAGTCGGAATGCTTATTGCAGAACGTGCCGTTAAAAAAGGCGTCGAAACTATTGTTTTCGACCGTGGCGGTTATGTCTATCACGGAAGAGTTAAGGAACTTGCTGAGGGTGCCCGTGAGGGCGGCCTTAAGTTCTAAGGCAGGAGGAGACGAAAATGGCTTATAATGATAACAGAAACAGACGCGAGGAAGCTCCGTCAGAGTTCACAGAAAAGGTCGTTTCCCTAAACCGTGTTTCAAAAACCGTTAAGGGCGGCCGTATCTTCAAATTCTCAGCTCTTTGCGTTGTCGGCGACGGCAAAGGCAGAGTTGGTTTCGGACTTGGTAAAGCTGGCGAAGTCAGTGAAGCTATCCGTAAGGGAATTGAAGATGCTAAGAAAAACATCGTAACAATCACTCTCACAGGAACAACTATCCCACATGAAGTCATCGGACTTTTCGGTGCGGGTAAAGTTCTTATGAAACCTGCAGCTCCTGGTACTGGTGTTATCGCCGGCGGTGCTGTTCGTGCAGTAGTTGAAGCGGCTGGCATTAAAGACATCAGAACTAAATGCCTTCGCTCAAATAACCCCCAAAACGTTGTTGCTGCAACTATGGTTGGTCTTCGTTCACTTCGTGACGCGAAACAAATCGCAGCCGTTAGGGGTAAAACACCTGAAGAGATTCAGGGTTAAGGAGGTAGTAGCATGGCAAATCTAAAGATTACGCTCGTAAAGAGCCTAAACGGTAGACTCGACAAGCACATAGCTACTGCTGAGTCACTCGGTCTGCACAAGATTGGTAACACAACAGTTCAGCCCGATAACCCCCAGACAAGAGGTAAGATCGCTAAAATCGGCTATCTGCTGAATGTCATCGAAGAATAAGGAGGGAAGCTTTATGAAACTTAATGAGCTTTCACCAGCAGTTGGTTCTACTCACGCTAAAAAGCGTGTAGGTAGAGGTCACGCAACAGGTAACGGTAAAACAGCAGGTAAAGGACACAAAGGTCAAAACTCACGTAGTGGTGGCGGTGTTCGTATCGGCTTCGAAGGCGGACAAATGCCTTTAGCACGTCGTATTCCAAAACGTGGATTTAACAACATTTTCGCAAAACCACTTGAAGCGATTAACGTTTCTGCCCTAGAGAAGTTTGAGGATGGCGCAGTTGTAACAGCTGAAGCTCTGCTTGAAAAAGGCATCCTCTCTAAATGCACCTACGGCGTGAAAATACTCGGCAACGGTGAGATTACAAAAAAACTGACTGTCAAAGTATCCGCCTTCTCTGAATCTGCTAAACAAAAGATAGAAGCAGCAGGCGGAAAGACTGAGGTGGTATAGGTGCTTCAAACAATTCGTAACGCATGGAAGATCGAAGAACTTCGTGGCAAAATCTTGTTCACATTGTTCATGATCCTTCTATACAGATTAGGTAACTCCATTCCTGTCCCCTATGTTGATACTGACTCACTTCAAGCTTATTTTGAAGGTCTGCAAAACACAGTTCTCGGTCTTTACAATGTTATGTCGGGTGGCGCCTTTTCCAGTGCGACGATTTTTGCCTTATCCATTCAGCCTTATATTAACGCATCAATCATCATGCAACTTCTTTGCATTGCAATCCCAGCTCTTGAGAGGATGCAAAAAGAAGGTGGCGAAGACGGCAAGAAAAAAATTGCTTCTATCACTCGCTTTGCAACAGTCGGCATAGGCCTTCTTCAAGGTTTTGCCTACTATGTTCTTATCAGCAACCAAGGTCTATTGTCACAAACAGGCATCTGGGAAGCAGTTGTCATTGTCCTGACTTTCACAGCAGGTAGTGCGCTTCTTATGTGGATGGGTGAGCAAATTACAGAATTTGGTATCGGCAACGGTATTTCAATGATTTTGTTTGCAAGCATCATCTCAAGTTTCCCAACAAGCCTTGGAAACACAATCAGCCTTGTAGCAAACGATGCTTCACAATGGTATCTTGCAGCTATTATGGTTCTAGGCACTCTTGCAATTATCGTTTTGATTGTTATTGTAACAAACGCAGAGAGACGTATTCCCGTTCAATACTCCAAAAGAGTTGTCGGACGTAAAGTTTACGGCGGTCAATCAACTCACCTACCCATGAAAGTTAACATGTCTGGTGTTTTGCCTGTTATCTTTGCTCAATCAATAGCTTCACTTCCTGCAACAATTTGTATGCTTTTCGGCATTACAGAGGAAAGCGGCGGATTTTGGGGTGGATTCTTAAGCGTATTTAACTACACAAGTATTCTATACGCATTCATTTATCTACTTCTAATCGTGTTCTTTGCTTATTTCTACTCAACAATTCAGTTTAATCCAGTAGAAATTGCAAACAACCTAAAGCGCAACGGTGGATTCATCCCTGGCTTCCGTGCCGGTCGTCCAACAAGCGACTTTATCTCAAAAGTTCTTAACAAAATTACCCTATTTGGTGCAGTTTATCTAGCTATCATTGCTGTAACACCTATCCTTCTTGGTGTATTCTCTGAAACTGCCGCTGCAAGTGGAATCACTCTAGGCGGAACATCAGTTATCATCGTTGTCGGTGTTGCACTTGAAACTGTTAAAGCTTTGGAAAACCAAATGCTTATGCGCCACTATAAGGGCTTCCTTGAATAAGCGAGGGCCTGAAATTGAAGTATTTTAAGACGTAAGCCAAACCTTGCTGATTTATAGAAATAAAAAATTATGCTAATTCGTTTTACAGTTTCACACAGTTAAAATGATTTGAAAGGAATGGTTATATATGAAATTGATACTTTTAGGTGCTCCTGGAGCAGGAAAGGGCACACAAGCTGAGATTTTATCTCGCAAATTGTCTGTTCCAACCATCTCCACAGGAAATATTTTAAGAGCTGCTATGAAAAACAAAACACCTATCGGTGTTATGGCGAAAAGTTACGTCGATAAGGGCGAACTTGTCCCTGATGATGTCATTATCGGCATCATCAAGGAACGCCTTAGTGAGGACGATTGCAAAGACGGTTATATTTTGGACGGTGTTCCACGCACCATCCCTCAAGCCGAAGCGATTGAAAATGCCGGAATTGAAATAGATTGCGCACTTTTAATCGACATCGACGACGAAATTATAATCGAGCGCATGAGCGGCAGACTTTGCTGCTTAGAGTGCAGTGCAACTTTCCACAAAGTCACAAAACCTTCAAAAGTTGAAAGAGTTTGCGACCTTTGCGGAGGAAGACTTTATATTCGTCCTGACGATGCCCCTGAAACAGTAAAGGCAAGACTTGAAGTTTATCACAGAGAAACTTCACCTCTAATTGATTTTTACTCTAAGAGAGGCAAATTAAAATCTGTTGAAAATCAACCAAGCGTTGAGGAAACAACAGTGGTTATTTTCGAGTCCTTGGGTATTTAAGTATGATTACTATAAAATCTCCCAAAGAAATTGAGCGTATGCGTAAAGCAGGGAAAATTGCCGCTGAGGCGAGAGCCTTAGCAGGAAAATTGATTGTTGCAGGTGCCAAAACTTCGGAAGTAAACAAAGAAATTCACAAGTTTATCGTGAAATCAGGAGCAAAACCAAGCTTTCTTGGCTACGGTGGTTTTCCCGCCAGTTCTTGCATTTCAATAAATGAGCAAGTTATTCACGGGATACCGGGAAAACGTGTGATTTTAGACGGTGACCTAGTAAGTGTCGATATCGGCGCTGAAATTGAAGGTTATCATGGCGACTGTGCGGCAACATTCATTGTTGGAAACTGCAGTGATGAAGCACGCAAGCTCGTCGAAGTCGGAAAGCAAGCGTTTTTCGAGGGACTGAAATTTGCTCGACAAGGAAACCGCATCACAGACATTTCGAACGCAATTCAAACATATGTTGAAAAACATGGGTTTTCAGTTGTGCGAGATTTCGTCGGACACGGTATAGGAGCGAAGTTACACGAAGCTCCCGAGGTTCCACACTACGGAACAGCTGGGCGTGGTCCCCGTTTAGCTAAGGGGATGACTTTGGCGATTGAACCCATGATTAATATGGGCGATTATGATGTCAATGTGCTTGGCGACAATTGGACAGTGGTAACAGTCGATGGAAGCCTGTCGTCACATTATGAGAACACAATTCTCATAACAGACGGCGAACCCGAAATACTGACATGGGCGGAGGATATGTAGTGAACTGCATAAAGCAGTACGATATTGTTCTCTCCCTTAGAGGACATGACACAGGTAATTTTTATCTGGTTGTCGGACGTGAAAACGAAAGAGTCCTGTTAGTTGACGGGAAAATTCGTAAGGCTACAAACCCCAAAAGAAAAAGTGAAAAACACTTAAGATATTTGGGAAATATAGCTGACCGATTGGCTGATACAATCGGCAGAGAAGAAATTTCAAACAAAGAAATAAAAAAGCTGCTGGCGGAATACCGCACTAGCGCCAACTAAAAAAACGTAGGAGGGAATACCTTGGCAAAAGACGATGTTATTGAGCTTGAGGGCACAGTGATAGAATCATTGCCCAACACCATGTTTCAGGTGGATATAGGCCACGGCCATGTAATCCTGGCACATATTTCCGGAAAGCTCCGGATGAATTTTATACGAATCCTCCCCGGTGATAAAGTTACCGTTCAAATGTCTCCTTATGACATGAGCCGTGGCAGAATTACCTGGAGAAGCAAGTAACAGGAGGTTTACAGAAATGAAAGTTAGACCATCCGTCAAGCCCATGTGCGAGAGATGTAAAATCATTAGACGTAAGGGCAAAGTTATGGTGATTTGCGAAAATCCCAAACACAAACAACGTCAGGGTTAATCCCTGAAACGAATCTATAGACGGAGATTCATTAAAAAAACGCACAAAATGTGCACCTAAACAAAAGCAGAAAGGAATGATCGACTAATATGGCACGTATCGCCGGCGTTGACCTGCCCAAAGACAAGAGAATTGAGATTGGGCTTACCTATGTATTTGGCATAGGCCTAACCAGCGCAAAAAAGATACTCGTGGAAACTGGCATCAATCCAGACACGAGAGTGAAAGACTTGACCGAAGAAGAAGAGGGCAAGTTGCGCGAAGCTATCGATGCTAATTACACGGTTGAAGGTGACCTTCGCCGCAGAACAGCACTAGACATCAAGCGTTTAAGTGAAATCGGTTGCTATCGCGGCCTGCGCCATCGTCGTGGCCTACCTGTACGTGGTCAAAGAACAAAGACCAACGCACGTACACGTAAAGGTCCAAAGCGCACCATTGCAAATAAGAAGAAGTAAGGAGGGATATGTAAATGGCAGCACCTAAGAAAAAAGTTAGAACTCGCAGAAGAGAACGTAAGAATATTGAAAAAGGAGCCGTGCATATCAGCTCATCCTTCAATAACACAATGGTAACAGTGACTGACGTTCACGGAAATGCTCTTTCATGGGCATCATCAGGTGGAATGGGCTTCA
Source organism: uncultured Oscillospiraceae bacterium (assembly GCA_964371875.1). Taxonomy (GTDB): domain Bacteria; phylum Bacillota; class Clostridia; order Oscillospirales; family Oscillospiraceae; genus Heteroscillospira. The sequence goes on along the minus strand of CAYJOS010000004.1, from coordinate 5,633 downwards.
GAGGAAGCAAAAAGTCAACTCCATTCGCAGCTCAAACAGCTGCTGAAACTGCTGCAAAAGCAGCTATGGAGCACGGACTAAAAACTGTTGAAGTTTTTGTTAAAGGCCCAGGTTCAGGCCGTGAAGCAGCTATTCGTGCGCTTCAAACTGCTGGACTTGAAGTCACAATGATCAAAGACGTCACACCAATTCCACACAACGGTTGCCGTCCGCCAAAACGCCGCCGCGTATAATTTTCGAAGGAGGAAACTTTATTTATGGCTAAGAATATGCAGCCCATAGTAAAGCGTTGTAAAGCGCTGGGCATTTCTCCTGCGGCAATGGGATATACCGGCAGGACTAAAGCAGATACAATCAGAAACCCAAAAGGCCAAATGCGTAGAAAGCAAAGTGAATATGCACTTCAGCTAAACGAAAAGCAAAAGGTCAAATTCGTATACGGAATTCTTGAAAAACAATTCCGCATGTACTACGAAAGAGCAGCAAAACACCCAGGTGTTACAGGTGAAAACCTACTAACAACTATCGAGCGTCGCCTTGATAACGTTATCTACCGTCTAGGTTTTGCTATGACTCGCCGTGAGGCTCGTCAAGCAGTTAACCACGGTCACTTTTTAATTAATGGTAAGAGCGTAAACATTCCTTCTTACCTTGTAAGCCCTGGCGATGTCATTGAAGTTCGCGAAAAAAGCCGTTCTTCAGTGATGTTTAAGCGCCTCCTTTCAGAGGATGCTGTGGTTATTATTCCACCACAATGGCTTGTTCGTGAAAAAAATGCCCTAAAAGGTACTGTAGCGAAAATGCCTGTGCGTGAGGACATCGATCTACCAATCGAAGAACATCTAATCGTCGAGCTGTACTCCAAGTAACAGATATACCGGCATAAATTGGATAGCTGACCAAAGCATAGTGTCATGAGACACGACGACATCAAAGGAGGGAACCCCCATGATTGAAATAGAAAAGCCACGCATTGAATGCATCGAAAACCCATCAGACACATCATATGGTAAGTATGTTGTTGAACCATTAGAGCGCGGCTATGGCACGACCTTAGGAAACTCTCTCCGTAGGGTGCTACTGTCATCTCTCCCTGGAACCGCAGTCACTGCTATTAAGATAGCCGGTGTGCAACACGAGTTTTCTGTGATACCCGGAGTCAAAGAAGATGTAACAGAGATAGTTTTAAACGTAAAAAACATCGTAGCAAGGCTTCATTGCGATGAACCGAAAACCGTGTACATTGAAATGTCCGGTGAGTGCAATGTCACTGCCGGCGACATTAAAGCTGATGCTGAAGTCGAAGTTCTCAACCCAGATTTGCACATTGCAACTCTAGGTCCTGAGGGTGCGCTCAGCATGGAGCTTACAATTAGCCACGGAAGAGGCTATGTTTCTGCCGAAAAAAATAAGCCTGCAACACCAGTTATCGGAACTATTCCCGTAGATTCGATTTACACACCTGTTCTTAAAGTTAACTATACTGTTGAGAACACTCGTGTTGGTAATCAGACTGATTTTGACAAGCTAACAATTGAAGTTTGGACAGACAAGACGATTTCTGCAAAAGATGCAGTTTCTCTTGGCGCAAAAATTTTGTGCGACCACTTCACATTGTTCACTGACCTCAGTGAAAGCATCGGCAGTCGCTCGACTGTTGTTGAAAAAGTTGAAACTCAAAGAGATAAAGTTCTTGAGATGACTATCGAAGAACTCGACCTCTCTGTAAGAAGCTTCAACTGCCTAAAGAGAGCAAATATTAACACAGTGGAAGACCTTATCAACAAAACTCAAGACGAGATGATTAAGGTTAGAAACCTAGGCAGAAAGTCACTTGAAGAAGTTGAGCACAAGCTCACAATGATGGGACTTTCACTTGCCAGTGAAGACAAGAGCTAGGTTAAATTTATAAATTTTAACCTATTACACTCTAACAAGGAGGAAAAGCGTAATGCCCGGAAGAAGAAAGCTCGGCAAACCAACCGATCAACGTATGGCTATGCTACGCCAACAAGTCACAGACTTTTTGGATAAAGGTCGCATGGAAACAACCATTACACGTGCAAAAGAAATCGGTCCTTTAGCTGAGAAAATGATAACACTAGGCAAGAACAAATCTCTTGCTAACTATCGTCAGGCTTTAAGCTTCATCACTAGAGAGGATGTAGCTAAGAAAGTTTTCGACGAGCTTGCACCTAAATATGCTGAACGCAACGGCGGTTACACACGTATCACTCGTGTTGGACCACGTCGTGGTGACGCAGCTGAGGTTGCAATAATCGAACTAGTCTAGTAATTAAAAAGCTGTCGTAGATGAGTTAACTCATTTACGACAGCTTTTTTCTGCACTATTGTGTTGCAGTCCTAAAATTCTACTTCTTTATATTTGGATTTCTATACGAACATGGCACACCGCTCATACATTTTCCGCAAGCATCACCAACGCCAATGTCATATTCGGGAACAAGCCCGTCATATACTTGCAGATTACACTTTTGTCTGTCAACATATGGATAGCCGTTTTCAGTTGAAATCGCATTTGCAACACAGTGTTTAACGCAAATTCCACAAGTTCCATTATGCTTAAAAAGACAATTTTCGACCATTAATTCCTCGTCGGCTTCAAGTGGTATAGTTGTAATTACACTTCCAATTCGACCGCAACAACCTTGCTCAGTAATGAGCATATTGTTAATGCCAAAAGTGCCAACACCAGCAATTTTTGCAACGTGTCTGTGCGACCAATCGCTTAATAAAAGCTCACCATCGTAGTTGTAAGTTGCTGGTAAAATTGTTGAATTATATCCCTCTTTTACCAGGATTTCGTTAAGTAAAAGGTTGAGGTCGGCAATTAAATTATTAGTCTCAATATTTGCAATATCCCAAGCAACAGAACTTTGAAATTCCTTGATATTGCTCTCAATTATGTCTTTTTCAAACGGTAGAAAAAAGACAATAATCGATTTAGCATCAGGTATTAGGTCGGAGGGTAGAGCATGAGTATCGCTGATTATGGTTTTAAGCTTCGCAAACTTAGGGTTATGCGCATCTGCAAAACCAATAACAGGCTCTCTCCACTTGGTTTTTGTGTTTTTTGTATCATGATAATTAGCGACGTAATTTTTAATTGAATTAATAATACAGTTTTTCATACAAGCACTCCCAAATCACAAAATATATTAGTTTAATTATACAACTCTAAAACTTAAAAGACAAGTAAATAATTGTTTACATGATACCAAAAGTGTTGAATATATGTAGAAAAATCTACTATAAATATGTTAGAAATTCTGAAAATTAGAATAATCTGGATAAAATTATTAACTCAGCTTGACAAAAGGATGTTATCGTGATAACCTATAATTAAAACGTTTACACAATAACAAATTAGGAGGGTTGAAGCTATAGCATTGTGTTGACAAACAAATTTATATGGAGAGTGAGTACATGAAATTGTTAGGAAAAATAGACTATTCAACTTTTTTACCCGCTGTAATCGTATATTCCTTGATATTTTTGTTTATTATGGTTGCCCCAACTGTTGCTGCTGAAACAGTAAATTCGCTGGTTGATTTAACTTTAAATTCAATGGGCTTTGTTTATGTTTTGACATATGCATTTTTCTTAATCTCATTTATCGGCATCGGTGTGAGTAAATATGGAAAAATTAAACTTGGTGACCAAGATGACAAGCCCGAGTTTTCATTTTTTAGCTGGATGGGCATGTTGTTTGGTGCTGGACTTGGCGTAGGACTTGTTTTCTACGGAGTTTCAGAACCTGTAAGCCATTTTATGGCAGCTCCATTTGCTACAGACGCTAGTGTCGTTGCTGCTGACGATGCAATGCGTATTACATATTTTCACTGGACGTTTTTGCCATGGGGACAATATGGAATTGTCGGCTTATGCATAGCCTATGCACTACACAGAAAAAAACTTCCCGGACTTGTTAGCTCAACATTTTACCCCATGTTTGGAGATAAAATTTACGGCAAACTGGGAAAAATTATAAATTCATTCTCAATAATTGCAGTTATTTGCGGTGTGGCTATGTCTTTGGGCTTTGCATGTACGCAATTTGTCAGTGGTCTTAATGTTCAATATGGTGTTGAAAACAGCTTTTTAGTGACTTGTATTGTAGTCGTTGTCGCAGGAATTTTGTCAACATTAACCGCAATCAGCGGTGTTGAAAAGGGCATAAAAATCATCAGTGACAGCAATATGTACATTGTTCTTTTCTTCCTTGTATTCGTACTTGTGGTCGGCTCTACAACGGATTTATTAAATGTTTTCTTTGAAAGTTTTGGCGCATTGGTGGCGAATTTGCCCGAAATGATGTTTTTCCTTGATGCAAATGGTGCAGTTGCCGAGAAGGCTGGTTATAACTGGGTCGGACTTTGGACAATTATGTACTGGGCATGGTGGGCGGCTTTTGCTCCTTTCGTCGGCGGATTTTTGGCGAGAATTTCAAAAGGTAGAACCATAAAAGAGTTTATGCTTGCATGTGTTTTTGTCCCATCAATTCTATGCTGCCTATGGTTTGCGTTTTTTGGTGGAGAGGCGATAAATTTGATTAACGAAAGCCCTGCACTTGGCGAAACTATTATGTCAAACACAGATAATTCACTGTTTGTGTTCCTAGCGGAACTACCATTGTCAACATTTACCATTCCGCTTTCAATGGCGCTTATTATGACGCTGATTATCACATCTGTAAACTCCGCAACATATGTTGCAGGTCAGTTTAGTTCAGGTGGAGAATATGTTCCATCGCTTGGAATTAGAGCGTTCTGGGGTGTGTTCATAGTTTTAAATACTTTGATGTTTATCTACATTGGTGGCTTGCCAACGCTGAAAAGTACAGCGATTGTGCTTGCTTTCCCCTTTGTAATAATCACGGTTATTATGATAGTTAACTTATTTAAAGCATTAAAATCAGAAGATGTGTAAGCAAAAAGAAACGAGGAGAACGCTCTCCGAGGGCTCACTTTTTCTCGTGAAAAAGTAAGCAAAACACGTCGGGGACTCGCCCCCGAACGGCGAGATGCGATTAGGGTGCTGAATATACAGACTAAATTAGTTAGCATAAGTTTAGTAGGAGCAATCGCACGAAAAAATACGAAATTTGACGGCTGTCGCCTGATTTAATCCCGTTGGCTACTCACTGGCAAAAACTGCGAGTAGGAGGGTCTATCTAGACTTGCAAGATACGAAGCGTTTTTCAAACTTGGTATCTTACAGGCTTAAATAGACCCTCCTATTATAAAGTCTTTCTAATGAGTAGCCAACGGGCTTTTTTCAGGCGACAGCCGTGGATTACTTCTCTTTTGGTGCGATGGCAACTGGTACTGGATTTGCGGTCTAATAAAGTCTGTATACTCCGCACCCTTAACCGTTCCCACCGTTCGGGGGTGTTTCCCCGACAAGTTTTTGGTGACTTTTTTCTTGAAAAAAAAGTTACCCTAGCGGAGCGCGTTTTCTTCGCTTCTTTTCGTCGCAACGAAAATCCCCACCCTCGGAGAGTGTATCTTTTCGTCGCAACGAAAATCCCCCCCTCGGAGACCGCTCAACGAGCGGATTTTAGACTGTAGACAAAAGTAAATTAGCTGATTTTCGGAAGGAGTGGGAGTGTG
>CAYJOS010000003.1:0-43874 GCA_964371875.1 uncultured Oscillospiraceae bacterium | reverse complement strand
TGCAACTTATGAACTCAAAAATTTGCCACCTAGCACATCAGTTAATCTTTATACTACAGATGAAGGTTCGGGTCGTGGACATAATTTCGCACTTGACACTGACGCTAGTGGTAGTCTTATTGTTAACGACTTCAAAGACGAAAATGGCGAATGGGTTCATGACTTCACGAATGCTAATTCAGGATTAAAACACTATTTAGATGTTTTTGAAACCGTCCAAACAGGTGAAAAATTTGACATCACAATAACTCGTTACGAGATTGTTTATGGTGAAAGTAATGAAGAAATTACTGCTAAACCACCACAAATTGTTTCTGCCCTTTCAACCCCTTCAAAAGTCCTAGTCGACGGAGAGGACACAGCTTTCGACGCTTACAATATCGACGGCAACAACTACTTCAAGCTACGTGATTTAGCAAATGTTGTCAGCGGAACTGAAAAGCAATTTGAAGTCACTTGGGACGAAGAAATGAACGCAATTAACCTAATTTCAGGCGAAGCTTACACAGAAGTCGGCGGTGAAATGGCAGCGGCTTCTGGGATGACAAAAGAGGGAGCTTTAAGCACATCAGTGGTCTACGTTGACGGTGTTGAAACCGAATTTACTGCGTATAATATCGACGGAAACAACTATTTTAAACTCCGTGACGTGGCAAAAGTTTTCGACATTGGTGTCACTTGGGATGGCGAAACTTCAACTATTGGGATTGATACTGCAATTTCATATGTGGAATAATTTGCAAGACAAATTGAATTTTATTTAGATAGTATAGTCAAGTTTTATTAAATTACTTTCCTCAGTCGCAATGGGTGTGAAATCGTCGCAAACACCGCTTGTTATATAAACATTTTCCTCTTCGCTTACTATTATGGCTTCAAAATCTCTATGTTTTTGCCAAAATTCGACAGCATTTTCCAATCCCATTACGAATAAAGCTGTCGAAAGTGCGTCGGCGTAAAGCCCACTTTCTGCAATAATAGTAACAGAAACTATGCCATTATTAACAGGTTTGGCGGTTTTGGGGTCTATAATGTGTGAATAAATCTGTCCATCTTCGCCCTCAAAATATCGCTCGTATCCGCCAGAGGTCACGACAACTTTGTCGATTATAGGCAAAACTCCAAGATATTCTTCGCTAAACGGACTTTGAATTGCAACATTCCATGCAGTTCCGTCAGGTTTTGAGCCAATAGCCTGAATGTTTCCGCCCAAGCTTAAAAGTGCAGATGTGACATTTTTTTCTTCCAAAATAGCGACGACAATATCCCCAGCATAGCCTTTTGCGACTGCACCAAAATCGATTTTTGCCCCACTTGGAATTGTGACTTTGTCATTGTCGATTTCTATTTTTGCATAGTCAATCAAAGGCAAAATTTTGCTTAATTCTTCATCAGCTGGGACACGAAAACTGTCGGTTGTAAATCCCCAAGCGGTCAATGCAGGGTAGATTGTTATGTCGAGAGCTCCGTTTGTTTTTTCACATAGCTCTATGGATTTTGACAACAAATCGGCTGTGTTTTCTGATATATTAGCAGTATTTTGAGTGTTTAAGACATAAATTTCACTATTTTCATCTGTCACTGAAAATAAAGTTTCAAGCTCTGTAATTTTATCGACTACGATATTCTCGGTTTCAGTGGCAGAATTTACTGTCAAGCTCATGTGCGTATCCATCGCAAAAATGCTGTAAGTTTCCTCTGTTATAGGTTTTTCTGTGACATTTGTGTTATTACATGCACACAAAAATATGAAAAATGGTATGATTAATAATAATTTTTTCAACTTTAACTCCTTTGGTATAGGTAAAAGGTTCTCTCGGAAAAAGAGAACCTTTTTTGCGTTATTTGGTGTAAGTTAGGGTTAGACCTACTCTGCCTGAACAGTTATATTTAGCACGATGTCAGCATAATCTGTAGCAACTAATTTAATTGTGTATTCGCCAACTGCTAAATCTTCGATTGAAATACCTGACCAAGAACTAAATGAACTCTCGATTGCGGTTCTGTCCATAGTAATTTCATCACCATCTTTCGGAGTAATTACGATAGATGTTAGAGCTTCGTAATAAGCTTTTTCGTCTTCTTGCCATGTGTCGATTTCAATCACAACATCTTCGCCAACTTTAACAGTATCACTTTCAAGTACAATAGCGCTAGGTACAGGGAAAGTTGCATCTGCTGCGATTACTGTAACTGTGAAAGTACCCATGTGGTAGCCTTCGGCTTTTAGTGTGATAGTGTGTACACCCTCTGTTAAACCTGCGATTTCAAAGTAAGTAATTGTGTTCTTTGAATAGCCTTGTGTAACTTCTTTTGTGCTTGTTGTATATGTTGTTACAGTTTCATTTATTGTTAAAACAGGGCTTGCATTTGCAAAGTCTAGGTATTCAGTTCCGTACGCTGAAACATAGCCAAGAGTAATAGAAGCTTTACCACCTTCTTTGAAACTTATTTCTGTTCCCGAACCGATTTTAGTTCCGTCTTCGTCAATTAAATAAACATGGCTTGGGAAATTAGCTTGATATTCAGCGACATTTACAGTTAGCGTTGCGTCTTGATAACCATCGGCTTTGATAACGATAGTATTTTCACCAACAATTAAATTGCTTGAATAGATAGTCACAGATGTGCCACCAAATGGTGCTCCTTGGCTTTTATTATTTACAATAACATCAGTTACTGCCTCACCATAAACATCACCATAGCTTTCTCCGATTGTGATGTAAACAGTATTGCCATCTTCATAGCTATCAGGATTTTGCACTGCAACATAAGATGGAACAGCTTTGATTACTTTGTCTGTTACTGTAATTTCAAAAGTTTTGTCTTGGTATTCTGTTGCTTCAATTTTGATAGTATATTCACCAGCAGTAGGGAACATCTTGCCGTAAATTGTAAGGTCATTATCGTCTATGTCATAATCACCATCAAGGAAAATACTCTTTGTCATTTTTGTGCCATTTAAGTAAACAGCTGTAACATTTTTAGCATAATCAGAACCTAAGAAGTCAGCACCTAAAGTGATTTCGACTTCGTCGCCTGTTTCGTAAGTGTTTGTGTCTAATAATTTCACATCACTGGGAACAGCGCTTGAAATATCGCCTGTATCTGCTAGTTCTGATGGTACAAATTCAATTCTGATTTGTGCGTAACCATAGTTTTCTAGCACTAGGATATGACGGCTTGTGTCTGCCATATCAAATTCAGCTTCTACAATGTCAATCACAATATTATCAGCCACTGTTCTAATATAAGTTGTGTGGATTTCTTTGCCGTTAATCATTGCAGAGTTGCCAAAACTGTCAACATACGCTTTATCGCAACCAGAAATTACAAGGTCGCCATCTGAGTTTTTGCTTAATGTGTAAGTACCTTGTGTAGGTTCTGCAAGCTCAAATGAGAAGTTTGCATCTTTAAATTCAGAATCTTTCGTTGTGATACTAAAGCTAATATCGCCAGCTGAAAGTGAATTTTTGTAGTCGTCATATGCGATTGTGATAGTGTTGTTAGTTTTATCAACTGTGAACATATCTTCGTCCCAGATTAGGTAATTGTGCCTTCCAACCATGCCTGTGATAGCATCTTCCCAACCATCAACGTCAGTGTAAGAGATAACAATATCGTCGCCCATAGTGATTTTTGCATCAACTGAAAGTACAGGAGGTTCTGTCGCATGAACTTGGTCAAAGTATACAGCTTCACCTAAACCGCCGTATTCAAGCACGTATTTCAATTGGTACATCGCATTGCTTGATTTTAAATACTCATAATCTTCATCGCCTGCGACAACTTTAGCATAAATATCAGCAAAAGTTAGATAATTATCATCGCCGTCTGCTGTTCCTAAAAGCTCTTTTAGTGCAGAAAGGTCAAGAAGTAAATTATTATTATCTTCTACAAAAGCATAGTCGATATCTGTCATTTGATTCCAGAAAGAGGCAACTTTTGTTGAATATGCAGTAGCTTCGCCTAGGTAATTTAGAATTTTTGCATTTGTCATAAGGTCGAAGTCAAATACTAAAGTTGCAGGAGTTGCAATAGTGCCACCCGAAGTACTTCCGCCGCCTGAACTTCCACCTGTAGCCATTGAAACTGCGTCAATAGTCATAGGAATATCAGCAACTGGAGTTCCGTTTTCGTTTGTATACACCCATTCAGGGTTTACATCAGTAGAACCGTTAGGTTGTCTTAGTGTGAATTCATGTACATAATCTGTGTAACCTGTAATACGAACAAGTAGAGTATGCTCGCCTGTTGTAAGTTTTGAAGTTACTCTGTCGCCACCGATAGTGATAAGTCCTGCAACTTGGCTGAAATCTGCATTGCCTTTTTCATCATCGCTTAAATCATCAGCATTTACTAATTTTTCGCCATCAAGATAAACTTCGGTAGTGTCTTCTCTGTGCAAAGAAGATTGGTAGTTTGAAAGGTCAAACATTAAAGGTTGGTGTGCGATATAGTTATAATTTGCTGAAAGAGAAACTTTTCCAGCTTCAAGTTCTCTCATAATTGAGATTTTTGCATCAGGGTAGCCTTCGGCTTTGATGATAATATCAAATTCACCGTTACGCTCATCCTTGAAAGATGGTGCATCTTTATCAAGAGTGATTAAGCCATTTGTGCCGTAAGCTGTTTGTTCTGTGCTAAACGCAAAAGTTGTAGATTGTCTTGAGCCTAAACCTAGGTCAATTTGAACATCATAAATTGCGTTAAACCAAGCTGTGTCTTCGTCGGTTTTAAGCCCAGCTTTGATTACAGAGTCTTCACTTGCGAGAGTGTCACCGTGCCAAAGTTCTGGTAAAACGTCATCTTGTACGTAATCATCATCGTTTTCTGTGTCGAAAGTTGATTTGTTTGGATAAGTTCTTTCGTCACCGTTTTCGTCCCAGTATGTAAGGTAGTAATCGCCAACATCAACAGCACCGTGAGCAATAAACGCATCTGGCGTTTCGCCATTGATTACGCTTGTGAAAGCTTCTGTTCCAGTACCAAAAGTCATTTCTTGGTATTTGCCATCAGCGTTTGTCGCTTTGAAAACTGCCACTTCTTTTGGATTCATTTCAAAACGCATGATAGTTTTTTGGTCGTTAACAGCAGTTGGAATGATAGTTTGACCATTTAAAGTGAAAGTATAATCATCAGCATTTCCTGTTTCAAGTGTGAACACAGCAAAGTCAAAACCTTCGATGCTCATAGCTCTGCTTGAGTCTTCTACGAAAATAGTGTCGATTTCGTTAGTGTCAGGAGTTTCTGTTCCGCCACCAGTGCTTCCACCACCCGAACCGCCAGAACTACCACCAGATGAACCACCCGAACTTCCACCTGATGAACCGCCGTCATTGTCATCATCAGCGTCGGGGAGTGAGCCTAGAGGTGTGTTCAAATCGCCAATGAAAAGTTCTCCACCGTCAAATTCGATGTGACCGAAAAGGTCGGCTATGTTGGCATTGCTATTTCCATTTAAAGTAAATTTATTTGGTGCATTTTCCTCTGCATCACTGTGCAAAATCAGTCTTCCGCCAACGGAAACGTCAGTCAAAGAGTTTGTTTCACCTAACGCGCCTGCGGAAAAAATCATGTGTTTTGCTACTGAAAAGTTTGCTAAATCTTCAAAATAAGCATTTACCAAAACAGTTCCGTCAATTTCCATACCCTCTGTAATTTGGCTTGCATCGTTTAAAATCATAGCAATTCCGTTGTCGAGAATTGTGATAAATTCTGCTCTTGTGATTGGTGCGTCGGGGTCAAAAGTGTTGCCCTCACGTCCGCTTACCCAGCCGTCTTGGAACAATGCATCGACGGCTGATTTTGCCCATTCGGCAATTTTGTCGTCGTCAGAAAAAGCTGTTGAGCTTGCGCCAAAAGTCAAGCCTAAGGCTCTAGCGATCATTACAGCGGCTTCTTGACGTGTCACGTTGTCCAATGGTAGGATGTTTTCGCCGTCGCCTTGCATTACACCAGCTTGATTAAGCTTCAAAATTGCTTCGGTGTAATAGTCGTCAGATAAATCTTCGAAAGTGTTTTCGGCTACAGCTTGATATTTCATCAAACGGTCTAAAATGACTGCAAAATCAGCTCTTGTGATAAATGCGTCAGGGTTGAATTGGCCGTCATAACCTTTGATTATGTCATAACTGCTCCATTCGGTGATTGCGGTTTCTGCCCAGTGACCTTTGATGTCTGTGTAAACATCGGTAGCTAAAGCGTTCACGGGTAACATGCTCAGTCCCATAGAACAGGCTAGTGTTAATGGGATGATTTTTTGGTGTTTTTTCATTTTTCCACTCCTAAAAGTTAGTTTTGGGTAACATATTGGCAAAATTATTAGGGGTTACTAACCCCCTGCTTGTGCAACAATAACATACTTATTTTGTTTTGTCAACAATAATTTTATAAAATTTTTTTGTATGCAAGATAGTTTTTTTACTACCTTGCATACACCGCTAATTAGAAGTCGCACACCAAAAAATTGTTAACTATTTAATAATGAAAAACTTAACCTATGCTTTTTTTAAGGTCGCTACCTTCTTTAAGCATTCGACGAAGTTCGGTTTCGTTTTGCTCGCTGATAATGTTTCTATAGTCCGTGAGGTGCTTTATAATTTCGTCAATTTCCGTCACCAATGCTTCCGAATTGTGCATAAAAAGTTCAGACCACATAAATTCATTTAGTGAGGCAACTCTGGTCAAATCCTTATATGAACCTGCTGAAAATCCGTCTTGCTTCAAGGCTTGCGGACTTTTTATATATGCGCTTGAAACAATGTGGGCGAGCTGTGAGGTGAAGGCAATCATGGCGTCGTGCTTTTTTGCTGTTGTTGAAACAACTTTTTTAAAGCCCAAGGCTAAGAAAAACTGCCTTACTTGTTCGACGATTTCCTTTGGCTGGTCTTGGGGTACTAAAATCATGCTAGCGCCATTGTATAGGTCGGCTTTTGAGTATTCAAAACCTGAAAATTCTCGCCCAGCCATGGGATGACCACCGATGAAATGCAAGCCGTGTTCTTTGGCTTTTTGGGTCACACCGTTGCAAATATATTCTTTGACACCGCATAAATCGACAATGATACAAGAGCTTTTAAAAAACTGCATATTCCCCAAAAGAAAGTCAACGGTCGCCTTTGGATAAATACTCACCAGCACCATGTCCGCCTTATGAAAACTTTCGGGCTCGCAAATTTCGTCAATAACAGCCTGGTCGAGAGCATCGTTGCAGACCTTTGGTGAAATGTCATATCCCAAAATTTTGCAGTTGGTTTGAACACGAATTGCCTTAGCCATAGAGCCACCGATTAGCCCTAAACCGACCAACAAAATGCTCTTTTTAAAATCTAATTCTTCAGACAAAATAACACGTCCTTTTAAATAAATACATATTTTTTAAGCCTATCAAAAGCTTCAACAACCCTCTCTTTTGGAAGCGCAAGATTCATGCGGATTGAAGTTGGAGCGTTGAAGTCCACGCCGCTTTGCCACATAACTCCGACAGCCCAGCCTCTTTCGATTAGTTCCTGAACGGAAACATTATTTTTCTCGCACCACTTTTTGCAGTCGACGAATAGCATGTAAGTAGCTTCGGGTTTTTGCAAAGTTACGCCGTCAAAGTTTTCAGAAATGAAATCACAAGCGTAGTTTATGTTATCACCAATAACTTCCAAAAGTTCGCTTCTCCATTCACTGCCATTGTCGGTGTATGCGCCGATGAGTGCGTGCATGGAAAGCACGTTCATGTTGTTGTAATGACAAAGTGAAGACTGCTTTGAAATTCGGTCACGAAGCATGTTGTTATAGATGATGCTGTACGAGCAGGGGAAGCCAGCGAGGCTGAAAGTTTTCGACGGAGCATAAAGTGCGACGGTTCTGTTTTTCGCATCTTCGGAAATCGATTGCGTTGGAATGTGCTTAAAATCACCAAGGCAAAGGTCAGCCCAAATTTCGTCGGAGAAAACAAAAACTTCGTATTTTTTGAAAAGCTCCATCGCCTTTTCAATCTCCCATTTTTCCCAAACTCTGCCACAGGGATTGTGAGGAGAACAGAAAATTGCAGCGTGAATTTTTTTCTCGGAAAGCACTTTTTCCATGTGGTCAAAATCCATTCTCCAAATTCCATTTTCGTCTTGGCTTAGTGGACTGTGAGCAAGTTTATAACCAGCATTGGTTAAGGTTTTTGTGAAGCCGATATAGGTGGGCGAGTGAACCAAAATTTCGTCACCTTGAGAGCAGATAACCCCAACTGCACTCATCAACGCACCCAAAACTCCGTTCTCATATGAGATGTGCTTTGCTTCGATATCGGCTGTTCCGTGAATTCTTTTTTGCCAATTTATGATAGCGTTATAGTAGTTTTCAGTATAAGAAAAATAACCGAAAAGAGGGTGCTTTAGTCTATCAGAAATTGCGTCAGTGATGCACTCAGCGGTTTTGAAATTCATGTCCGCAACCCACATTGGAATGAGGTCGAAGCCGTCTTTTATCATGGATTTTTGCGGAAGAGTGGGCACATTTGGAATGTCAACTGCTATTGAATCTTTCCCAGTCCTGTCGATTATGCTAGTAAAATCGTATTTCATTTACTTATCTCTTTTCTATTTTTTTATATTTAATTTTACCACTTTTGAGTTGTGTTGTCAAAAATATTTAGTTATATCATAAATTAATTTTATTTATGCAATTAGTAAAAGTTATAGACAAATTCTGGAATAAATCTTCGTCGAATTTTCCATTAATTATTGAATAGCTTTTGATTAAAGGATTGTACATTTCAAAAATTTCGTCAAAGGATTTTTCGTCATTTTTCTTTGCGGAGGCAATTAATTTTTCAAAATCTTTCATTTTCCGCCTCCAAAATTCGACGTAATTTCAATAAGATTCTGTAATAACAGCTTGCGATAGATTTTGCGCTAATGTTCATTTTTTGCGAGATTTCGACAAAAGTTAGGTCATTTAGTATTTTTAATTTAATAATTAGCGCTTCTATGCTATTCAATTTACTTATACCATCAAATAATATTGGATTGCTAATTCCATGCTCTAGAGTATGGATTTTTTCAGAATTAATTTCGCAACTTAGAATTTGAAATGTGCTTGTTTCGCCTGTTAAAATATTATTTTCGCTGTATTCGAATAATCGCTTGATATAGTTTTTTCGCTCTCTTTGAATAGAGGTTTTGAGGTATGCGGTGAATTGATTTTGCAAAATATCGCTTTTTTCTCTGCCAGTATTAGTCATAATCATTCCTCCGATATAAATATTTTCTATATCTAATTGACAATATTATACAGGAAAAATTTAACTTTTCTACACCTTCGACATAAATAGAACTAATACCACAAAAAATAATAGTGTCGAATAAAATCCGACACTATCATCTTTTACTGTTCAATTTTTCGTGCCGCAGAAATTATGCCTAAAAGGATAAAATAAGCGAACATAACACGTGGATAATACCAAACATACTCCACCGCAAAAAGTGCAAGCAGTCCGATTAGCGAGCACGCCGCCGCTCCGGAAACTTGTCCGCTTAGCGTTTTTGCTTTTCGATAAAAAGCCAACGTGCCCTCTTTGATGTTTTGAAAAAGAACCCACATGAAGGCGATTAAGCCCAAAAGTCCCAGTTCAAGAATCATTTCGAGGTACTGCATTTGCGAGTGGAAAACACCTGCCGTTGCGCCACGTCTTGCATATTCAGGATAGATATTGTTGAAAGTTTCAGGGCCAATTCCTATGCCTTTCAGCCAGTTGAAATCGTCGGCGAGAAGCAGAAAAATTCCGTCCCAAATGTAAAATCTGTGTGCCATTGAGGTGTCGTCGCCTGTGAAAACCGACATGATTCTGGTCATAACACTTGCAGGTAAAAACGGAATTGCAAGCACTCCGACGACTATAAAAATAGGTATCAATTTTCGATTTAAAAAATAAATCATCACGACTGCCGCCAAAAATAATGCACCCCAACTCGAGCGAGAATAGGTCATAATAATCGCAACAGCCGGGAAGACCAAAGCGCAACAGAGGATAAATCTCCACGTTGTGTTTTTGATATTCATAGCGTAAATTGCACTTATCGGCATGAAGATTACCAAAAATTCTGCGTAGTTATTTGGGTTGTCCAGAGTGGAATAAACCCTCCCAGGAACGCCTTTGTTGTTGGCTAAATCTGTCAAACTCGAGCTGACATCAACCCCAATAAATCGCTGTGCGATGGCATAAAGTGAAGTTGCGATAACAGCCACGTAGATGAAAAATAAAACTTCGTTTAGCTGTTTTCTGTCTGTAATTATCGCCGAACAAATGTAGGTGAAAACAAACGACGAGATGAAAAATAGCAAAACACGAATGCTGTCGCTTAAGTTACTTGTGAATAAAAGGCTTGCAAAAATTGTAATCACAAAAAGTAAAAACGGAAAGCCAAGTTCAGTAATTGAAATTAATTTCCTTTTTCCTGCTGCACATGAGCAAAGGAAAAGTAGAAAAATTCCGACCGAGCCAAGCAGTGCAAATCCGTTCGACCACATCTCGTGAGGGGCGATGAACATGACGCAAATGAATGCCCCGAGAATAAATTCAAGCCTTAAAAAACATGAGCCTGTGCACAGTTTTATAATGTAACTATTTTCAAACGAGGGCTTAAGTTTTGTGTAGATAATTTTGGGAACTGATGTCACCAATAGAATTAAAATGTCGATAATTCCTGCTGTCTTGCTGTTTTGGTATGCAAGCTCAATTCTGCTGTTTCCAAACAGATGGTTCATGATTTTGCTTGACCTAAATCCACGCAAAAAGGGCAGAAATATTGCGTAGGCAACTTTGAACATTTTGCTGTTAATCCAGTAAAAATACAATGAGCCTAAAATGCTGTTTTGTAGCAATGCTCACACCTCCAATCTTAGGATTTACTAAAAATTAACCCTCAATGCCCTCAATTCCGCTGACTTTTAGAAACATTTTAGCGTCGCCAGCGTAAAGAGTTACGGAGTGACCGACACCATAAAGTGAACCGCCGATGCGCACACCGTGAGCTTCTAAAACACCCTCGGCGTCGACTTCGAGTTCGATTGAGTTATATCCTGTTTTTGGAGTTTCAAATGCGATAGACTGCGCTGTGCTGACAACATAGGAGATGGACTCGCCTGTTTCCCAGCTGTTGACAGAGCCGATTGTGACATTTTCTGTCAAGTCCCAGACAGGAGTTCCTGCTTCAATCGTTTCAACGACATATTCTGGAACTTCTTCGCCGTAGAATGAAATTTTAACTGTTTCGGTTGAGGTAACTGCACTTTCGGGCCCAAGAAATGTCATGCCCAAGTATGCAACAGCGGCAAGGATAACGAGTACGATAATTAAATCTACCAGATTTACCTTGCCAAAAAGTTTGCCTTTTTCGTCAATCATTTTTCAAATTTCCTTTCAAATTTACTTGTAAGACTCAAGTATGTCCATTGCGAGTTTATCAAGGTCGAATTCCTGACCGAGTTTTTCAAAAGCTGCATTTGCATATTGCTCACGCATTGGCTTGTTGTTTAGGAGAGTTAACATTCCACGTGCGAAAGCCTCCACGTCGCCATAGTCGCAGACTATTCCAGAAATTTCGCCGCTTTCCGCAAGGTCACGATTTCCGCCAATGTCAGTCACGACACAGGGGAGGGAGGCGCTCATGGATTCTAAAATCGCAAAGCTCATAGCTTCGTTGCAAGAGCTGGAATTTAAATACAAATCGGAAGCGAGGAGAATTTTTCCCGTGTCGGTTCTGTAACCTGTGAGGGTCACACAGTCGTCGAGTTTCATTTCTGAAACCTTGGCTTTGATTTCACCAAACAAACTTCCGTCACCACAAATTACCAATTTAAACGGCTTGTCCGTCAAATCTTTAAGTTTTTTTACACTTTGAAGCAAAAAGGGAAGACCCTTCTCAGGTTCAAATCTTGCTAAAATTGTCATGACAAAAGTGTCGTCCGAAATTCCAAATTCAGACAAAATTGAACGGTCACGGACTGGCTTTTCGCCACGCTTCACACCATTATATATAACCTGAATTCGCTCAGAACAAACGCCATTTCGCTCCATAATAGTTTTACCTGCACGGCAAACGGCTATAATTTTGTGGTTTTTTGGTGTGAAAATTTTGTTTAAAATCTTCCAAGTTGTGCCGGTTACGTTCGTAAAATGGTTGGTGTAAACCACGTTCGGCGTGGAATAATATTTTTTAGATAGTATAGCGACGATATTTTCACGGGGGCATTGAGGGTGAATAACGTCGATTTTGTTGCGACGGCAATAGGTCGCAAGCTCACGAGCGGCAGACATCATTTTTGTTTTACTCATGTCGAGTTTTAAAATGGGGGTATTAAGTTTTTCCATTTTTTCACTTAGTTCGCCGCTGATATTGTAAGCAAAATGGCAGGTTTCACCGTGTTTTGTGAAAATATCGACAAGGTTTTCGACATATTTTTCTATACCGGCTTTTCCTGCGTAGTTAATTAAAAATAGGATATTCATATAAAACCTCCTAATAAAAGTTCTGAGGAGAAAATATTGTGTGCATTATAACACAGCCTTAAGATAGCAAAAGGGGGTGCGGAGATTATTTATCATCCGTACCCCCTCACAACACACAGATATATTACTGCATTGCGTTGACTTTAACAGCCATTTTTGACTTTTTGTGTGCGCCATTGTTTTTGTGGATAAGTCCTTTACCAACAGCACGGTCAACAGATCTCACAGCAACTTTATAGGTAGTTGCGGCGGTCTCTTTGTCGCCCCCTGCCACTGCTGCCTCAAATTTCTTGAGAGTGGTTTTTAGAGCTGTTTTTTCAGCCTTATTCTTGGCGTATCTAGCTTTCGCTAATTGATTTCTTTTCTCTGCTGATTTAATATTGGGCATATTGTGTTTGCCACCTCCTCCTATAATAGTTGGTCTACATAACAGACCTACGGATTGATATTATACCACCAAAGTTCAGAAAAATCAAGCGTTTTTTATAAAAAAATTTATTTTTTTGTATAAATAGCACATTTAGGTATAAACTAAGAAAAAATGGTGGGAGGAATACTATATATGGATATGTCAAAAAGTATAAGAACTGATTTAGCAAGCGAAGCTCACAAAATATGGAAAAATTCGGCAAAAAAAAACACGGAACTAAAGGGGGTTATCGCTGAGGATACTATTATAAATGGTTTTGAGGTCACAAAAGTTAAAATTATAGACGAGGAAGGCTCACAATCCCTAGGAAAACCCAAAGGTAATTATATTACAATTCAACTAGATAAATTGCTAAAGCGTGAAGAAGATGCCTTTGCCGACTGTACAATACTTGTTGCGGATTTAATTTCCGAGTTAACAGGTGACTTACCTAAAGACAAGCCGATTTTGGTTGTCGGACTCGGGAATGAGGACATAACCCCAGATGCAATCGGGCCTTGGGCGATTGACAATATTTTGGTTACCCATCATTTAAAACAAATGTCACCTGAGGATTTCGAAGCCTTTGGCTCGGTTGTTGCAATTCGGCCTGGTGTTTTGGGAACTACTGGAATAGAGTCGGGTAAATACATTTCGACTATTGCGAAGGAGCTAAAACCGTCTGTTATTATTGTCATCGACGCTCTCGCTTCGGGGGAGGTGGACAGGCTTTGCAGGACTGTTCAAATTACCGACACAGGCATCACCCCTGGCTCAGGCGTTGGAAATGCTAGAGAAAAGCTAAACAAATTTACTATGGGAGTTCCCGTGATTGCGATTGGAGTTCCAACGGTGGTTGATGCGTCAAGTTTTGTGTATTCATTTGCTAATGAGTTCGGATTTAGTGTAAAAGAGGATTTGCCACGACAAAATACGGGGATGATAGTCACGCCGAGGGATATTGATAAAACCGCAAAGGATACTGCGAAGCTAGTTGGGTATTCTATCAATTTAGCACTGCATAAAGGGCTTTTGGTTGAAGAAGTTGACATGTTTTTGTCATAATGCTATGTTCCACGTGGAACAGGGATGAAATGTTCTACGTGGAACACAACATAAAAAGATTGAAATAGGCAAGAAAACGTGGTACAATAAAGAAAAACATAAGGTTGAGGTAAAAAATGGGGAAGATAATTGCCGTCGCGAACCAAAAAGGTGGCGTTGGAAAAACAACAACATGCACCAACCTTTGCAGCATTTTAAAAAGCAGAGGGAAAGAAGTGCTCCTAGTAGACTGCGACCCACAGGGCAACAGCAGTTCGGGCATGGGTGTTGATAAATACAGAGTGCCGAATGTCTATGACGTATTCATCGGCAGGGCAAAAGTTGAAGAATGCACAGAAATTACAAAGTACGGTGACGTGGTTGTTGCAAACAAAGAGCTCTCAGGGGCAACAATTGAACTTGTAACAGCAAAAAAGCGTGAATTTATACTTAAAAATGCACTCAGCGAGGTCAAAGAGAAGTATGATTACATATTTATAGACTGTCCACCGTCGCTAGAATTGTTGACTCTAAACGCATTAGTAGCCGCTGATACGGTTTTAGTTCCTGTTCAGTGCGAATATTTTGCGCTTGAGGGCATAACGGATTTAGTGAATACAATTAAATTAACAAATAGAAAACTGAATGCGGATTTAGCGATTGAGGGAATTTTGCTCACAATGCACGACAACAGAACAAAATTCTCAGACCAAGTTGCAAATGAACTGAGAAAACACTTTGGTAAAAAGGTTTATAAAACCGAAATTCCAAGAAACGTGAGAATAGCGGAAGCACCAAGCCACGGCAAGCCCGTAATAGCTTACGACAAATCATCAAAAGGTAGTAAACAATATTTAAAATTTGCAAGTGAATTTTTAAAAAGACAGAAAAAAGAAAAATAAAATACGGCGAAAGGAACAAAAATGGGCGATAAAGGTCACAAAAAAGGACTCGGAGCAGGTCTTGGAGCACTGTTTGCAGATGCAGAGGAATTCTCACGTGAAGACGACAGAGAAGTTTTTGAATTACCACTTTCAAAAATAGAGCCAAGAGAAGCTCAACCCAGATATCAATTTGATGAAGAAGCCTTGATTGAATTGGCGGACTCGTTAAAAACATACGGAATGATTCAGCCGATAACGGTTAGAGAAATCAGCGAAGGATATTATCAAATAATAGCAGGAGAAAGACGCTGGAGAGCATCGAGAATTGCAGGGCTTGAGACAGTACCTGTGCGAGTTATCGAAGCAGACGAAAGAAGAGCGAGCGAAATTGCACTGGTCGAAAACTTACAACGTGAAGATTTGAACCCAATCGAAGAGGCAAAAGGTTTGAGCAGACTCATGAAAGAGTATGGCTTAACTCAGGAAGAAGCTTCAAGAAGCGTGGGAAAATCACGTTCCGCCGTTGCAAATGCACTCAGACTTCTAAATTTGCAGCCTTTGGTAATGGAAATGCTTGAAGAAAGCTTGATTTCAACAGGGCACGCAAAATGTTTGCTTGGAATTCAAAATGGTGAAGTTCAAGAAATGGCGGCGAATATGATAGCCACACAAGGCTTGTCGGTTAGACAAACCGAAAAACTTTGCGCCAAATTACTCAAAGAAAAAAAGCCTGCTAATGAAGTTGATTTAAACGCAGAAATAATAGTAAACTATGCCCGTGAAGTTGAAAAAGAACTCGAAGGACTGTTGGGCAGAAAAATCAAAATGTCAGAAGGGCGAAGAAAAGGTAAAATTGAAATCGAATTCTATAACCCTGACGACAGAGAAAGCTTAATTGAAGCACTAAAAAAATTAGGAAAAATTTAAATATACGGGAGAGAAAAGATGTTAGACATTAAACTTATCAGAGAAAATCCGCAAGAAATTATTGAAAGACTAGCGGCAAAAGGCGCTGACTGCAAAGCGGAAGTTGAAAAAATTGTTGAGCTTGATACAGCGCGCAGAGAGCTAATCTATAAAGCTGACAGCACAAAAAGCGAGCAAAACGCAGCAACAAAGCAAATTCCTGCAATGAAAAAAGCGGGTGAAGATACAACAGAAATTTTTAAACAAATGAACGAATTAAAAGAACAAATCAAAGGATTTGACGCACAAATTCGTGAAATTGATAAAGAATTTGAAGACCTAATGCTATCACTTCCAAACCTACCAGACACTGATTTAAAATCAGGTGGCAAGGAAAACAACGAAGCAGTTAGATATTTCGGTGAACTAAAAACCTTTGATTTTGAACCTAAACACCATGTTGATCTTTGCACAGATTTGGGCTTAATCGACTACGAAAGAGGAACAAAACTTGCAGGTAGCGGATTTTGGATTTACCGTGGACTGGGTGCAAGACTTGAGTGGGCACTATTAAATTACTTCATTGACACACATATCGCGGACGGCTACGAACTCATGTTAGTGCCACACATGCTCGAATATGAATGCGGTTTGACAGCAGGTCAATTCCCCAAATTTGCAGATGAAGTTTATAAAATTGCAAACCCAACTGACGACAGAATTCACTACATGCTCCCAACAGCGGAAGCAGCTTTGGCATCAATTCACAGAAATGAAATCCTAAAAGAGGACAGCCTTCCAAGAAAATATATCAGCTACACACCTTGCTTCAGAAGGGAAGCTGGCTCATATCGTTCTGACGAGCGTGGCATGGTTAGAGGCCATCAATTTAATAAAGTAGAAATGTTCCAATTTGCAACTCCCGAAGGTTCAGCACAAGCTTTTGAAGAACTCGTGACTAAAGCCGAAAAATTGGTTGCAGACCTTGGCTTCCACTTCCGCACTGTAAAACTTGCGGCTGGTGACTGCTCTGCTTCAATGGCTCGCACATATGATATTGAAATTCAAATTCCATCTATGGATGGCTATAAAGAAGTTTCCAGTGTTTCGAACGCAGGTGACTATCAAGCTCGCCGTGGTAATATTAAATTCCGCCGTGAAAGCACAGGAAAAACTGAATTTGCACACACATTAAATGGCTCAGGGCTTGCTACAAGCCGTATTTTACCAGCACTTGTTGAGCAAAATCAACTAAAAGACGGTAGCATTGTCATCCCAGAAGTTTTGAGAAAATATATGGGTGGAATGGAAATTATTCCTGCAAAGTAATTTATTAAATATGTATAAAAATATTCGTCATATGGCGAATATTTTTTATATACTATTGTGGACTAAAATCGTCAAATATATCTTGCATTTAGAAATAACTTATGATAGAATGTGGAAGTAGTCAATTACACATATTGCAATTTGTGACAAAAAATGCTATAATGTCGAAAAAAGTAAAATTCGGAGGAAGAAAAATGAGCCGATTTAAGAAAATCGCATCACTACTTATGGCTGCGACGATGACATTAACAGCGACAGTTAGCGCACTTGCATTCGATGACCTAGAAAATCACTGGGCAAAAGAATATATGGAAGATTTAAACGACCGTGGATTTTTAAACGGTTACCCTGACGACACAATGCGTCCCGACGGCGAAATCACTTTTGTCGAAACCCTAACTTTGCTATCTCGATTCTACGAACTTGAAGACGAAGAAATGGAATATGCAAATGCAGATTTTGAAGAAATCGCCGTGGACTATCTCCCCGAGAGCATGGACTGGGCAACGGACGAAGTTGTCATGTGCTTGGCAGCAGGAATTATAACCGAAAATGAACTCGAAGTTTTGCCTGCGGACGAGCCAGTCAACAAAGAAACAATTTCGGTTTTGCTCGTAAGAGCACTTCAACTCGAAGAAGATGCAGCGGAACTTGCAAAAGTTGACCTTGGTTTTGCCGACTCAGACGAAGTCACCGATGACTACACAGGCTACATCGCTTTGCTTGTATACCTAAAAGTTGTAACAGGCGACGAGGAAAATAATTTTAACCCAAAACAAGGCTTAAGCCGTGCGGTTGCCGCAACATTTGTTTCACGTGGAATTGAATATATTGAAGAAAATGACATCGAACTTGTGGTCGAAGACTATGTAGGTTTAACAAAAGCAAACGGAATTATTCAGCACATTGGCACAAGTTCAATGCAAGTTCGTGGCTTCCACGGCTTGATTACTGAGTATGAACTCACAGGTGATGAAATTTTCGTTGTTAATGGCGAAGAGGACAACCCAAGTGCAGAATACGAGGGTGATTATGTCGAAATTTCATTTGAAGAGGAAGAAATTTCAAAAATTTCAGTTGAAATTGACAAGGATATCGACTGGTATCAAGGCGAAATTATTGATCTAAACGATAGAAATGATGTAACTATTGAAATCTTGGATTTCTTCACAGAAGATGAAGACGAATTTGAAATTACATCTGACACAGAGATTTCCATCGACGGTGACGAGGAAGACTATGACGAACTTGACGAGGGCATGTTTGCAACATTAAAAGTTGTTGACGACGAACTTGAAATCATCAACGCAATCGACGCAGACTATGACCTTGACGCTACGATCACCTCAATCAGCTATGGCACAACAATCAATTTAAGAGTTATTGACTCGAATGATATGACCTATATTTTTCCAATTGACGCAACTGATATCCCCGAAATTATGAGAGGTGACAGCGAAATCACAATTGACAGACTTGCAATCGGCGACGAAGTTACAATCGAACTCAATGCCGCTGTGCCAGTCTCAATTGAAGCGAGTGCTTCACGCAAGGGTATTGAGGGAGAATTGGTAGCAATTACCAGCACGGCAACAGGCACTTCTTGGACTATCGAAGAAGACGGCGACTCATCTACCTACATGCTCGATGCCTTGGCTGACGCTTATATTGGCGAGAAAGATGTTGACATTTCCGACGTAAAAATCGGTGATAAAATTTCAATTTTGATTTACGGAAACGTTATCACAGAAGTTGAAATCTTGAGCGAATACAGCTCAACTGACAAAATTTCGGGCACAATTATTGTGGTCGACGAAGATGCAGACCAACTCACACTTTTGAGCAACAACAGACTGATTTATGTTGACGCGAGAGGTGCAACAATCATATCTGCGGAAACTGGAACAACTCACAGCATTGATGACCTAAGGGCGGAATTGACAGTCACAATTTACGGCGACAGCACCTCGAATACAAGCATGGACGCGACTTCGATTATTGTCGAAAGCTAAGATTTTCTGCACTTGGAGGAATAGTTAATGAGGTATTTTGAACGCTCTTCGGGCAAGAGATTTTATGTGATTGCCTGCAACGTAATGCTTCGTGAAATTTGTCAACATGCGGCGAATTGTGAGGCTATAGTTGACTTTGGATTTTTACCGCAAGGGCTTCATAACGACGGAAAACTTGCGATGAAAACGGCAATTCAAGCAGAAATCGACAAAGTTGATGCGAAAAAATATGACGCAATTTTACTTGGATATGGACTTTGTAGCAACGGAGTTGAAGGTTTGACAAGTAAAATTCCAATGGTAATTCCACGGGCGCACGACTGCATAACCTTGTTTCTAGGCTCAAAGGAAAAGTATGACGAAGTGTTTAAAAACAGCCCAGGAACGTACTATTGTTCCTCTGGTTGGCTGGAGAGAGCGCAAAGTGACGACAGTGAAACTAGCGTCATGTCCAAAATGGGTTTGGGCAAAAGCAAGGACGAATATGCCGAGGAATATGGCGACGAACTTGCCGAACTTTTGGGCGGTATGCTTGATGGTTGGACGGACTCATACACTGATGTTCACTTCATAAATACTGGCACGGGCGACATTGAAGCGGTACGAAAACTTGCGATGAAAAACGCTGAAGATAGAGAATTGAAATACTCTGAATCGCAAGGCGATACATCATTAATTAAGAAACTTTTAAATGGCGAGTGGGACGAAAATGAATTTTTAGTCATCCCACCCCAACATACAATATCAGCTTCATGGGATAAAATGGTAATTAAATCTACACCATTAAAATAAAAACAAATACCAATTGTCCTAAATTTGGATAATTGGTATTTTTTATAAAAAAATGAGTAAAATACTTAAAAAATAGCGGAGGAAAGACTTTGAAAGTAACAGATACAATATTTAACATAGGAATAAATGACAAAAAAATAACACTATTTGAAGGTCAATTTCCTGTTGAAAACGGAATGGCATACAATTCATATATAATTTTAGATGAAAAAATTGCAGTAATGGACACGGTCGAGGAAGAATTTGGAGATATTTGGATAGAAAATATTGAAGCAAAAATTGACGGAAGAAAACCTGACTATTTAGTCGTTCAACACATGGAGCCCGACCACTCGTCAAACATCCAAAAATTTGTTGAAAAATACCCTGAAGCAGTGGTCGTTTCAAACAAAAAAGCCTTTGATGTGATGTTCAGTTTTTTCAGAGAAATTAATCTTGAGGGAAAAACTTTAGTTGTAGGCGAAGGCGATACGTTAAATCTTGGCACACACGAACTCTGCTTCGTGCTTGCGCCGATGGTACACTGGCCTGAAGTTATGGTAACATATGACAAAAAAGATAAGGTTTTATTTTCGGCTGACGGATTTGGAAAATTTGGAACTTCTTGTGCTGAAGAAGAATGGATAGACGAAGCGAGAAGATATTATTTCGGCATAGTAGGCAAATTTGGGGCACAAGTTCAGGCACTTTTGAACAAAGCGTCTATACTGGATATACACACTATATGCCCTCTGCACGGTCCGATTTTGAAGGAAAATTTAGGGTATTATTTAGACCTTTACGACAAATGGTCGAAATATCAAGCGGACACCGAGGGTGTATTGATCGCTTACACTTCGGTTTATGGCAACACCAGAAAAGCTGTTGAAATGCTTGCTGAAAATCTAAAAGAGAAAAACTGCGTGAATGTCGAACTTTGTGATTTGACCCAAGTTCACATCTCAGAAGCTGTTGAAAAAGCCTTTAAATATGACAAAATAGTGCTTGCAACAACCACATATAACGGTGATATTTTCCCACAAATGAAGTTCTTTTTGACAGCAATTGCAGACAGAAACTTCCAAAATCGTAAAATTGGACTAATCGAAAACGGAGCATGGGCACCAACAGCTGCGAAAGTAATGACAAAATCGCTAGAAAATTGTAAAAAACTGGAATATATAGACAATTCTGTAAAAATAAAGGCTTCATTATCAGAAGAAAATATAGTAGAAATCGAAAAATTTGCAGACGAAATAATTAAATAAAATGCTTGCAAAAAAGTGAAAAATAGTGCATAATAGTCCCTTGGAGGGCGAATTATATGTACTATTTTTTCTCGTTATTTACAGGTGTTTTAATTGCGATGTTCATAAGCTCAAACGGTGAATTGAGCGTTGCGACAGGCGTTTACAGCTCGACAGTGATAATTCACATAGTTGGACTGGTAACTGTTTCCATTGCTCTTGCCATTAAAAGGATAAATCCGTTCATAAACCGCCAACCGTGGCATCTTTACATTGCAGGTGTGCTCGGCGTCCTCTCAACTGCTGGTAACAATTATGCCTTTGAATATCTAGGCGTTTCGGCGATTTTAGGGCTTGGACTTTTGGGTCAAACATTAATGGGTATTTTAGTTGACCAATTTGGACTTTTTGGCATGAAAGTTTATAAGTTTCAGAAAAAAAGACTGGTAGGTTTTACCATTATGCTAGTCGGAATTTTCTTTATGATAAGAGAATTTCAACTTTTGGCTGTAATTTTGTCAACAGCAACAGGTGCGGTTTTGGTAATTCAGCGCTCGGTTAACGGCAAATTATCGTCAAAAACCAGCCTTGCAACAAGCACAATTTTCACTTATATTATCGGTCTGCTATGTGGAACAATTATGTTGTTAATTTTTGGACAAGGCGAGCCGATGATGACGGGCACTCCCCTACCCAGCGGAATTTGGATTTACACAGGTGGTGCTTTTGGCGCTGTAACTGTTTTTCTTTCGACGGTTTGTGTTAAAAAAATCTCATCATATAGCCTTTCGGTTTTGATGTTTATAGGTCAAGTTTTCACAGGAGTCGCGATAGACAGCATGATTTTAGGAAGCGTTTCGGTGATAAATCTGGTCGGAGGCGCAATCGTTTCTGCTGGATTGTGTGTTGATTTGGCGCTTAATAAAAAACAATAAAACTTTATAGTAATATAGTAAAAATCCGCTTAAAATTTGAGCGGATTTTTGCTATATTTTGAAGGGAAAAGTAGGTAAATAGAGGATTTTCGCTTCGGCAAAAAGAAACGAGGAGAACGAGAGAACGCTCTCCGAGGGCATACTTTTTTTAGTGAGAAAAAAAGTATGGAAAAAACTCATCGGGGAAACACCCCCGAACGGTGGGAACGGTTAATATGCTGAATATACAGGCTGTATTAACTAGCAAGCACTGAACTAGTTACCATCGCACCAAAAGAAAGCATAGTCACGGCTGTCGCCTGATTTGCTCCCGTTGACTACCCACTGGCAAGAACTGCGAGTAGGAGGGTCTATTTAAATCTGTTAGATACGAAGCGTTTTGCAAACTTGGTATCTTTAAGACTTAAATAGACCCTCCTACTATATTTCTTTTCAAGTGAGTAGCCAACGGGCAACCCAAAGGGCGATTAGCCCTTGTTGGTTTTGCTCTCTTTTCGTGCGATAGCAACTGGTGAAAATTATGCCAGTCAAGATAGCCTGTATACTCAGCACCCGCTTTCGTCACTCGTGGTTCGGAGACGAGACTCCGACGTGTTTTGCTTACTTTTTCACGAGAAAAAGTGAGCCGTCGGAGACCGTTCCCCTCGTTCTTTTCGTCGCAACGAAAATTCTCCCTCGGAGAGAACTTTACCGAAGCAAAAATCCTCTCCCCTAAGGTCATAATTTCGAACCTAAAAAATCTTATTCCCTTTAACAAATTTCGAAATAATATTGCTCTCATTTCCTATATAGAAAATTCTCTCCAAACGTTCAATCGTGCTCAAATCTATAGAACTTGGCTTATTTTCATCAGAAATTACTAAAATATCTGCCTCAAATCCCTCTTCAAAACTACCAACTTTTCCAAAAAACTCACCACCCAAACGGCTTGCCATATAAAAAGCGTCGGCGAAAGAAAGCGGTTTTGAACCTTGGTCAATCAGCCTCCAATAGAGTTTTGAAACCATAATAGCATCGGTTATTGCCTTCGCCATGCTTTCACTGCTACCGCCGGCGACGTCAGAGCCAAGCCCGATTTTCACGCCCAAATTGAGAAATTTTCGCACTGGTGCAATTCCCGAAGCGATATTTGTGTTCGATTGCGGACAATGTGCAACGAACACTCCCCTATCTTTAATCAGCTCAATTTCCTCGTCAGTGCAGTAAACACAGTGCGCCATAACGGTTTTGGTTTGCCCGAAAAGCGAGTGCATGTCATATGCGTCGGCATAGTGACGGCTAGTGGGGCAAAGTTTTTTTACAAGCTCAATTTCACCCAAATTTTCCGACAAATGCGACTGAACAGGCAAATTTTCTGAAACTGCAAATTTTCCAAGTTTATCCATGGTTTCATCAGTACAACTGGGAACAAATCTAGGCGTGATTATTGGTTTTACATTTTCCAAATTTTCGCAGAGATTTTTATATTTTTCGGTTTCTGCAAGACTGTCTTTTTCAAGGAGTGCAGGTGGGCAATCTCTGTCCATGTTGACCTTGCCGACAAAACCGCAAAGCCCTGCTTCTTCGAGCTTTTTCGCAAGAAAAGCCGTTGCCTCAGCGTGAATTGTGCCGAAAACACAAACCCTTGTGGAGAAACTTTTCTTTATACTTTCGACAAAAATCGAGTATGCCCTATCCGCATATTCCAAATCGCAATACATGCTCTCCTGTGGAAATGCATGATTTTTCAGCCAGTCTAAAAGCTCCATATCCATGCCCAAACCACGGATTGCAAACTGCGGTGCGTGAACATGTAAATCAGACAAACCTGGGATAATCAACTTGCCCGAACAATCTAAAATGTCAAAATTTGCATATTCACTTGGGATGCTTTCAAAAACTCCACAGCAAACGCCCTTGTCGACAATTAAATATGAATTTGCCTCACAAATCAAGCTAGCGTCGGATTTACTGTAACAAATGTCACCTTTTATAATAAAATTATTCATTTTAAAAACCTCCAAAATTATATACCTTAGATACTATATAATGAATTCATGGATAATTCAATGGAAAAAAGCACTAATTATAGTATTAATTAATTTATAAAATTTACAAGTGGATATAAAAAATTAATATTTTTGTAAAATTTGATTGATTTTTACTGTAATTTTTAGTAAAATATAGTAAGACATAGAAAAGGGGAAAACTGAAATGGAATTATTAAAAGAGAGAATTATAAAAGACGGTAAAGTGCGTGACGGTGGAATTTTGAAGGTAGACTCTTTTCTAAACCACAAAATGGATGTGGGTTTGTTCGAGGAAATGGCAAAAGAATGGCGTAGACTATACGACGGCGAAGAGATAAACAAGATTTTAACAATCGAAGCTTCTGGCATTGGCATTGCGGTTTTTGTCGCAAAAGAGTTTGGATGTCCTGCGATTTTTGCGAAGAAAACCAAGACAAAAAACATAGACGGCAGTGTTTACACCTCAAAAGTTCAGTCATACACCCACGGGAGAGAGTATGACATAATTGTGTCAAAAGACTTTTTGGGAAAAGACGATAAGGTCTTGATTATAGACGACTTTTTGGCAAAAGGCGCGGCTCTTATGGCACTTTCCGATATAGTTAAAGAGTCGGGCGCAAAACTTGTCGGCGCTGGAATTGCGATTGAAAAAGCTTTCCAAGACGGCGGAAAAATTGTCCGTGATACTGGCGTTCGTGTTGAGTCACTGGCGAGAGTTATTGATATGAGCGAAGAAAAAGGTATTACTTTTATTGATTAATCGCATTATAATAATGCTTTTAATAAACAATTTAAAAATTGGAGGACAAAAAACTATGAAAAAGATTACAGCACTACTACTTGCACTAGTCATGATTTTCGGCTTAGTCGCATGTGGTGGAACAACTGAGGAAGCTCCCACAACAGCTCCAGCTGAAGGCGAAGCTTCTGAAGGCACAGCAGAAGGCGATACAGCCGAGGGCGAAACAGAAGAAATGGCACAATCTATGAAAGTCGGTCTAATCTGCATCGGCGACGAAAACGATCAAGGTTATACCTACAACTTCATGCGTGCAACTGAAAAAGTTACAGAAAACATGGCTGCACAAGGCGTTGATATCGAGTGGGTTGTTAAATTCAATATCGCTGAAGGCGGAACGGAACCATCTGACGCTGCTATCGAGCTTGCTGAAGAGGGCTGTGAACTAATCATCGCAAACAGCTTTGGTTTTGAACCATCTATCCTAAATATTGCTGGTGATTATCCTGAAATTGAGTTTATTTGCTGCACAAACCTAGGCTCAACTTTCGATACACTTGAAAACACACACAACGCTTTTGCTGACATCTATGAAGGTAGATACCTAGCTGGCGTTGTTGGTGGACTAAAACTTCAATCACTAATCGACAGCGGCGAAATCACAAAGGACGAAGCTGTTATCGGTTATGTTGCGGCATTCCCCTTCTCTGAAGTTATTTCAGGTTATACATCTTTCTATCTAGGCGCACGTAGTGTTTGCCCATCTGCGACAATGAAAGTTCAATACGTTTCAACTTGGGGTGACCCAACTCAAGAAGCAAATGCTGCTCAAGCGCTAATCGACCAAGGCTGTATCCTAATTTCACAACATTCAGATACAACAACTCCAGCGACAACAGCACAAGCAAACGGAGTTTTCCACGTTGGTTATAACAACGATATGATTCCTGTTGCACCTGACGCTTCACTAACAGCGTGCACAATCAACTGGAATGTCTACTTTGAATATGTAATCAATGCAATGCTTAACGGCGAAACATTCCCACAAGACTGGACAGCAGGTATGGACGCTGGCGCTGTTTCTCTAACAGCTATCAACGAAACAATTGCAGCTCCCGGAACTGTTGAAAAAGTTGAAGAAATCAAAGCGGGACTTGCAGACGGTTCAATCGAAGTTTTCGCAGGCCCATGGACAGGAACAGGCACAGCATATGGTGCTGACGCTCCTGACACAATGACAATGGAAGAAGGCGCAACTTATGAAGAATCCGATGTTGAAAACGGCGGAACTTCAGCACCATCATTCTACTGGGTTATTGAAGGCATCGAAACACTTAACTAGTTTAGTTCGACTGCCATGAAACACCGCAAACGCAAAACTTAGTTTGATACGGCGTTTATGACAGTTTAGCATGTAGAAAATATGACAAAAAACCGCAGAATTTTTAAATTTTGCGGTTTTTTTAATAAGGGAGTGAGCCTATGATTTACCAAAAACCCGACTCTTCACAGGATAGAGACCCACGGTTCGAAAAGTTTTTCGAGAAAAAAGAGCAGATACTTAAAAAGAGAGCCAAAGAAATCAGGCGGTATAAACGTCAAAAAATGCATTTAATACTAGTGCTTGTTTTGCTTGCCTATGGTGCATTTACCATGCTCACCGATGTTGGACTCGGGGCGTTCATGGCGTGTTCTTGGGGCATGGTTGCTATTGTGATTTATGGGCTGAGAAAAAGTACGAGAATGAGAATTCGAAATTTTAACAATATACTTTCTGCCCTCGGCGTGCAATATAAGGATGAATTTATGAAAATTCACGGCACAAACAACAGCGGTGGAAATGTCGAATGGGGTCATATTGACAACAGCAACTTCGGCAATTTCGGCGGTTGGGATGATGACAGCGACGACTGCGGTTGCGACTTCGACGGTGGCGACTCTGACTGTGGAGGTTTTGACGGCGGTGACTGCGATGGTGGCGATGACTAAAAAAATTCTTTTGTGAAATCTTCTAAATTTAGAGAGTGTGTACTATCAAGTGAAAATTGATGGATTTTTAACATAATATTATTGATTTAATGCAATTTTGGTAGTATAATAAATCAATATCTGGTAATTATTTAAACATCAGTGGGAGGTACACAAGATGAAACTATTAACAAAAATAGTCACAGTTGCAGGGCTGGCGTTTGGCGCAAAAGTCTATGCAGACTACAAAAAAAGTTATAAAATTCCGTTGGAACAATATAAAGCTGCGTGCCTATATATGGCAGTTATGGATGATGAAATTTGTCGAAACGAGCTGGAGGGGCAAGATGTAAACGGCAGACCTATTGGTTTTCCGCCACGTCGTGAGTCACTTCCTTACAGAAATAATCTGTTTATCGAGATGAATAAGGGCTTAACTCGTGACAAACTAGAGGACAGAATTGAAGAAATTGAACTACGTTTGCGTGAATCTCGTGCAAAATTACACGAAAATCAAGACGAGCAAACAGAGGTAAAATAAAAAGATGTCGAATAAAAATGTAAAAATTGGAATTTTTTGCACTATTTTATCTGCACTTTTTTATGGATTTACACCTGTTTTGGTCAAAATTGTACAACAATCGGGAATTACTCCTATTTCAATTATTTTTTATAGAAATTTTTTCTGCGTCATAATCATAGCCATAGTTTCAGCGATTAAGAAAGAAAAATTAGCGGCTGAACCGAAAGATGTTAAAAAATTCACACTCCTGTCACTCACAGGGCCAATTCTTTCAACACTCTGTCTTTACAGTTCCTACCAGTATATTGCGGTCGGGACTGCAACGGTTTTAGCCTTTTTATACCCTGTTTTTGCCGCAATTATTGCAGCTGTTTTTTTCCGTGATAAAATAGGAAAAAACCGTGTTATATCGCTGATTATTGCCTGTGTTGGATTGTCATTTTTTTTGACAAAAAACGAGGGTGATTCGCAAATTGGGGTTATTTTAGCAGTGGGATCGGCTGTAATTTACGGTGTTTACATGATTTTGATGGAAAAATTAAACATTACAAAACACGCACCAAACAAAGTTAGCTTTTATATGGCAATTTCCACTTCCCTTTTCATGCTGGCTTATGGATTTTTCACAGACAATTTAACGCTAATCATGTCACCGAGAGACTATTTTCTGTGCATTTTAGTTGCGTCGATGACATCTTTTGGGGCTGTGTCCTTAATTCAAATCGGTGTAAGATATTTAAGTGCGTTAACCGCTTCGATTTTGTGCTTATTCGAGCCAATTTCGGGCTTTATTTTCGGCATGTTAATCTTAAATGAAGTAATTACTATAAATCAATGGATAGGTAGCGTAGTGATTTTGATTGGCTTAATGGCGGCGTTTATCATACCGTCAAGTAAAAAAAATAGAAAAGAAAACAGTACAGGACAGGAATAAAATTGAAGATACTAGAAAAATATGGTGCAACAGCACGACAATTTAACGAAGCAACAATGTTTAGCGAGGACTTAAGCCTAGCTAGAATTACTGCTCAATACAGAGGATTGTATAAGCTTATAAGCGAAAAAGGCGAATTTTTAGGCGAAATTTCGGGAAAAATGCGACATTTAACGGATGAAATTGCAAAATATCCAGCAGTTGGAGATTTTGTAATGGTCGCACATGATGAAAATGACGAGAGAGTTGTTATACACGAAATTTTGACAAGAAAGAGCGTTTTTCTACGCAGAGCGGTCGGAGTTACAGGGCAAGCGCAGGTTGTCGCTTCAAATATCGACATAGTTTTCATCTGCATGTCGCTCAACGAAAACTATAATTTGAGCAGGCTTGAACGCTATTTAGCTGTCGCTTGGGACAGCGGTGCGACGCCGATTATCATTTTGACTAAGTCGGATTTATGCGAAAATCTCGCCCATGCGGTTTCTGAAGCGGAGCGAGTTTCGGGTTATGCCGACGTTTATACAAGTACAAATTGTGACACGGAAATTTGCGAAAAGTTGCAAAAACACATTAAAACAGGCGTAACTTCTGCATTTATTGGCTCTTCTGGTGTTGGAAAATCAACACTTATAAACATGCTTTTGGGTGAAAATGTACTTGAAACAGCCGACATCGGCAGAGGCGACAAAGGCAGACACACCACCACGGGCAGAGAGATGTTTGTCTGCAAAAACGGTGGAGTTTTGATTGACACCCCTGGAATGAGAGAACTGGGAGCGGATGGCGCTAACCTCTCAATGACATTTGACGACATAGAAAAACTTGCAGAAAATTGCAAATTTACCGACTGCACTCATACAAATGAGCCAAATTGTGCGGTTTTGTCTGCTATTGATAGCGGTGAACTCGACATGCGTAGGCTTGAAAGTTACAAAAAATTGAAGCTTGAAAGTGGTTACGAGGGCTTGAACAGCAAGGAAATTGAAACGAAAAAACATGAGCGTATGTTTAAAGAAGTCGGCGGAATGAAAAACGCTAGAAATTTTATCAAAGAAAATTCCAAGCGTAAAGGTAGATAGTAACTCACTGTAGCTATAAAATTTCGCACAAGCCCCAAAATATTTGTCCAGATTTTTAAAATCTGGCTCAATCCAACTGAGTAAGTTGGTCGACCTCGCAAGGTCGAAACTCTCTCTCTCAAGGTCGAAACTCTCTATTAAAAAAATAGAAATTGAAAAAATCCGCCATTTGGCGGATTTTTTACATTTAGAACTTTTATTTAACTTTAATAATATACGCCTTACCACCAGTCGGTAAGGTGATTTCCTTGCACCAATGCTTATTGTCCTCATATATCCCGTTAAAAGCAATCGCCTTTTGCAGAGGGCAACCCTCGCAAGAAACTTTTCCGTCTTTTCCGCTTTTAAAACAGTTTGCGCCGTGAAGTTTGACTTGCAATTCTTTGGCTGCTTTGTTTATATAAATCGGGTTGACTCTGTCGACTTTTGCGACATAAACAGGGTCGGGCAAGTTGTCAAAAATTTCAAAGATGCCATCTTTTTCAGCTGTTGCCGCTTCAAGCAAGAAACGGTAAACGATAATTGTTGCCAATTGTTGGCAAACATCGGCTATATCTTCAATGATTTTTGAAGCCAAAGGCTCGTTTTCGCTTGAATATTCAAACGCAATATGCCCTAAAAGTATGGTTTTATTTTTCAAAGCAAATGCACAAATTGTGCTGTTGTCATCTTGGTCTATGCTAAATTTAAACTTGTGCTCCCCTGGATTTGAAATATAAAAATTATCATTTTCAAACGACATGAACATTTCTGTTAGCGTTTTTAGTGAAATTTCCTGAGGTTTTGGGTTTGGGGCTTCTTTGTTATTTTCCCAGTTGTATATGCATTTTATAGCACGCTCATCGTAGTCAAATTTTGAAACATAGCTTCTTTTGAAATTAAATTTCTCACAAAGTATACCCAAAAGCGACTGAATTGTATATTCAGAAACCTTGGCTTCCTCGGAAAGATTGAAAACATATTCATCCAAATCCTGCTTAAACGCCTTGAGGTTGTCACGAGCATCACCTGAACTGTGCTTGCTGTTTTCAATTTTTGTTCTGTTCGATACATAGGCAATTTCATTATCACCATCATAAAAACTGAAGCCATTTTTGCCACGAGCCTTAGTTGCATAAAGTGCGACATCGGCTTTTTTGTAC
Source organism: uncultured Oscillospiraceae bacterium (assembly GCA_964371875.1). Classification (GTDB taxonomy): domain Bacteria; phylum Bacillota; class Clostridia; order Oscillospirales; family Oscillospiraceae; genus Heteroscillospira. The sequence goes on along the minus strand of CAYJOS010000003.1, from coordinate 13,444 downwards.
ATTTCTTCAAATTCCCAGCTGTCGTCCGTAGTTGCAATTCCGATACTGGAAGAAATTTTAACAACTTGACCTTGGTGCTGATAGGTTTTTCTGAAGGCATTGCAAATGTCGTTTGCTCGAGCTTCCAAAATGGATTTATCATTATAATTTCTTAGAAATACAAAAAATTCATCTCCGCCAACTCTTCCGAGGACGTCACTTTTTTGGAAAACAGTTTTAAGCTCACCGGCAAGTTGCTTTATAACCATGTCACCATATAGATGACCAAAAGTGTCGTTAATGCTCTTGAAATTATCAACGTCTATAATCATCAAAGCGCCATTGCTAACCTTTTTAAGGTTCTCTTTGATAAATTCTTCGGTTGTTTTTTTGTTATAAAGCCCTGATAAACCGTCTTTTTGGCTCAAATCCTCGGCGTGCCTTATGAATTCATAAAGCTGAACATATGAGCGTACACGTGCCTTTACAACATTTTCCTTAAAAGGCTTGGCGATATAGTCAATAGCGCCAAGTTCAAAGCCCTTCGCTTCACTTTTAGCGTCATTAAGTCCTGTAATAAAAATTACAGGTATTTTCTTATAATCCTCACTTGCTTTAAGTTTCTCAATTACCTGAAAACCATCCCAATCGGGCATGACAATATCCAAAATAATAAGCTTTGGAGAAACTTTCTCCAACATGTCAAACATAGCCTTACCGCTACTAACACTGTGAATTTTAAACTCGTCTTTTAAAATGTCATTAAGTGCTAATTGATTCATTATACTATCATCAACAACTAAAATTTCGTCCATTTTCATCCCCCGTTTTGCTATTAATTATTTTTGTTCCTCTGGTTGAGGAATAACTTTAACTGTGATTTCAAGGATTCTTTGCCTGTCTGTTTTGATTACGGTAACGAACAAATCTTCATATTCAAAAGTGTCGCCGACTTCTGGAAATCTTCCAAGCATTTCCATAACCCAACCGCTAACGGTTGCAGATTCGGGCTCACCTTTTTTGCTGAAAAAGTCATATAGTTTGTATAATTCGGCTGAACAAATTATTTTAAATGTATCATCGTCAATTTTTTGGAACTCTTCAATAATCTCGTCGTGCTCGTCCCAAATTTCGCCGACAAGTTCCTCCAAAATATCCTCCATGGTAACAATTCCCATAGTTCCGCCATATTCGTCGGCAACCACAGCCATGTGTGACTTTGTGCGTTGGAGTTGCCTTAGCAAAACGCTGAGTTTTGTGTTTGGTGTTATAAATAAAGGGTCTTTTAAAATTCTTTCAGTTGGTTTTTTGTCTTCTTCATCAGTATGTGCATAAAAATCCTTTTGATTGATAACGCCGACAATTCTGTCAATACTTCCCACATAAACAGGCAGTCTTGAATAGCCAGATTGCGTGAAAACCTGTGCAATTTCGGCAAAAGATGCGTCGGCACTGACGGACTCTAAATCAACACGAGGCGTTAAAATGTCCTCTGCCTCAAGGTCGTTAAACTCAATGGCGTTGCGGAGAAGCTCGCTCTCCTCCTTGTCAAATACTCCCTCTTGTTCAACTTCGTCAACCAAGGTTAAAAGCTCGCTATGAGTAACTCTGCGGTCGGCGTTGTTTTTAAAAATGCGTGAAAGTAATTTTTTCCAAGCAGAGAAAAACAGCGTTGCAGGAGTTAGTAGCACAATAACAACACTAATAGACGGTGCAACCGCCATTGCAAAGCTCTCAGGACTTTCTTTTGCAAGACTTTTGGGTGAAACTTCACCGAAAATCAAGACAACTATCGTGACAATAACTGTTGAAAGTGTTGCGCCATATGTTTCGCCTGCCACGTCGATAAAGAAAATCGTTGCAAGTGAAGCAAGTCCTATGTTTACAATGTTGTTTCCGACTAAAATTGCGGACAAAAGCCTGTCATAGTCCTCAGAAATTGTGAGGGCTCTTTCGGCTTTTTTGTCGCCGTCTTCGACTAAGCTTTTGAGTTTTGTGCGACTGAGTGATGAAAATGCGGTTTCTGTTGCGGAAAAATATCCAGACAAAACCACCAAAATCACCATAATAAAAATAGACATACCATGTTCTTCCATAAGTTGTAGTTAATCCTCCAAAAATTTAAAATTTGTGTTACTTTTCATTTGTTGAATGACTAAGCTATAAACGATAGAAAAACATAATACCTCGGGGAACTTCGTCCATTGGGTCTAAACCTCCAAATTAAAATATATTCTAAATTACTATATCATATTAGCGTAACAATTACAAGAGTAAATCATAGTATAGTATTGACAAAGTAAGTTAGCTATGGTAGTATTAAATGAATAGATTTGGACTATGAACGAGAAAAAGAGATTTGCAAATAAGCTTCAGAGAGCCTTGTGTTTTGCTGTGAATGAGGTAGCTTTGGCGGTCTTTATGCGCTCGGGAGTCGCAGAGGGAGGAAATGCCCTCTCGTGGTGTCACGTTACGACACGACCGATATTTGTCGGAAATTTTTATAAGAGAGTGGAATAGCGTCTTGACGTCTCTCATGGTATTTTGCCATGGGGGTTTTTTGTTTTTAGAAAGGAATAATTTTAATTATGTTTAGTGATTTTTATGAAACCTTAACAGCATATAAAGACCGTGACCCAGCGGCGAGGTCACGAGTTGAGATTTTCTTATTATACCCAGGAGTCCACGCACTGATAAACCACAGAATTGCACATAAATTTTACAAAATGAAGCTAAAATTTTTGGCTCGCTTGGTATCGCAGTGGAGCAGATTTTGGACGGGAGTTGAAATCCATCCAGGCGCAACAATTGGAAAAAGACTGGTAATTGACCACGGCTCGGGCATAGTAATAGGAGAAACGGCGGAGCTTGGTGACGATGTTTTGATTTACCAAGGGGTAACGCTAGGCGGTACAGGTAAGGAAATAGGCAAACGCCACCCAACAATTGGAAACAATGTTATGATTGGTTCAGGCGCAAAGGTTTTAGGGCCTTTTAAAGTGGGAGATAATTCACGAATTGCCTCGAATGCCGTAGTTTTGCACGAAATTCCGCCAGAAAGCACAGCCGTCGGCGTGCCTGCACGTGTGGTTAAAAGAGCAGGTAGAAAGGTTAATTTTGCGGTTGAGGTTGACCAAGTTTCGGTCACAGACCCAATCTCACAAGAACTATGTATTTTAAAACGTGAAATTGAAATATTAAAAAAACAGCTTACTAAGGAGAGCGAAGATGAAACTTTATAACTCAGCGACAAGAAAAAGAGATGATTTTATACCCAATAATCCTGATGTGGTTAAAATGTATACCTGTGGGCCTACAGTGTATCATTTTGCACATATTGGAAATTTAAGAAGCTATATTATGGAAGATGTGCTGGAAAAATACCTAAATTACGCCGGCTATAATGTCAAGCGTGTAATGAACATAACCGACGTCGGACACCTAGCTTCTGACGGTGACACAGGCGAGGACAAAATGCTTGCCGGCGCAAGACGTGAGAAAAAATCGGTTTTGGATATTGCGAAATTTTATACAGACGCATTTTTTGCCGATTGCGATGAATTGAACATCAAAATTCCAGAAATTGTCGAACCTGCAACAGCTTGCGTGCCTGAATATATTGAAATTATTGAAAAATTAATTGAAAAAGATTTTGCATATATCACAGGCGGAAATGTTTATTTCGACACTGCAAAACTTGAAAAATACTATATTTTCAATGATTTTAAAGAGGAAGATTTGGAAATTGGCGTCCGTGAGGGTGTTGAAGAGGATGAAAATAAAAGAAATCGTGCCGATTTTGTCCTTTGGTTCACAAAGAGCAAATTTGACGACCAAGAGCTGAAATGGGACTCACCTTGGGGTATAGGCTACCCAGGTTGGCACATGGAATGCACAGGAATTTCGATGAAACATTTGGGCGAAGACCTTGATATTCACTGCGGTGGCATCGACAACGCTTTCCCCCACCATACCAACGAAATTGCCCAATCTGAGGCATATTTGGGGCATAAATGGTGCAATTATTGGTTCCATGTCCTCCACCTAAACACAGGTGGTGGAAAAATGAGTAAATCAAAAGGTGAGTTTTTAACTGTCAGTTTGCTGAAAAATAAGGGCTATGACCCTATGGTTTACCGCATGTTCTGCCTGCAAAGTCATTACAGAAAAAGCCTTGTTTTTAGCTTTGAAAATTTAGACAACGCGGTCACAACTTACGAAAAATTAATCAACAGAATTGTGACATTAAAACCTGAAAACGGCGAACTTGACGAAACAGCTTTTGCAGAGTTAAAGGCTAAATTTGTTTCGGCGATGGATACAGATTTGAACACCTCGCTTGCCCTAACGGCGGTTTATGATGTACTCAAATCTCAAACAAATGACACAACAAAACTGGCACTTTTAGCCGATTTTGATAAGGTTTTGTCAATAAATCTAATAGAAGCGGCAGACAAGAAACGCAAGGAAAACGAAGCGCCCAAAGGCGAAGTTGACCCTGAAATTGACGGACTGATTGCCGAAAGAGCAGCAGCGAAAAAAGCGAAAAATTTCGCAGAAGCCGACAGAATTCGTGATGAACTTAAGGCTCGTGGAATTGAACTTGTGGACACAGCACAAGGGACTACTTGGAAAAGAATATAGTATAAAATATTTAGAAAAATCCTGCACGCAGTGTGGGATTTTTGCTTTACTAAAAGATTTTCGCATCGGTGAAAAGAAACGATCTCCGAGGAGGAAAGATTTTTCGTTGCGACGAAAAGGATACGCCCCTCGGGGGGAAAGGAAACGAGGAGAACGTGGGGAACGCTCTCCGAGGGCTCACTTTTTCTCGTGAAAAAGTAAGCAAAACACGTCGGGGACTCGCCCCCGAACGGCGAGATGCGGTTATGGTGCGGAGTATACAGGCTTTATTAGAAAGCAAGCCCAGAAACAGGAGCAATCGCACGAAAAGAGAGTAAAACGAACAAGGGCTAATCGCCCTTTGGGTTGCCCGTTGGCTACTCACTAGAAAGATTATATAGTAGGAGAGTCTATTTAAGCCTTAAAGATACCAAGTTTGCAGAACGTTAGTATCTAACAGTTTAAAATAGACTCTCCTACTCGCAGATTTTGCTGGTGAGTAGTCAACGGGCTTTAAGCAGGCGTCAGCCGTGACCTTTCTTCTCTTTTGGTGCGATAGCAACTGCTTAAAATTATACAATCTAATTATTATTGTATATTCAGCATATTAACCGTTCCCACCGTTCGGGGGTGTTTCCCCGACAAGTTTTTGGTGACTTTTTTCTTGAAAAAAAAGTTACCCCAGCGGAGCGCGTTTCCCCTCGTTTCTTTCCCCCGAGGGGCGTTTTCTTTTCGCCGCAGCGAAAATCTTTCGGAATGGTCAAGACCATTCCCTACGAGCAAAGCGAAAATTCCCCCTCGGAGAGCATTCCGCCTCGGCAAAAACTCAACATATAAAGTAAAAATTGCAATAAAAAAAGCCCATTCGGGCTTTTTTTATAACATTATGCAGTTATTTGCGCCTTGCAAAGCGCCGCATATCTTCCGCCTGCTTCAAGAAGCTCTGCGTGAGTCCCCTCTTCGCAAATTCGGTTTTCATCTATGACAACAATGCGGTTTGCTGTGCGAATTGTCGATAATCTGTGGGCAATTATGATGGTCGTTCTGCCTTCCGAAAGTCTGTCGAATGCACTTTGAATTTTCATTTCTGTTACGCTGTCGAGGGCTGAAGTTGCCTCGTCTAAAATCAAAACAGGTGGGTTTTTAAGGAAAATTCTTGCGATAGAAATCCTCTGTTTTTGCCCTCCTGAGAGCATCACCCCACGCTCGCCGACATAGCTGTCCAAGCCTTCAGGCATGGCGATAATGTCTTCGTAAATTTCGGCTTTTTTCGCGGCTTCGACAATTTCCGCCTCTGTTGCGTCGGGTTTTCCGTAGCGAATATTGTCGCGAATTGTCCCTGCAAAAAGGAATACATCTTGTGCAACTATACCAATATGCGCACGAAGTTCTGCTTGTTTCATGTCACGAACGTCAATTCCGTCAACCATAACACTGCCGTCGGTGACATCATAAAACCTCGGAATTAGTCTGCAAAGTGTGGATTTTCCGCCACCTGAAGGCCCAACAATCGCAATTGTTTCGCCTTTTTTGATGCTCAAATTTAGGTTTGTGATGACAGGTAAATCCGCAGATTCATATTTGAATGATACATTTTCAAGCTCAATGTCGCCCTCGACGCTCTCGGTAGTGACGGCAGTTGGTTTGTCGGAAACTTCAGGGTCAATTTTCATCAACTCGACAAATCTGTTAAAACCTGCCATTCCTTGCACAAAAAGCTCGGAAAAGTTTGATAATTTGCGTATTGGACTAACAAATGTGCTTACATAAAGCGAAAAAGTGAAAAGGTCGATATAGTTAATTTCTTTCGTCATGAAGAAATATCCACCTGTTGCTATGACAATTACTGGAAGAATTCCCAAAAACAGCTCCATAGATGCGTGAAAAATTCCCATCGCAAAGTAATATGAGCGTTTTGCTGTTTTAAATTGTAAATTTGAATTTTCAAATTTCTCGTTTTCAATCGCCTCATTTGCAAATGCCTTTGAGGTTCTCATGCCAGAAATTGCCGACTCCACCTCGCCGTTAACGCCCGAAAGCGTCTCTTTCATGCGAGCGGAGCTTTTTTTAAGGCTTTTTCGTCTTAAATATGCAAAAATAATTATTAGTGGAATTGTTGCGAAAACGAGGAGAGTTAGTTGCCAGTGAATTGACCACATTATCACAAAAGCGCCGACTAAGGTCACGAAAGATATGAAAACATCTTCGGGGCCATGGTGGGCAAGTTCGGTGATTTCAAAGAGGTCACCTGTCACACGGCTCATCAAATGCCCTGTACGATTTTTGTCGTAAAATGAATATGACAGGGTTTGCATGTGAGAAAAAAGGTCTGATCTTATGTCTGCCTCAATTCTAACGCCGAGCAAATGTCCCCAATATGTGACTATAAAAGTGAAGAAAAATCGCAGTAAAAAAGCACCGCCCAAAATGGCAATCAGTGCAAAAAATGCCGAAAAATCGTCGTTTGGCAACAAGGTGTTCAGGGCGTATCTCGAAGCCAAAGGAAAGCTTAAATCAACCGCCGCAATTCCCAAAGCACAGACAAGGTCGGTTATGAAAAGTGGCATGTGGGGCTTGTAATATGATGCAAAAATTGCAAAATTTGATTTGTTTTTAATTGAAGGGTTTTGCATTTAAAATGCTCCGTTTCTGTTTATATCTGCTTGTAAATAGGCTGTTTTAGACATTACAAACACAAAACCATTGGTTTTGTGTTTGTAACATTATTCTATAAAATATAACTTATTTCGCCAGTTCTTTGGCAATTTCAGCTGCAAGTCTTGCATTGTTAAACACAAGTTGAATGTTTGAATCCAGGCTGTTTCCGCCTGTAATTTCCTTGATTTTTGCAAGTAGGAAAGGTGTTGTTTCCTTGCCTGAAATGCCTTTTTCTTCGGCTTCGGCAACAGCATCGTCAATCGCTTTTCCGATAACTTTCTCATCCATTGAATATTCTTCTGGGATTGGGTTTGTGACAAGCATACCGCCGCAAAGTCCCATGTCTTTTTTCGCTGCAAAAGCTGAGGCAATTTCAGCTGGGGTATCCATGCGATAGTCAACTTTAAATCCACTTTTTCTAGTGTAGAAAGCTGGTAATTCCTCGGTTTCGTAGCCGATGACAGGAACGCCACGAGTTTCGAGATATTCCAAAGTCAAGCCCAAATCGAGGATGGATTTTGCACCTGCGCAGATGACCATAACTGGAGTTTGCGCAAGTTCTTCAAGGTCGGCTGAAATGTCCATAGTTGTTTCCGCACCACGGTGAGCTCCGCCAATTCCGCCAGTTGCAAAAATTGGAATTTCTGCCATAGCGGCAATAATCATAGTTGAAGCAACAGTCGTTGCGCCGTCTTGTCCACGAGAAATTAGGACTGGAAGGTCACGACGTGAGGCCTTTTCAATCGCAAGACCTTTTTTTCCAAAATATTCAATTTCTTCGTGTGAAAGTCCAGCCTTAAGTCTACCGCCGATGATGGCAATAGTTGCAGGAATTGCGCCTGCTTTTCTGATAATTTCTTCAACAGCCAAAGCGGTTTCCACGTTTTGAGGATATGGCATACCGTGGCTGATGATAGTACTTTCAAGTGCAACAACGGGTTTTCCGCTGGCTAGGGCTTCTTTAACTTCGTCTTTAATATCGAGATATTTATTCATAATGTACCTTTCTTTTCTTCTAGCGTTTTAATGCTTAAATTATTATTATTCGCACCGTCAACTTGCAGTGCAATTGCTGAGGCGGCAAGTCCGTTTAGTGCTGTATTTTCCGTGTCAAATCCGTGGAAAAAGCTGTAGGCTATCGCCGACATAAAGGCATCACCTGCCCCTGTTGCGTCTACCATAGTTGTTGGAAATGGTGGGTAAATTTTTGAAAATTCGCTGTCCGCATAGTAAACGCCACGAGCGCCAATTGACAGAAAAACCCTTTTTACGCCACGAGTGAGCAAAACGGAAACGGCTTCTTTCATGCTCGTATCGTCTGTGATTTTCACTCCGCTTAAAATTTCACACTCCAAAGCGTTGGGTTTTAATGTATGAATTCCACCGAGCGAGTTTAAAAGTCTAGGCGCTTTTCCAGCTGAAACTGGGTCGCAAAATAGAGGAACTGTGCAGTTTTTGCACAAAAACTCTATGGTTTCGGGCATTAAATTTGAATCTATAACCACTAATTTTGCAGAATTTAAAACGTCTAATTTTTCTTTGAGAAGCTCGGGTGTAATCAATTTTGAAACGTCGGTATCATTAACCGCAAGCGCCATATCGCCCTTATCATCGGTGATGTAAAGGTAGCAAGAAGTACTTTTGGTTTCGTCATAAACGCTCTCGGAAATGTCAATTCCAAGCTCTTTACAGCTTTTTTCGATTTGGCTTGCGTAGGCATCTCCACCAATTGCCGTGATAAATTTCACAGGCACATCAAGAAGGCTTAGGTTGTGGCAGATATTTCGACCAACTCCGCCAAGCGAAAAACTGACCGTTCCAGGGTTTGAATCACGCATTAAAAGTTCTTTAAATGGTTTTCCGCAAATGTCAATATTGACAGCGCCGATAACCAAAACATAATTATTCTCCACTGATATCCTCCAAAACAATGCAACCGCCATATGGTGCGAGGATAAAATCGCCGTTTATCGGTGTTTTTGTAAACAAATCCAAACCTTTTAGCTGAACTGTTTGCTCTGCACCTGTGCGGTTTATGACTGTGATAATCGAAGTTTCGGGAGTTTTTCTACGGCAGGCAAAAATATCATGATTTATGCAGACATATTTGAAATCACCATGCCTGAGTATACTGTATCTATTGTATATATTCGCTAGTTTTTTGTAAAATTCTAGCAATTCTGAGTCCTCGTTGCCCCATGGATAAGTCCCACGGTTAAACGGGTCTTCATAGCCTGTAAGCCCAGCTTCATCACCATAGTAAACACAGGGTACGCCAGGGGTTACAAATTGTAACATTGCCGCAATTTTTAGGCGATTTTTGCCTTTTTCATACTGCTCTGGTGTTAATTCGTAATATTCCTTTTCGTGGTCGGACAAATGCTCAGGAGCTTCGCCCAAAACGGTTATGCTTCTTGCTCTGTCGTGGCTTCCGATTAGGTTGAGGGCAGAAAATAGTGCTTCAGGAGGATAGTTTTCCGCTATACTCATCAAAATTCTCTTCAATTGATAGCTGTCAATTCTGTTTAGCAAAAAGTCGTTGACCGCCGTGCGGAAGGGGTAGTGCATGGTGGAGTCGAGCTCTTTTCCAAGCAAATATCGACGGCTTTCGCCATAGCTTTTTTTGTTGCTCGCATCTTCCCAAACTTCGCCGAGAAGGAGGGAGTCGCATCTAACTTTTTTGGTTTCGGTTTTGAACTGTTCAATAAAGCTATCGGGCAATTCGTCGGCAACATCAAGCCTCCAGCCTGACGCACCCAAATTTAGCCAATGTTTGCAAACGCTGTTTTCGCCTGTGACTATATAGTCAAGGAAGCTGGGGTTTAGTTCGTTGACGTTTGGCAAATCGCCAACGCCCCACCAACTGTCGTATTCGTGGGGATAATTTGAGAATTTATACCAGTCAATATAAGTCGATTTTGGGTCTGAAAACGCACCGACTTTGCCGTAATTTCCGAAAAAGTCGAAATATTTACTGTCTGCGCCTGTGTGGCTGAAAACTCCGTCTAAAATGATGCGAATGCCGTTTTCTTCAGCCTCTTTGCATAATCTTTTGAAGCTTTCATTATCGCCGAGAGCAGGGTCAACCTCCATGTAATCCGCTGTGTCGTAACGGTGGTTACTCGCCGCTTTTACGATGGGATTTAGGTATAATGAGCTAATTCCGAGTTCTTTTAGGTAGGAAATTTTCTCACGAATTCCCTCTAAAGTGCCACCGAAAAAGTCCCAACGAGTGACTTCTCCTCTGGGGTTTTTGGTGTAAAAAGGTCTGTCGTTCCAGTCCTCATGCCACAAACGGCGAGGGCCACGACGTGTATCTTCACGGGAAGACGCTTCACGGCATTTTTTCCAGTCGCTACCACGGTGGAAGCGGTCTGGGAAGATTTGGTATACAATGGAATCCTTATACCATTCAGGCGAGGGGGCATAGTCAAAAACTGTGATTTGCCATGAGTTTGGCTCGTGATTTCTGAGTTGACCAACACCACCTAGACCATCATTTGGTGCGCCATAAAATAACTTTTTACCGCTGATTGTGATGATGAAATAATACCAAAGCAAGCCTGCATCTGTCGGTGCATCAATTTCTGCGCTGAAAGCATTGCAGCATCTTTTCATTTCAACTAAGGTTTCGCCGTCTTTATCTGTCCAAAGTCTTACAAAGCAGTTTGCACTTTCAGGAGCGCAAATGCTCAGCTTGATTTTTGAGCCTGTTTCCGCTGCGCCAAAAGGTGAGCGAAATCTAATTTCTTGTGAGTCGTGAAAAATTGTGTTAGACATAATGTTTTCTCCATTCTGCTAAAACTAAGTTCAATTTAATGTTAAATGTGCATATATTTCCTATGTTGCCATTCTAACACAATAACTAACTTATAGCAAGCATTGTTAAAGTTCACCTTTTGTGATACTATATATATAAAAACTTAAAGGGGTGAATTAATGAATTGCGATTGCCATATTCACATCATTTTGGATGGAAAAGACTTTAAAACTGCCATAAATGAGCACAAAAACGCTATTTCAGAAAAAACTATAATTAATCGCCTGAAAAATTATTCCGAGCTTGGAATTAACTATTTGCGTGACGGTGGCGATAATTTAGGCGTGTCGCTTTTTGCGAAAAAAACTGCAAATACTTACAATATAGAATATGTAAGCCCAGCCTTTGCCATACATAAAAAGGGAAAATATGGTTCTATTGTCGGAAAAGGTTTTGATACAGAAGCGGATTTTTTGTCATTACTTGATGAAGCGGAGAAAAGCGGAGCGGATTTTATAAAACTCATGCTGTCTGGCATTATGGATTTTAATGAGTATGGAAAAATGTCCTGCGAGGCACTGAGTTTAGAGGAAATGCAAATTATGGTAAAGCAGGCGAAAAAACGTGGATTTTCAGTCATGGCACATGTCAACGGCGATGAAGCAGTTAAAAATGCGATTATAGCTGGTGTGGACAGCATAGAGCACGGTTATTTTATCTCAAAAGAGACCGTGGAACTGCTTGCAAACTCCGAAACGGTCTGGACTCCGACCCTGTCACCCATAGGAAATATTATTGAAACAGGAAGATTTAACAGAGAAGTTTTGACAAAAATTTATCAAATTCAAGGCGAAAAAATCGCCCTCGCCTCAGAACTCGGTGCATATATCGCACTGGGCAGTGACGGCGGAGCGTTCGGAGTTTTGCACGGTGAATGTGTGAAAAGTGAGTTTGAACATTTGAAAATTATTTTGGGCGAAAATACTAACCATATTATCTCAAAAGGAAACGCAAAAATTCGTGAAGTTTTTAAGCGAAGAAATGCCTAAATTGCTTGACTTTGCTTGGTTTGAGTGGTAGAATTATTTGCTACAAATAGTGTGTTTTATTTAGAAAGGTATTATTATTTTATGATGTATTTACTATTATTGGTCGGCTTTGTTGGCTTGATTAAAGGCGCCGACTTTTTTGTCGACGGAAGCAGTAACATTGCGAAAACTTTAAAAGTTCCTGCTGTTATCATCGGTCTCACCATTGTTTCAATAGGAACAAGCCTTCCCGAAGCGGCGGTTAGTATGACTGCTTCTCTTGAAGGAAGCAACGAGCTTTCGCTCAGTAATGTCACAGGCTCTAACGTTTTCAACCTCATGGTTGTTGTTGGTGTTTGTGTTATGATGCGACCTGTTTTGGTTGACAGAGATATTTTGGTAAGAGATTTTCCTGTTGCCATCGGCGGTTCACTTTTGACTTTGGCTTTTGTGCTAACAGGCGGAATTACTCGTTTAGCCGGTGCGGCACTTCTTGCGGCTTGCGTTTTCTATATCCTTTGGTTACTTAAAGATGCAAAAAAAGCTAGGGATAACGCTGAGGAAGGCGAAGATGAAGTAACACAAAAAGTTTGGAAAAGTATAATTTTTATGGTAATTGGTGTTGCCGCTATCATAATTGGCGGTGATTTGGTTGTTAAAAGTGCAGTTTCAATTGCAGAAACTTTCGGTCTAAGTGAAACGCTGATTGGTTTAACGATTGTTTCAGTCGGAACATCACTTCCAGAACTTGTCACAAGCGTTGTTGCTGCGAAAAAAGGCGAAAGCGACCTTGCGCTTGGTAACGCACTTGGTTCATGCATTTTCAACATTTTCTTCATACTCGGTTCAGCGGCGGTGCTTTCTCCAATCGTAGTTAGCGGTGAATCAATCATTCACGTTGGTGTGATGATAGGTACAGCTGTTGTGATGTATATTTTAGCAGCGACAGGAAGAAAAGTTTCTAAAAAAGAAGGATTTTTGACACTGGCAATATATATTGCATACATGGCGTATGTAATTCAAGGGGCATAAGGGGAAGTAATAGAGAATTTTCGCTTCGGCGAAAAGCACGAGAGAGTTTTCGTTGCGACGAAAAGCACGGAAAGTTTTTGCTTCGGCAAAAAGAACGAGAGAACGAAGAACGCTCTCCGAGGGCTCACTTTTTCTCGTGAAAAAGTAAGCAAAACACGTCGGGGAAACACCCCCGAACGGTGGGAACGGTTTAGGGGTGCGGAATATACAGGATATCTAAGATAGAAAAACAAGAAACAGGAGCAATCGCACCAAGATAAAGCTAAACGTACAAGGGCTAATCGCCCTCTGGGTAGCCCGTTGGCTACTCACTTGAAAAGAAATATAGTAGGAGGGTCTATTTAGACCTGTTAGATACCAAGTT
>CAYJOS010000002.1:34268-48241 GCA_964371875.1 uncultured Oscillospiraceae bacterium | reverse complement strand
GGAAACACCCCCGAACGGTGGGAACGGTTTAGGGTGCTGAATATACAGACTATCTAAGATAGAAAGATTTGAAATAAGAGCAATCGCACCAAAAGATAGTTAAACTAACAAGGGCTAATCGCCCTTCGGGTGTCCCGTTGGCTACTCACTTGAAAAGAAATATAGTAGGAGGGTCTATTTAGACCTGTAAAATGCGTACTCTGAAGAACGTTTCGCATCTAGCAGTTTTAAATAGACCCTCCTACTCGCAGTTTTTGCTGGTGAGTAGTCAACGGGCTTTTTTCAGGCGTCAGCCGTGACCTTTCTTCTCTTTTGGTGCGATTGCTCCTGTTTCTGGGCTTGCCTGTTAATTATTATTGTATATTCCGCACCCTAACCGCATCCCACCGTTCGGGGGTGTTTCCCCGACAAGTTTTTGGTGACTTTTTTCTTGAAAAAAAAGTTACCCCAGCGGAGCGCGTATCTCCTCGTTTTCCTTTTCGTCGCAACGAAAATTCTCCTGTTCTTTTCGCCAAAGCGAAAATTCTCCTGTTCTTTTCGCAGAAGCGAAAATCCCCCTCGGCGAGCGTTCTTTACTTCTCAGCGATAACCCACACTATACGAAAACCAACATCCATATTATTCTTGTAATTTTCAATAAAATATGGTATTATAGAAATACTATTTATTTTAGAGGTGATATCATTTCTCAGTTTACAAACATATGGAATAATTTAGATTGGAGCTACCTAACCGACCTTTTAATTTCAGTAATTCCAGTAATTATTTGTCTTTCTGTACACGAATTAAGCCACGGTTTTGCCGCCTATCTCCTAGGTGACGACACCGCAAAAAGAGATGGAAGAATTAGCCTAAATCCACTCAGGCATATAGATATAGTCGGCTTTGCCATGATGGTTTTCGCTGGATTTGGCTGGGCAAAACCAGTTCGAGTGAACATGTTTAAGTTCAAAAATCCACGACTTGGAATGGCGATAACGGCATTTGCAGGGCCTTTGTCGAATTTTCTGCTCGCAATTTTCATGCTTCTACTTTATGGTGCTTTTGTCGTCAATGGCTTTGGTCTTGAGGGCGAAATTTTATACTATATGGAGTACACAATTTCCAGAACCGTAGTCCTCAGCATCAGCCTTGGGGTGTTCAATTTATTTCCAATTCCTCCACTGGATGGGTCAAAAATTGTCGAAGCATTTTTCCCAGAGGAAGTGTATATAAAATTCATGAGATATGAACGATATGGTATGATTTTACTATTTATAGGCGTCATGACAGGAATTTTAACAGGTCCTTTAACGCAAATTACGAGCTTTGTTTTAGATTTTTTAAGCCCAATTTCACAGCTCTCATTTAAACTTTTTGCAGGTATATAACTATGAATAATCCAACCTTTTTCCTAGAGGGAATATTAAAAAACAAAGAGGATTCAGAGGACTTTAGCGGGCCTCTTAGTCTGATATTGATGCTTTTAACTAAAAACAAAATAGAAATCCGTGACATTCAAATTTCACTCATTTTAGAGCAATATCTTGAACATATTGCTCAAATGAAAGAAAATAACCTCGAAGTTGCAAGTGATTTTGTACAAATGGCGTCACAATTGGTGTATATCAAAACAAAGATGTTGCTGACAAATGATGAGGAAATTTCAGAGCTAGAACAACTCATGACGAGCCTTGAAATGCTTAAAAGCAAAGACGCACTAGTGACCATAAAAACGGTTGTACCTCAGCTTTCAGTCGCTTCAGAAATTGGAAGTTTGATGTTCCCATCACCGCCTGAGCCCATCTCGGAATTTGGAAAATATGAGTACAAGCATGAATGTGTGGATCTATTCAAGGCGTTTAAGAAAATTTTGGTAAGAGGAACAAAAGTTTCCAAAAAAGAGGAATTTTCTCCCTTTGTTCCGAGCAAAATAGTGTATGGAGTCAGGGAAAAAAGCCTCGAACTCATCAATATTTTACGTGCAAACGAGGATATAGACCTCACAGAACTTTACTATGCGTGCAAAAGTCGCTCGGAAATTGTTGCTACTTTTGTGTCTGTTCTTGAACTTTGCAGTGGCGGTTGCGTCGAGGTTTTGCACGACGGTGACAGACATTTTATCAAATTTACAGGGGTTGAAACGGACTTCTTAAAACGCATAGAGGAATTGGATTAAAAAGGAAAATCAATTATGGAAAATCGTGAACTTATGAGCACAATTGAAGCGATACTTTTCGCTTCGGGCGACTCTTTGCCTATAGAGCGGATCATGCTCGTGACCGAAGCAAGCTTCAAAGAGGTGAGTGAAGCGGCAGAATTGCTCAAAACTGAATACGAAGAAAATAGACGTGGAATACGCTTGCTCCGACTGGATAATTCGCTTCAACTTTGTTCTGCACCTGAATTTGCCCCCAATATTTTAAGGGCAATGGAACAGCGAAAACCGCCAAAACTTTCACAAACTTCACTCGAAGTTTTGGCTATAACGGCGTATTTTCAACCAGTCACAAGAGCCTATATCGAACAAGTCAGGGGGGTGGACAGCTCCTACACCGTCACGCTTTTGGCAGAGCGTGGACTTATAGAAGCCTGCGGAAAACTGGAAGCTCCGGGCAGACCGACTATATACAAAACCAGCGAGCTTTTCCTGAAAACCATGGGCATAGCAAAGCTTGAAGACTTGCCAAAACTTCCAGATCTCACAGGCGACGACGCTGTTGTAAAACTACAAGAAGCAATAGACACATTGTCAAATGATGATGCTGACCAGATTAAAATTGAAGGAATAAATTAACAGTTTGGAGGTTTGAGTATGACCGTTTTTTTTATAATTATATCGGTGATACTAATAATTTCCATCACGCCTGTTGGTGCATTTATCTATTTCAATGATGGTGAAATTAAAATTTCTGCAAAGTTGGCTTTTTTTAAATTTACAGTTTTTCCTTTAAAGAGAAAAGAGGGAAAAGCAAAAAGTAAAGTAAAAAAAGTAAAGAAATCTAAAAAGAAAAACTCAGAGAAAACTATTAAAAAAACTGAAGAAAAAAAGGAAAATGTTAAATTAAAAATTTCTGATTTTATTGACTTAGCCTGCGAATTTCAACGTATTTTACGTGCTAAACTGAGCATAAATAATCTCAAATTGTTTGTTATAATTGCTAGTTCCGACCCATATAAAACAGCGATGAGCAATGCAAAAGCCTGCACTTTAGCGTCAAATATCATAGATCCTTTGGAACTTGCGTTTAACATAAAAAAGAGAAAAATTGCAATTTCACCTGATTTTTTAACAAAAAAGGGTAGAATATACTGTGAATTAGACATAACAATCAAAATTTACCAAATTCTACAAATCGGTTTTAAACTGCTTTTGATGTTCTTAGAAAAGCGAAAAATCCGAGAGCAAGAAAAGCAATCTGTAACTCAAAAAATATAAGAGGGGTAAGAAAAATGGAAAAGCATCCAATTGGCGAAATGATGGACTCAGCAATGTCAAAAATCAAGGATTTAGTTGACGTAAACACTGTTGTCGGCGACCCAATCACGACTCCCGACGGCGTGACTTTGATTCCAATTTCCAAGGTAATTGTCGGCTATGGCTCAGGCGGAAGTGACTTTCCTGTGAAGGAAAAAAGCGGCTTTGGGCTTGGAAACGGAGCAGGAATTCGGATTGATCCTGTGGGATTTCTGTGCATAAATAATGGAAATGTAAGGATGATTAACATCGCTCCACCAGCTTCGACAAGTGTTGACAGACTGATAGAACAGCTTCCCGATTTGATTGACAAAGTTGAGGATATAATCAAAAAATTCAAAGATAAAAAACCAGAAGAAACAGAAATCAACGAATAATTTTTAGAAAAACTGGAAATAATAAGCACAGCTTTAAAATAGGAGCCGTGCTAAAATATGAAAAAATTCACTTCCCTTTTGCTTATAATAAGCATGATTTATTTCCAGTCAAATTTTGCCTTTTCAGTGTCTGCGGACAGTGCAGCAGCTGCAATTTTGATGAATGCAGACACTCAGGAAGTCCTTTATGAGAAAAATGCTTACGACGAAAAATTGGTCGCAAGCACAACAAAAATCATGACAGCTTTGATAGTTTTAGAAAACTGTGAAATTGATGAACTCGTCCTCATAAAGCCCGAGTACACAGGCATTGAAGGCTCTTCAATGTACCTAGAAACTGGCAGAATTTACACAGTCGAAGACTTGCTTTATGGTCTTTTACTCGCCTCAGGCAACGATGCCGCCACTGCTTTGGCATACCATACAGCAGGCGGAATTGATGAGTTTGCGGAGCTGATGAACGAAAAAGTTGAAGAGCTTGGACTTGAAAATACCCAGTTCAAAAACCCGCATGGTTTGGATGCCGAAGGGCATTATAGCTCGGCTTATGACCTTGCTGTTATCATGAGTGAAGCCTTGAAAAATCATGACTTTTTGCGAATAAACAGCACCGAGAGTATCACAATTGGTGAGCAAACTTTTACAAATCACAACAAAATTTTGACCACCTATGAGGGCAGTATTGGCGGAAAAACTGGCTATACTAAGGCAGCTGGGCGGAGCTTGGTTTCGGCGGCTCGCCGTGATAATTTAACGCTAATTTGTGTTACAATTTCCGACCCTGACGACTGGAACACCCACAAAACTCTCTTCGATTGGGGTTTTGAAAATTTTGTTGCACAGGAAATTGTTTTACCAATGGAAGTGCTAGAAATTCCATTAATTTCCGGTGTAACCGAAACAGTCGAAGTCGGTTTAACTGAAAAAGTTTATATTTCCTTGCCAAAAGGTGAACGTGCAGAAGGAAAAATCGAACTGCCGATGTTCTTATTTGCACCAGTAAATGAGGGCGATATTGTCGGAAAAGTAACCATCTATAACAACGAAAAAATCATAGGTGAAGAAGATATTGTTGCCTTGGAGAACGGAAAAGTTAACGAAGAAATTCGCCTAAATCTTTGGGAAAGAGTGAAAATGTCGCTTTATAGATTTAGTGGATTTTCAATATTTTTACCTTGAAAGGTCTGAAAAATGAAAGAAAGACTGCAAAAACTAATATCTCAAGCAGGGATTTGTTCACGGAGAAAAGCCGAAGAACTAATCGCTGACGGGCAGGTGAGCGTTAACGGGATAACCGCCACGCTCGGGCAAACCGCATGCCCTGACAGCGATGAGATTTTAGTAAATGGAAAAATTTTAAAAATAAAAGCCGAAAGGCTTTACATAATTTTGAATAAACCTCAGTCTTATGTGACCACAATGTCAGACGAAAAAGGCAGAAAAAATGTGTCGCAACTTGTGGAAAGCATAGGGGAGAGGCTCTATCCTGTCGGCAGGCTCGATATGTATACCGAGGGTATTTTATTGATGACAAATGATGGTGATATTGCACATAAACTCATGCACCCTTCGCACGAAATTAACAAAACTTATCATGCTTGGGTTAGCTCTGATGACTTAAATTCATCACTAAAAACAATGGGAACAGCCATGAAAATTGATGATTATACCATAAAACCAGCAAAAATCGAAACAATTTCAACACAAAATGGTCTAACACAAATTGCAATCACAATCCACGAAGGAAGAAATAGGCAAATCAGAAAAATGGCAGAAATTTCAAACCTTAGACTCCATAAACTCCGCAGAATTTCGATTGGAGAGATTAAATTAGGCGATTTAGCACTCGGAAAATTCAGAAATCTAAGTGAAAATGAAATTGAATATTTAAATAGAATAACAAAAATCTGATGTATTTTCACATCAGATTTTTGTTATAATTTTCTAAAAAATACATATTATAATAGAAATCCACCATCGGGCGATATGACCTGACCTGTGATAAACGAGCTGTCATCAGATGCCAAAAATGCGACAATATTCGCAACATCTTCAGCAGTTCCAAAGCGTCCGAGAGAGATTTGTTCTCTAAGAAAAATCCTTTCTTCGTCAGAAAAATCACTCATCATTTCAGTGTCAATAATCCCAGGAGCGACAACATTCACACGAATTCCTGAAATCCCAAGCTCCTTAGAAAGCGCCGTGGAAAAGCTTATAACCGCACCTTTTGTGGCTGAATAAATTGTTTCATAAGAAGCGCCTTTTGTTCCACAAATTGACGAAATGTTGATAATATTGCCACTTTTTTGCCTCACCATGTACGGAACTGCACATTTACAGCAGTTGAAAACACCCTCAACATTTACAGCAAAAAGTTTGTGAAAATCATCACTTGTCGTGTCTGTCATCAAACCATAATGGGAAATTCCCGCATTGTTTACAAGTAAATCGACGTCACCGATTTCATCAAACATTTGCCTAACTTGCTCAAAATCAGACACATCAGCTTTGACCGCAATAGTCCCGAGTTCGCTTGCAAGCTCTTCGGCGAGTTCTTTTGAATTTGAGTAATTTATGAAAACTTTAAAGCCTTTTTCATGTAATTTTATGGCAATTGCACGACCAATCCCACGAGATGAACCTGTAATTAGTGCTTTTTTCATAATTCCTCCAGAATGTAATATAAACCTAATTATAACATAAATTTAAAAAAAGTCAAAATATTTACAAGCTATTATTGAAAAATTAATTAAAACATGTTATTATATAGGGTGAGGTGAAAAAATGAGATCAATAATTTGCAAAAAATGTGGCTCACCAATTGATGCCGACCTAGGCGAATGTCCATTGTGCGGAGCTGTTTATTATGTATTACCCGAAAACGAAAACACCGACGAAACCAGAGTCTGGGATGACGAAACCATGGGTGTTGTCAAGGCGATTGACGCTTCTTTGAAGGAAACTGAGCCAAATTTAGACGAAACAAAAGTTGTCGACATGTCAGAACTTTCCAAAACAGAAGTTGAACCTGAGAAAGCTGAAATTCCAACTCCTGTAAATAAGCCGAATGTTTCAAAGCCTAAAATTCCATTAAAGAAGCCATTATACCCCAAAATCGACAAAAAATGGCTATATATTGTTGCGGCAACTGCCTTACTCGCGGTTATCACGATGATAATAACTGCGATGTCCGGCGCATTCAATTTTGAAGAAGAGCCATCAGAAATGCCCCAGCTCGTCGGACTTCACAAAGAAGTAGCACTAGGGCAACTCGAGGAATTGGGAATAATTCCCGACACAATTTCAGAGCCGAGCACCGAACCCGAAAACATGGTCATCCGTCAAGCACCCATCAAAGGAACAATAATTTCCGAGGGCGAAAAAGTGACGCTTGTAATCTCCTCAGGCGCGGTCGAAACCCCGACGACTGAAACTGAATATGTCACCGTTCCCAATGTTAAAGGTGAAAATTTTGCCACCGCAAAGGCAAGACTCGAAGGTCTGGGCTTCTTTGTTTCCAAAAATCCCGATGAATTTAGCGAAACAGTAAGCGAAGGTGACGTAATTAGCCAAAGCCCCTTGGCCGACGCTCAAGTGGAAAAAGGTGGAACTATTACGCTAACAACTTCAAAAGGCAAAGAGCCGATTGAATATTCGGTAAACCTTACAGCAGGTGAGGGCGGAATAATTCAGCCAAATGGCTATGTTTCTGTGGAAGAAGATGGAAGCCTAATTTTGACAATCACACCTGATGAAGGGTATGAAATCTCAAAACTTCTAATCGATGGCGTTGACATGGGCGCACTTTCTTACTATACAATTACAAATATTCAAAGGCACATGAGCGTAATCGCAGAGTTTACTTTGATAGAAGAGCCTGTAGAATCTGACAATCCAACAGAATCTGAAACCCCTGTTCCCGAGGAGAGCAAAAGACCTTCCTCCGCTTCTGATATTAATTAAATATGTAAAAAAATCGCCCAAATTGGGCGATTTTTTTCATATAAATATGGTTTCAAATTGATATTTTCCATCATTTACAGTCAAAACCGCATATGACGGGGTAGGGCTTCTTCCAATGCTACCAGGGTTAAACAGGTGAATACCGTTCACAATTTCATCGAAATCTATGTGAGAATGACCAAATAAAGCTATATCAGCACCAGCACTTTTACCTGCAAAAGCTAATGGAAGCATGTCGAATTTTACGTTAAATTTGTGTCCGTGACAAGCAAAAATTTTAACTTTTTCGACCTCAAAAAGGTCATTTTCCTGTGCTTCTGGATTAAAATCACCATTTCCTTTGACAATTCTGATTTGTACACTTGTGTGTTTTCTTAGCTCTAAAGCGTCGTCATAGTGGTCACCAAGGTGAACTATAAGGTCGGGATTTTCAGTTTTTACGGCTTTAATCATTGGTGCAACATCTCCGTGAGAGTCGGCTAAAACTAGTATTTTCAAAAATATGAACCTCCTTGAGAAATCTGAATATAATGAACTGAGAACAAAAATTGATTGGAGTGTTTTTATGAGCGATTTTAATGCAATGAAAAACATGTTTATGGAAAGTGGAAAAGCAAACGATATCATGAAGTCAATCTCTCCCGACGATAACAAAAAAATCGGTGAATTAATTGACAAAAAAGCACTTTCAAAAGCCTTTACCAGCGGTGACACAAACTCAATGGAGCAAATTCTAAAAGGATTTTTGAACACCGAGGACGGCAAAGCGATTGCAAACAAAATCATAGGCATAGTGGGTAAATAAATTGTAAAATTCATCTAAAAGGTGGTGATTGGAGTGAGCGAACTGGAAGACAAGATTACGAACATACTCAGCAATCCCGACGAACTGGCAAAAATTACAAATATGGCACGCTCTTTAATGGATGGCGGAAGTTTTCTTTCAAATTCTGACAGTGAAAATGGAGAAAATTCGCTTTCTCCAATGCTCAAAAACATGATGAGCAACATGGGTTCTATGGGTGACATCAGCTCACTTTTAGGCGGTGAAATTAGTGAATCAAAGCCTAATAAAACAGCAATTCTTGAGGCGATTTGTCCATATTTAGAAAAAAGCCGTGGAGATAAACTTGCAAAAGCTATAAGGCTTGCAAAAATGGCAAAAGTTGCTAAAATTTTCATGAAAGAGAGCGGAGGTGGGGATTCTGGCGACAAATAGATACTCTGGAAACAGCGGAAAAATGGTCAAAATCCCTGACCCAGACCCTGCAGAAATTGTAGTCGCTCAACCACAGATTATTCAAACTATGGCAAGAAGTCAAAGTCCACAAGTCCTCCCCGATGGTCGAGCACCTGCGAGAAAAACAAGTTCTCCATTTACCAAAAAAATTGCAAATCAGTCGTCAAAAACCGAAGAAAAAAGCGGAATTAGTTCGATTTTAAGCGGTTTAACTGGCGGAATTACTGAAAAATTCAGCGGTTTAAAAGATGGGGTAGGGGACGCTTTCGGCGGAATTTCCGACGGCTTGGGCGGTGTTGTTTCAAAGTTCAAAAACTGGGAATTTGAAACCGAAGATTTGATAATTTTCCTAATAATTTACTTAATGTACAGAGAAAGCAAAGATCAAGAACTTCTAATAATCCTCGGGGTTATGCTGTTTTTATGACGGAGGATTGAAAACCTCTGCGTTTGGTTCACCCAAATTTAGCGATGTTGAAGTCATTCTATACACGAGGGTCTCTCCGTCATAACGCTCAGCAGCGTGTAAAAGTCCTGTTTCTACGGCTACAAACACACGTGTAATATACCCCAAATTTCCGCTTGAAAATTCGGCAAAAATGCAATCAACTCCATTATAATTTTGATACCCAGCATCATGGATATCGTCAATTTCCGCCGTTAAAAGCTCCTCATATGTGAGCATATGGGCAAAATTGTCAATTAAATTTATTTCACTTGTTTTTAGAGTTGTTTTGAAATAGTCATTGGAATTTTCATACCAAACAAATAATTCATTGTCAACAATAAGGTCATTTCTAGGTTCTCCTATTCCGTTAGTCTGCACGAAAGCCATGTTATTATGAACAAAACACTCAGAAATTGTTGCGCTACTACCACCATTCCAAAAATTTTCAACTGTTACTGTTCTAGTGTAGCTAGGTTCACGCTCCAAAGTTGAAACGACAGCCTGCACAGTTTCAGGGTTTACAGCAACAATATTTACATTATTTTCTTGTGTACTTTCGTTTTGAGCGCCAATATCCCCGTCAGCAGTGGGGGGTGGCAAGACAACAACAGCCGTCTCATTTGGGCTGCTAAAAATTGTAAAAATTACCACAAGGGAAACAATTGGAATAATAAACGCAAGGACTAAAAACTTATTTTTAGGGCTTTTCATGGCACAAAATTTTCGGGCGCATTACCCTTTCCAAAAATACTTAAAATAGCGTCGGCAATACGTTCACAAGCATGACCGTCACCATAAGGATTGGTGGCTTTTGCCATTTTTGCATATTTTTCCTTGTCGTCAAATAATTCACAAGCAAAGTTAAAAATATCCTCCTCGTCAGTTCCAGCAAGCAAAACTGTGCCAGCTTCGACAGCTTCGGGTCTTTCGGTTTCACGTCTGAGCACCAAAACAGGCTTGCCGACTGAGGGCGCTTCCTCTTGAATTCCGCCAGAATCAGTCATTACCATGTAACTTTTTGAAATCAATCTGTGCATATCCAATGCGTCAAGTGGTTCAATTAGCTTGATATTATCGCATTCTGACAGAAATTTTTGTGCAGTTTCACGAACAACTGGGCTTAAATGTACTGGATAAACGAAAAGTGCATCACTGTATTTTTCAGCAATTCTGCGTATAGCTTTGAAAATATTTTCCATGGGTTGACCATAATTTTCACGTCTGTGGCAGGTTAAAGTTACGACTTTTTTCGAGCTTAAATCCAAATTTGAAAGCTCTTCAGAATTAAATCCCTCACCTTTGACAGTATATTTCATCGCATCAATAACTGTGTTACCGGTGATGAAAATATTGTCAGAAAGACCCTCATTTTGCAAATTTTTCGCATTTTGGGCAGTGGGGCAGAAGTGACAATGTGAAATTTTCCCAACCAAAGAACGGTTCATTTCTTCAGGAAAAGGTGAATATTTATCAAAAGTACGAAGTCCTGCTTCAACATGTCCGACAGGAATTCTTGCATAAAAAGCAGCTAATGCACCTGCAAAAGTTGTGGTTGTATCGCCGTGGACAAGCACGATATCGGGTTTTTCTGCGTTAAAAACGCCTTCGAGTCCCTTTAATGCTCTCGCCGTGATATCGGATAAGGTTTGTCCTTTGGACATAATATTTAAATCGTCGTCGGCTTCAATCCCAAAGCATGACATGACAGAATCAAGCATTTCACGGTGCTGTGCCGTCACACAAACCAGCGACTCGATTTCAGGTCTTTTTTGAAGTTCTAGGACAAGAGGCGCCATTTTTATAGCTTCAGGTCTTGTTCCAAAAACGGACAAGACTTTGATTTTTTTATCCAAATTATTCACCTTCTTTATTTTTTTTATCGTTTTGATGTGCATTTTTGTTTTTCTCAGCAATGCGAAGGCTAACGCCTGCCGCTATGATGAAGGCAAAAATGAAAAAGAAAATTTTAATATCATTAGTACTTGCCAAAACAACAGCGGAAACACCCAAAATTATGCTGACTGTATACAAAACAGAAACAGCTTGTTTTTGGCTCATTCCCATGTCGATTAATCTGTGGTGCAAATGTCCACGGTCGGGAGTCATGGGGTTTTGACCTTTTAAAATTCTGCGTATAAATGCAAAAGATGTGTCAACAATTGGAAGTGCTAATGCTATAAATGGTACGAAAAACGACACAACTGCATAGAATTTGAACATTCCAATGACAGAAACCGTTGAAAGTACATAGCCAAGCAAAAGCGCGCCAGTGTCGCCCATGAAAATTTTGGCAGGGTTTAAATTGTAGGGCATAAATCCAACGCAAGCACCTGAAAGACAAGCTAAAATCAAAGCTGTGCTTGGCTCTGCGACCACGAGGGCAACCACTAGCATGGTCACCGATGCAATGGTCGAAACGCCGACAGCAAGTCCGTCAAGCCCGTCGATTAAGTTAACTGCGTTTGTCACAGCGACTATCCAAATAACGGTAATTGGTGCAGAAAAAATTCCAAGTGAAATGTACTCAACATCAGAAAAAATGTTTGGGTTCATTATAACTTCGATAGAAACACCGTGCATGACAGCAATGACTGCAACAATGATTTGAATTATCAGTTTTGGCAGTGCTTTTAGCGTGACAATATCGTCAACAGCACCCATGGCAACAACTATAACAGCGCCGATTAAAATTCCACGAAGTTGAGTGTCAATTTCGCAAAATAAAATTACGCTGAGTAGAAAACCTAGAAAAATTGCAAGTCCACCCAAGCGTGGAATTGGGGTTTTGTGAACACGTCTTGCATCTTTTGGCACGTCAATTGCGCCGACTTTTTGAGCAAAAGCCTTCACAGCTGGCGTTGAAACATAGCTGATAATAAAGGCTGCACCGAGTGCAAGAAGTAGTTGCAAGAGAAGGTCTGAATCTAAATTAAATAGCATTTTTTATTTATTACTCCTTATGGAAATGGAAAGGGAAATGGGAATTTATTTGCGTTTTCGAGCATTCATGTCAGTCAAAAATTCGCAAAAGCCAAGACTGTCATAAAGCTTGAAAGTCGAGGAAACAAGCTTGCCAACGAGGGAGCATATGCGGTATATGTGACCGAAATTGGTAAGTGAAGTTGACGATGGAAGCAAATTTATTTGCGTTTTCAAGCTTTCATGTCAGTCTGGTAACTATTTTTGGACGAAACCTAGCTTTTTGTATACCTTTCTAAGTGTTTTGTTCGCTGTATACGCCGCACGTGATGCGCCGTCTTTGTAAACACTTTCGAGGTAGGCTTTGTCGCCCATAATTCTTAGAGTTTCCTCACGGACTGGTCTTAGCATTTCGACTACAGCTTCGCCAACTCTTGGTTTAAACACACCGTAGCCAAGCCCTGAAAATTCGTTTTCAATTTCTTCCATAGTCTTTCCTGTCGCAACGGAATAAATTTGCATAAGGTTTGAAATTCCAGGTTTTTCTGCAACATCATAGCGGACAGCTGTGTCACTATCTGTGACTGCACGCTTGAATTTTCGCATTAATTCTTCGGGTGTGTCCATAATTCCGACGCAACCTGAGGGGTCGACGTCAGATTTTGACATTTTATTTTCAGGCTCGGACAAGCTCATGATTTTTGCGCCGACTTTTGGAATAAATGGTTCGGGAATTGTGAAGACATCACCGTAAATTCCGTTGAAGCGGTTTGCTATATCACGGCAAATTTCGACATGCTGCTTTTGGTCTTGCCCAACTGGAATTAGGTGGGGTTGGTATAGCAAAATATCAGCTGCCATCAGTGCAGGATAAGTGAAAAGTCCAGCGTTGATATTATCAGAATTTTTCGCACTTTTGTCCTTAAATTGGGTCATTCTTGAAAGTTCACCGAACATTGTATAGCAATTTAAAACCCAAGCAAGCTCGGCATGAGCAGAAACATGGCTTTGTATAAAAATTGTGTTTTGCACTGGGTCAAGTCCAGCTGCGATGTATTGAGCAAGTTGAGTGAGTGTGCGTTTTCTGAGGTCTGCTGGAGTTTGTCGCACAGTTATAGAGTGCATATCAACAATGCAGTAGTAGCAATTGTAAGTTTCTGAAAGTTCAACCCAGTTTTTAATCGCACCGATATAAGAGCCTAAAGTAAGTTCGCCTGAAGGCTGAATTCCGCTTAATATAGTCTTTTTTTCGTTCATTGTTTCAATCTATCCTCATTAATATTTAAGATTTTACAGACCATAAACAGCTGCTAAGAAGCGGAAACTGTCCTCAGATCTTTTAATCATTTCAGGGTCGACGCAGTAAGAAAGTCTAGCATAGCCCTCGCCACCAAAACTTCTTCCGGGGACGAGCAAAATGTTATATTTTTGTGCTCTCTCCGCAAGCAGGGCATCATCTCCGTCGGGGGCTTTTAACCAGAGGTAGAAAGCGCCTTCAGGATATGTAACTTCAAAACCGCAGTCGGTCAGAATTTTATAAAGTGCTTTTCTGTTTTCATCATAAAGTGA
>CAYJOS010000002.1:0-34258 GCA_964371875.1 uncultured Oscillospiraceae bacterium | reverse complement strand
ATGCATTTTGCAATAACTTTTTGGAATAGGGAAGGGGCATTGACAAACCCAGCCACACGGTTTACGAAAGCTAGGCACTCTAAAAGTCTTTCAGCCTCAGAAACCTGAGTTGGGACAAGGACATATCCAAGTCTTTGACCAGGAATTGAAAGTGATTTCGACCATGAATAGACCACCAAAGTGTTGTGGTATAATTTGGGAATCCAAGGCACAACCGCATTATTAAACGCAAGTTCCCTGTAGGGTTCATCGCTGATTAGGTAAATTGTGGTGCCGTATTCTTGCTCTTTTCTGCGCAACATTTCGGCAAGTTTACGCAAACTATCTTCGCTGTAAATAACGCCCGTGGGGTTGTTTGGAGTGTTTATGATAACAGCTTTTGTTCTTGGTGTGATGTGTTTTGCAAGCTTTTCAGCGTCAGGTTGAAAACGGCTATCAGTTGCCTGAGGTGCGAAAAATACACCGCCGTGGCTGATGACATAGCTTTTATATTCAACAAAATATGGTGCAATAGTAACAACTTCGTCAGCAGGATTTAGTATGGTTTGTAGAATAATATTAAGCCCAGCTGCTGCGCCGACAGTCATGACAAAGTTTGCGTCAACATAGTCGGTGTTATATCTTTTGTTAAGATTTTCGGCAATCGCCCAGCGAGTTTCGGCAAAACCAGCATTTGGCATATAGCCGTGAAGAGCACGAGAATCGGTGTTTTCAACTATGTCAACAATTGCCTTTTTCATCTCTTCAGGTGGTGGAAAATATGGATTTCCGAGGCTGTAATCGTAGACATTTTCTTTACCGTGAATAGCCGCAAGTCTAATGCCTTCCTCAAACATTTTTCTGACTGCGGAGTTATTTTTGATTAATCTTTCAACTTTTTCGGATATCATATGAGTCACTCCTATATTTTAAAAGTTTATTTAATGTTTTAATCGCATACTAAGACATTTTACCACGAAAATCCACTCAATACAATAGAAAAAAGATAAACTATTGACAATTATTCGTGTGAACTATATAATTATTAGAGAAAACGGAGGTATAACTATGAATTTAGATATGAAATGGTTCGAAGAACAAGAAGCGAAAATTCCAAAAAGCGAGGTTCGCACTCGTTTTGCGCCCAGTCCAACAGGCTATATGCACGTTGGAAATTTGCGTACTGCGCTGTACACTTATTTGATTGCTCGCAGTCAAAATGGCAAATTTTTGCTCAGAATTGAAGATACTGACCAAGGCAGATTTATCGAAGGTGCGACCGAGGCTATCTACCGCACTATGAAAGATTGCAATTTAATCCACGATGAAGGCCCTGACATCGGCGGTCCTGTCGGCCCATATATCCAAACCGAAAGACGTGAACTTTACGGAAAATATGCAGAACTTTTGCTTGAAAAAGACGGCGCTTACCGCTGTTTTTGCGAAAAAAGCGAAGAAGAGGGCGAAGCTTTTGTTAAAACTCTCGACCCTTGCCGTTGCCTAAGCAAAGAGGAAATTGACGCTAAAATTTCCGATGGTGTACAATTTGTAATCCGCCAAAAAATTCCACAAACAGGCGAAACTGTGTTCTGTGACGAAATTTTCGGTGCAATTACAGTGCAAAATGATACACTAGACGACAATGTTTTGATTAAATCTGACGGTCTTCCAACTTACAACTTTGCAAACGTTGTCGATGACCATTTAATGGGAATTAGCCATGTTGTCCGTGGTAGTGAATACCTATCATCTGCACCAAAATATAACCTTTTGTATGAAGCATTTGGCTGGGAAATTCCAAAATATGTACATTGCCCACCTGTTATGCGTGATGCACAAAATAAAATGTCAAAACGCTATGGTGACCCATCATATGAAGATTTAATTTCCATGGGATATCTTACCAATGCAGTGGTCAACTATGTGGCACTTTTGGGCTGGAGTCCTGGGGGAGAGCAAGAAATTTTCACCTTGGACGAGCTTGGAAAAATCTTTGATATTTCAGGAGTTTCAAAGTCACCGTCAATTTTCGACATGGTTAAATTAAAATACTTCAACGCTGAATATATCAGAGCTTTAAGTGGTGAAGAATTTGCAGAAATTGCCAGACCTTACATCCGTTCTGTTGTTAAAAATGAAGCAATCAGCGCAGATGAAATTGCAGAATTATTGCACCAAAGATGCGAAGTTTTGAGCGATATTCCCGAAAAACTGGACTTTTTCGAAGAATTGCCTGAATATGACACAGAACTTTTTGTGCATAAAAAGTCAAAATCCGACAAAGATAGCTCAAAGGAAATGCTAGAAGCTGTAATCCCTGCTTTTGAAGCAACTTCGAGTTGGATTGACGAGGAAATCCTCAAAGCCATGACCGATTTGGTTGAAAAATTCGAAATTAAGAACGCAAAACTCATGTGGCCTGTCAGAATTGCAGCAGCTGGAAAAAGCGTAACCCCAGGTGGAGCTGTTGAAATTTGCCGTATTTTAGGAAAAGACGAAACAGTTCGCAGACTTAAAATCGGCTTAGAAATGCTCTCAAAATAACAAAAATTACATTACTAAACTAACCCTATTTGGAGAAAATAACTTCAAACAGGGTTAGTTTAATTTTGGGAGGATAATGATGAAAAAGAAAACCGTTGTTATTATAGTGTCACTTTTACTGGTAGTTTGCATAGCCTTGGGAGGGCTATATTGGAACGAAAGAAAAAAATCAGCAAGCCTTGAAAACGCACTGGAAATCAGTCATAATCACGCATTTGCAGAGCTTGTAACTGGAATTTCCGAGCTTGACACAGCACTGCAAAAAAGCATCTACGCAACCTCGCCGTCGGTCATGAGTGCTGTTTGCACAGACATTTTCGGAAAGGCGATGACAGCGCAAATGTCTCTCGGAGCTCTGCCTTTTTCGACAAATGAACTGGAAAAAACGGCGGCATTTATAAGCCGAGTGGGGGACTATTCCTACACTTTATCGAAGAGTACCGAAAGCTATTCAGACGAAGAATTGCAAAATATGAAAGAATTATCCAAAACCGCAACTGCTCTTGCTCACAATTTCAAAAGCTTACAAACCGACCTCACCGAAGGCGGACTCTCAATGGACAAACTTTTAAAAGCCGAGCAACTTTTGGACGAAGCCGAGGACGAAACCATCCCCGACAGTTTAAGCGGGGGAATGAGGACAGTAGAGGAGGAATTTCCAGAAATTCCGAGCTTAATTTACGACGGACCTTTCTCCATGCACCTCGATGAAAGCACTCCGAAACTGCTTGAAAACGACCTTAGAGTATCGGAAGCTGAAGCAAGAAAAGCGGCTGCTGAATTTATGAAAATTGAAGAATCAAAACTTCAAAGCCTTGGAAAATCCCAGGGAAAAATTCCCAGTTTTATGTTTGCAACTGACTATATGACCATAGAGGTGTCCGAAAAAGGAGCAAAAATCATCAACTTTTTGAGCTCTCACACAGTTGCTGAGAGCAAAATTTCAGTTGACGATGCGATAAAAAGTGCTCAAAAATTCCTGTCAGAACGTGGAATTGAAAACATGGCAGTGACCTATTATATGACCCAAGAGGGTGTCTGCACAATCAACTTTGCATATGAACAAAACGGGGTTATTTGCTATCCTGATTTAGTAAAAGTTGGAATTGCACTGGACACAGGTGCAGTCGTAAACTTCGAATCTCGAGGCTATATCATGGCTCATTCTGAAAGAGAAATCCCAGAACCTGTGATAAGCAAAGAAGATGCACAACAGCATATTTCAGCCGATTTGACAATAGATAGCCACAAACTTTGTATAATTCCAACAAGCGGACAGTATGAAATTTTTGCTCATGAGTTTGCATGTAGTAACGCAGATGGAAATAAATTCCTTATCTATGTAAATGCCGAGAGTGGAGAACAAGAAAAAATCTTAATTTTACTCGAAGATGAAAACGGAAGCCTTACTATTTAATTGACAGCTTAGTACTGTTGTGTTAATATAATATGTATAATCTTACAATCCACGCTAATTTAGCGTGGATTTTTTGGAGAAAACTTATGAATTTAAAAGAATTTTTTACTAAAAATAATAAAATCGCCCTTGCCTTTTCAGGCGGAACGGACTCTGCATTTTTGCTCTGGTCAGCCATTCAAAATGGCGCAGATGTAACTGCATATTTTGCAAAAACTGTATTTCAACCTCAATTTGAAGTCGAAGATGTTGACCGATTAGCAAGTGAACTAGGCGCAAAAGTTAGGATTTTGGAACTCAACCCATTACTGGACGAGAAAGTTGTAGCAAACGGAAAAGACCGCTGTTATCACTGCAAAAATTTAATTTTTTCGGCTATAATTGAAGCGGCAAAAGCCGACGGATACGACATAATTTGCGACGGAACTAACGCTTCAGATGACGAAAATGACAGACCGGGAATGGTCGCACTGCGAGAGATGAGAGTAAAATCACCACTCAGAGAGTGCGGAATTACGAAGACCCAAGTGAGGGAATTTTCTAGGGAAGCGGGGCTTTTCACAGGCGACAAACCCAGCTACGCCTGTCTTGCAACAAGAATTCCGACAGGCAGTCCCATCACCACTTCCGAACTGCAAAAAGTCGAAAAATGCGAGCAAGCATTAATGGAGATGGGTTTTTCCGATTTCAGGGTCAGAGTACGTGAAAATTCAGCTGTTTTGCAAGTTCGTGAAATTCAACTTGCATTATTTATAGAAAAACGAATTGAAATTAAAAATTTATTGTGCAATTTTTTTGCAAATATTTACTTAGATATAAACACAAGA
Source organism: uncultured Oscillospiraceae bacterium (assembly GCA_964371875.1). GTDB lineage: Bacteria > Bacillota > Clostridia > Oscillospirales > Oscillospiraceae > Heteroscillospira. Next base: position 29,491 of record CAYJOS010000002.1, on the reverse strand, counting down.
GCGGAGGGACTATAAATGGATAATAAACACGAAATTTTAAGCCTTTTGAGGGATATAAAAGAGGGAAATATCAGCCCCGAATCGGCATTAACTGAACTTAAAATGAACACATTTGAGGACTTAGGATATGCGAAAGTTGACTACCACAGATCTATAAGACAAGGCGCTTCTGAAGTCATTTACGGTGAAGGGAAAACCGCTGAACATATCACTGGAATTTTAAAAGCAATGACACAAAATGGTTGTAAAAACATATTAATCACACGACTAGACAGCGATAAAGCCAAGGAAATTTCAAAAGAAATTAACATGAATTATACTGAAATTGCAAGGATTGCAGTGGCAAATCCTGTCGAAATCCCCCTCCGTGGACAAATCGTAATTGCAACAGGCGGAACAAGTGATATTTCCGTTGCAGAAGAAGCTGCAATCACCGCCGAGTCACAGGGAAACAAGGTTTTAAGACTCTATGATGTTGGTGTTGCAGGCATTCACAGACTGCTAAAAAATGTCGAAATTTTTGCAAATGCACGCTGTGTAATCGCCGTTGCTGGCATGGAGGGAGCACTTCCATCAGTAGTCGGTGGATTGGTCGATTGCCCAGTGGTCGCTGTACCAACAAGTGTTGGTTATGGAGCGAGTTTTGGTGGTCTTTCAGCACTTTTATCTATGCTAAATTCCTGTTCTTCGGGTGTTTCTGTCGTGAATATTGACAACGGATTTGGTGCAGGATTTCTTGCAGGAAGAATAAACCAAATGGAGGGTATTATAGAATGAAAATCCTTTATGTAGAATGTAATATGGGAATTGCAGGCGATATGCTCATGGGCGCTTTGTACGAAATACTCCCTGATAAAGAAAAGTTTTTAGACATTATGAACAACTGTGGTTTGCCACATATTGTAATTTCTGCCGAAAGCAAAAAAACTTGCGGTATAACTGGAACTCATATGTGTGTTAAAATCAAGGGTCACGAAGAGCACGAACATCACCATGACCACCATCACAAACACGATCATAAACACGATCATAAACACGACCATCACGGTCACGTCCATGATCACGAGCACAAGCATGAACATAAATCTGAAAACCATCACCACCATGCAAGCCCAGCAAATATTTACAGCATAATTGACGGCTTAAATTTGCCTGAAACTGTCAAAAAAAACGCAAAAGAAATTTATGCCGACATCGCCAGAGCTGAGTCGAAAGTACACGGCGAAACTGTCGAATTAATACATTTCCACGAAGTTGGAGCGTTGGATGCAATCGCCGATGTTGTCGGAAATTGCCTCGCCGTTGAACTTTTGTCACCACATAAAATTGTTTTTTCTCCAATCAGAACTGGCTTCGGTACTGTAAAATGCGCCCACGGAGTTGTGCCTGTTCCTGCGCCTGCGACGGCTGAATTGCTCAAGGGCGTGCCCTGTTATTCTGGAAATATAGAGGGTGAAATGTGTACCCCCACAGGGGCAGCCTTGGCTCATTTTTTTGCCGATGAATTTCAAAACGCTCCCGCAATGCACACCAAAGACATCGGCTACGGCATGGGAACAAAAGAGTTTAAAGCAGCTAACTGCGTTCGTGCTTTTTGGGGAGAAACAGGCTATTTTAAAAATGATGATGTTGCAGAAATTTCTTGCAATATCGACGATATGACAGCCGAAGAACTCGCCTTTGCAAGTGAAAAATTGATGACCGAAGGCGCTTTAGACGTTCTAACTATACCTGCTTTTATGAAAAAAAACCGTGCTGGTTACATATTAAATGTACTCGTCAAAACAGGGGAGGAGCAAAGATTTTCCGAGCTGATTTTGCGACATACATCAACAAATGGCGTGAGAATTAAAACCTTGCGCAGAATTAAAATGGATAGCTCTTTCAGCGTCGTGGAAACCGAATATGGTGTAGTCCGCATGAAAAAATCCGAAGGATTTGGCATAGTCCATGAAAAACCCGAGTTTGAAGATGTAGCGAAAATTTGCCGTGAAAACGACCTTTCAATTAGCGAATTTAAGGAAAAATTATAATAAAAAAGTAGTACTTTAACATTTCAAAGTACTACTTTTTTTCATTTATTCAGGCATTGCACTTTCTTCGGGTTTTTCCGTTTCCTCAGGCTCTAAACTAGGCTCCGCCGATTCATCGGGCATGATGGCGTCCTCAACATCGTCCTTAGCATCGTCCATGTCGTCTTTTACATCTTCTTCCACATCGTCCTTAGGCTCGTCGGATGGGACAGCGGTCACTACAGGCTCTGGAGTGGCTGTTGGTGCTGGACTTTCCTCTGTGTCGGATGAGCAAGCTGTAAAAACGACTGCTAATGTAGCCACGGTCAGGCAAAGAATTAGAAATTTTTTCATTTTATATTCCTCCGTAAATTTTAAATACACATATAGTATGTCAATTTTTAAAGGAATTATAACAAAAATTTAATTTTTTTATGCATTCAAAACCAAGTCAGCATAAGGTTCAAAATCCGCCCTCGTGAAGACTTTTCCAGTTTTTACAAATTCGTATCTAATCGCCATCAAATAATGCTTCATATGCACCATTCCCTCGGCAGTTGGGTCGCCTGCGGCTAAAAATGCGGCGTTCAAAATACAGTTTTTGATGTTACCACCGACGAATTCAAACTTATCTGCTAGGAATTTTATGTCAACATCGTCCGCTAGTGGAGTGTTTTTTGGAATAGTCGCCTTCCATAAAATGTAACGTGTGGCTGGGTCAGGGAACTGGAACTCAACAATAAATTTCATACGTCTGAAGAAAGCTGGGTCGATGTTGTGTTTATAGTTTGTCGCCAAAACTGAAACGCCGTCATAAGCCTCAACTTCTTGAAGCAAAAGAGCAGTTTTGTTGTTATTTGAAGACTGGCTACTTCCGCCGTCGTCGGAGCGCTTCGCAAACAATGTATCGCACTCGTCGAAGAACAAGACAACATTACACTTTTTGGCTTCACGGAAAATCATGGATATACTTTTTTCGGTTTCACCGACATATTTATCGACAACTTTTGACAGGTCAACCCTGTAAAGTTCGAGATTTAGGGCGTTTGCAAGCACCTGTGCGCACATGGATTTACCTGTACCGGGCGCACCAAAAAGTAGCACAGAAAGTCCACGTCCGTAGGGGTATTTTCGGTTGTAATCCCACTGCTCGAAGACCTGTTTGCGAAACCTCATTTGGTCGCAGGCATATTCCAGCGACTGCCTTTGGTCTTTGGACATGACAATGTCGTCCCAAGTGTAAGTCGCCTTGATTTTTGTCGCTTTTTGCGTTAATTCGTGGCTCATTTGGTTATAGCAAGCCTCGAAAAGGCTTTTTCTGGAAATCAAAATTTCCTTAGCCATAGCCGACAAGCCCTTTGAAGTTTTCAACGCACTCTTGATTTTTCCAGGCGTGAAGAGGAACTTTGTCGCCATTTCTTCGAGGTCAACTTCCTCGGAGAATTTATACCCTACTGCATAGTGCTTCCAAAGCAAGTCTCTCTCCCTGTTGTCAGGAGTTGGAAGTTCGATTTGTGTGTATTCCAATTTTGTTATTTCACGCATGGGTATTTTTTCCATACTGTTTGTAAAAACGGTGATATCAGCGTCCAAAAGTTTCTCAAAAGCCAAGTCCATAAATCCAAAAAACTTCTCTTTAGTGTCCTCACGGTAGGAAAGTTCGGTGAGCGTGCAAATCCCATCGGTCAAAATGCATTCACGAGTTGCCGACCATAAAGCCTTGTCAACAAATCCAAAATCATAGCCAAAAAGTTTGGCGCAGTCAATAGCAAGTGCAGATTTTTCGTACTTTTTCGCAAAGTGTTTAATGGTGAATTTTCTACCGCTTCCCTCATCCCCAAAAATCGAAAAAATTCGAGTTCCATCGTCATATGAAATACTAATCGCATCAAATTGACCGTTGTTGGCAATAAATGGGTCAAGTTCATCGTCACCTGTTAAAACTGAGAAAAACCTTGAATACGCTTCGTCAGGTTCTTTGCTTTCGGAGAATAAAAAGTCAATTAATCTCCTATCAGGAGAAAGAACTGTTGAAAACGGCATGTTTGGATTAATTTTGAGGCTGATAATCGGCTCTAATTTTGTCAGTGCATCAGACATTTCGCCGTAAGCAGCTGTCATTGAAAAATCTTTGCCGTAGAAAACTCTCGCCGCCGCTTCAATAGTCGGGGCGGGCATAGAACCGTTTTGGTTTATTATTTGGAAAATGTTAGCATAATTTGTCTGTGAAGACGATAAAACTGCAACCGTAAATGTGAAAAGAGAAAAATTTGTAAGTTTTAATTTCTTGTACAAGCCATGAAATGGTAATTTAAACTCAGTTTTTTCAGCTCTGGAAATTACATAATTTAGCATTTCATCTATTGAAGTTTCAACACCACTATCCCCAAGCAGTGGAGCACTTTCGGTGTTTAACTCGGCAAACAAATCTAACAAATCCGTGTCAATTTCATTATTTATATCACTATTTTGTGCTGAATATGTATCATTAAATTCAGAAATTAGCATTTCACAAATATTAACAGCACTTTCCATATCGGGGTATAATACATTCTTCGTATTGCCATCTTTACCCACAAAAACATGTTTCAATCTATTAAGATAACTGCCAAGGCACACATTTATTGCATTGAAAAGGTAGTCGCAATATTCGCTATAACTAGAAAAACCAAGATTTTCCATTCCATCTTTATATTTTGTATTTGTACTCATCCTAAGACCCCCTCGTTTTTTATAATGATAACATAAATCTAATATTTTTTCAATCTATATGACAGTTTTTTGACAAATTTAAAATATGTTATTGACATTTTTTATAATAGGTGTAAAATTATATTATAGTGAAATTTTAAGCATTCACACAAGTTTTTAAGGGGGGTTATTTATGAAAACTATATACATCGACGATATTTACAAGAATTTTTTTGTTAATCTTGCCACAGAAGATGTTTTAGAACTCATAGGTGCAAGCGATGTTAACGCAATTGGAATACTTGAAGAAGACGAAGGCGGAAAACTACTTCCGGTCGGAATTATAGTTGCCGAAACTGACGCTTTCACAACCGAAATCGTTTGGCTTTACATAGATGAAAAACATCGTAACAAAGGTTATGCAAAGAAGCTATTAGATCTTTTGAGTAATTCAATTGATATTGAAGAATATGAGCACCATTTAATGGCGTTTTCAAATTCAGAAAATACCGAAATCACTTCATTTTTAAGTCATTTTGGATTTATTATTGACGATGATAACGCCAACAAATTATATGAAACCACTATAAAAGCGTTGCTTTCAGGTAAGCTTAATTTGAATAAATCAAGCGGTAAAACCAAAACTTTTAACGATGTTCCTAATATCGCCTTGTCTACTTTCAACGAAAATTGCAAGAGTAATTTTCCAGATATTCTCGCTAGTTTTCCTGTAAAAAAAGAGGACTATTTGCCTTGCAGTGTCGCTTATGTTAAGGATGAGCAAATCCTTGGAATGGTTTTATATAAAAAGGAATTCGACGACAGCATCGCCTTGGTTTTTCAGTTTAACGACAGCGGTTCGTCACAAATTTTGATTGAAATGCTCAGTGATAGCCTTCAGCTTTTAAAGGAACAATATCCTGAGGATAAAATTGTCAAATTATATACTATGGACAAGTTTGCGGAAATTGTCGCAAACCAATCACTCCCTATATCAGAGGAAGTCACGTTGACACCCATGACATATAAAGTAAACAAAAAAGAAATCTAGGAGGATATTTTTATGGCTAGAGAAGATTTGATGGATAGCTTACAACAATTAAGACTTGATGTTGAAAAACATTTTGACATGAGCGATACTGCACATTTAGAGAGTGAACAGCATATTTATACCACAGCTCTCGAGAGAATGCGTAGAGAAGCAGATGCAAATCCCGACACATGGGAGCAAACCACCGAAATAAGAGACTATATGTTTGTTGAAGCTCAAGCCAAGCGAATAGTTGCGTTGGAGCAAACCATTAGAAACTATGTCGACGAAGCTCCACCTCCTGAGGAAATTGTCGCACCTGTGATGGCTGCGCCTGTGTTGCAACTTTCAAAAAGAGCAAGCACAGGAAAATGGAAGAGCTTTAAAAGATGGGTTGGTAAAAAGTTCTCCAAAACATTTAAAATAAATCATGATATGAACCATATTCAAACACCTAGTAGAGCAGCAGAAGCTCCCATGCCAGACCCAGCGACGCTTACGGAGGAACGAAGAAGAGTTCTGAGGAATGATGGAGCAAGAAATGACAGTAACGTTTTTGGAGATTATGCAGCCCCAGTCTTTGCGCCTATGAGGCAAGAAGTAGAGGATGTAAGAACTGAATTAGACGCTAAACAATTCGATTATGATGAGGCAAACAAAGAACCTATAGTAGTTAAAGTTGGTGTGGGTACTATAAAAGTAAATCCTCAAATTACCGAAATGGCAAAAGTATTTATTGATCGTTCAATGGCATATCTTGAATCTCCGGCAGTGCAAGAAACAATACGAACATTTTTCAGCTGTTCCGGTACATATGTCGCTAACAATCTTTTTGACACGGGGCTTGAAATGACACGTGAACAGGTGCAAAGATTTCTAATGAGAGACTTGGCCACTCAAGGTTTTTTACCAAATTTATTCGAAAGGAGTTTTGCTCAAGCTAACATCGGTACTCAAAAACTGGATTTTTTTATTAATGTAAACAAAATGTTGGGCAAGTTTGCGATTATCTTTAATATGTCCGATGCAGAAAGGCAAACACTTCCAGCGGAACTCGCACCATTAATACCATATTTGGATGCTTACGGTCGTAAAATCATGGAAATCAGCAATACAACTGTTGACGGAGTTATGCCTGAACTGCAAAGAATGTATGACGAAAAAGTTGCCGAAAGAGAGGCAGCTGCGGCGGCAGAGATCGAAAGAATTAGACAGGCAGAAGCAAGAAACACGTCTATAATTGATGGTTTTAAAGTTGCAAGCAAAACAACCGACGATGCTGCTCAAGCCCCAAACCCTAAGCCGTTTTTACAAGAACATATAGAAGTAATAAGAAGAGAATCGGCTCGTCGTTCGGGAACTGATGCCGCTAGAGAACTAACTGCACGTGGTGCACTTGCTAGTGCATCTATGTATGCAGAGATAGTTGAATTAACCGCTGAAATGGATGCAGAAGAATTTGATTATGAAGTCGGTAGGAAAGATGAAATTACATCAAAAGTTGGTTCTGGTAACATGGCATATAACCCTGCAATGTCAGAATTAATATCAAAGTGTTTTGAACGTGGGCTTACGCATCTTGAAACGCCTGCCTTAAAACAATATGTTGGTGAGTTTTTTAACTGCGTGGGTGAGGGTGTTATTGCATTAATGATTGAAAAAAATATTACATTTAATAAGGAAGAAGTTCAACGCTTTGCACTTCAAGAAATCGCCACCAGAAGCTTAAACCCTATGGGTGGTATTCTATTTAAACTAGACTTGTTAGCAAAAGATCCTCGAACACAGTTTTTGAAACAAGCATCAATAAGCGGTGGTAAACTAGCTGTTTTATATAATATGACTGCCGAACAGAGGGCAACAGCCCCTGATGCAATTAAAGATTTATTTGCATCTGTCGATGCTTATTCACAAAAAATTATCGAAATAGGTGATAATAATATAACTACAAGAATGCCTGAACTACAAGCAATTTATGACAGATTAATAGCAGAAAAACAAGCTAAAGATGCCGCTAAAGCCGCTGCCGCCGCTGGTGGTCAAGCTTAATACTTAAAATGCAAAATTCCGCTCAATGAGCGGAATTTTTTTACAATAAATTTCCATATATACCAAAGTCAACTCTCGACATATTTCGACCAATTTTTCGGTTTTCCTCACGCAAGCTTTTGACAATATGTGTCATATGTATAAAATCGCCTTCACTTGCCGCCAAAAATGCCGCATTTAGGGCAATATTTTTAATATTACCACCTGAAAGTTCAAATTGAGTTGAAAGAAAATCAAAGTCGATATTTTGCAAAGGTGTTTCTTCAGCAAAAGTTGAAAGCCAGATTTCACGCCTTGTATCAGCGTCAGGCATGTTAAATTCAAGCACATAGCGTATGCGTCGCAAAAAGGCAACATCTATATTCTGCTTAAAGTTCGTCGCCATTATAACCAAACCATCAAACTGCTCAATTCTCTGTAAAATATAGGAAACCTGAGTGTTGGCATATTTGTCCTTTGCTTCATTCACCTCGGAGCGTTTTCCAAAAACACTGTCAGCCTCGTCGAAAAATAAAATCGTATTGCTTCTCTCTGCGATATTGAAAATTTCTTCCAATCTTTTTTCAGTTTCGCCTATATATTTGTCCACAACTTGGGACAAATCCACCTGATAAAGCGGTATGGACAGCATGGTCGATAAGACGTGCGCCGCCATGGTTTTACCAGTACCAGGAGGACCTGAAATCAGTGCTGAAACATTTTTTCCATACGGATAACGGCTTTCCATATTCCAAATATCATAGACCTTATGACGCTCAGTGACATGGGCACATAGGTTCTTCAAAATGTCTTTTTGGTCGCTTGGAATTTTCAAGTCGTCAAGCGTATAGGTTGATTTTACAGCCTTAATATTGCCCTCGGCAGGGGGGAGGACAATGTGGCAAGCACTGGCAATTTCGGCTTCGTTTGTTATATTTGAAGTGAAATTTTTGTATTTAACACTCTCCAAAACCTTCTTAATTTGACCAGGGGAGAGCTTGTATTTTTCGCCCAGTAAGAGCCAATTTGCACCAGAAAGCCCATACTTTTGGGCATAGCCTTCCCAGATTTTTATGCTCTCCTGACGCTTATACGGTGGCACACCCATGACCTCAACGACGTCCGAAAAAACAGGCACAAATTGATAATTAAAATCTGTACACAAGCAAACTTTACTGCTGATTTCTGCTAATTCTTGTGTCAATGAGTGAGCAATGGCGGTGGGTGTTGCATAGTGATTTACACCCAAACCGTCAAGACACAAAATGCAGTCATTTAGTAAAACTTCGCGTTTTAATCGGAGTAAAATTTCTGTTTTTAAAGCTGAATTTTCAAAGATTTTTTCACTATTTGCGACAATAACGCACTTACCCAAGGCTTTTGCCGCATGAAGTAAGAGTAGTTTTTTTCCACAACCGTTTTCGCCACAAATTTGAACCACATTAGGACGGATTAACGCTTCCATTATCTGGGGAATATGCTCTTCTCTTACAAATAATTCTTGTAATTTTTCCTCTTTTTCGACAAAAACTGCATAGTTTTTAATTTTACTGTCCATTTCTTTTTCATCAATTATGTAGTCGAAAAGTCTGTCGTCAGCAGTGAAAGCACGGCGAAAATATGGTGAATTTTCTTTTTCAGGGAACAAAATAAGCTTTGCGCAGTCATATTGTTTACGCAGTGAAACTTTGTTTCCAGCATCACTTTCCCAAATCATTTCCATCAATTGCAAGCAGGGTTTTAGTCCGAAAGTCTCTTTTAAAACTTGCTCAATCGACGGCTCGACTAGGCAAACAAGGCAGACATAAACGAGTTTTTCGGTTAATTTATTTTCTCCGCAAATTAAAGAAATTTGTCTTAAAGGAGCATATTTTTCATCGTTTTTTATTAAATTTTCAAAATTTAGATCAAAATCTTTCATTTCCTCAGCTGTGATTTCAGTATATTCTCCGAGTATATGTTCGTTGGATTTGAGGAAATTTGGATTTGAAAATTTGCCTAAGGCGAAAGCAACTCTTGCCAAAATATATTCACATAATTCATCTATAAGCAAGGTAAAATTCTCCTATCTATGCGGACTGTCTTTGTGCCTTCGCTTTTTTTGCGGCAGCGATTGCTTCTTTGAGCTTCTGTTGATCTTCGGGGTTGCTAGTGGGAAGTCTTTCAAAGCTGGTGAAATCCAAAGCACCCAACATAAAAGCAGTGTACATACTTGTAGAACTATAAAGCCCTCTTGCATTAACCCTGAATTTTTCCTTGGCATATGCAATTTCCGCGTCATGAGATTTTTCATCCCATTCATCTTTTTTAAGAAATTTTTTGTCATTTTTACTTTTTGACGCTGTAATCGCTCTTTGTAAGGCAGCCACACGTTTCCAACAAGCTTCAATATTTTGAGGTTCTATAAGATCAATTAAGCAATATTCAATCATAGGTTTCTTTATTTGCATTATACGGTCTGCAAGTTCAATATCCATATGCGGTACATCAAGTTCACCATTTTTGATTATTTTTCTAGCGTTTTGAGCAAAAGTTGCAACTGCACCACCTTGTTCATCGTACTCTTCGTCAGTTTCAATTGCACCGCGAACACTTTTAGCTCTACCAAATGAAAAATCGTTATCAATACCTGTAATTTTATCATATTTCCCATCTGCATTTTTAGTAACCATCAAATTCCCAAAATGTCTATCAATTTGACCCGTGACAAAATCTAATATTTGTAAATTTGACATTTGCCTTTGGATGCTCATAGAGATATCTTCTAAAGGCATAGCAAATCTGTTAAGTTCTTTCACTGGATCTTCAGCAGGTTTACCATTTCGAAGTATTGTGTTTAAAATTTCTCCATCATTAAAGTCAAGGCTAGTTTGAGCGTCATAAGCTTCTTTTCCCTTGGCTTCTGACATTAACAAACCTTTGATTGTTCTTTGCTCTCCATTTTCTACAAATTCCATTTCTGCAAATTCTGTATTGACTACCAAATCACCAAGCCCCAACAATCTTGCAATACGGCTAGTTGCAATATTTCGTTCTCCCAATCTTAGATTTTCACCAGTATTGATTCCCGCAGAAGACATAGTAATAAGATGTTGATTCGCTTCGTGATATGCACTGAATATTTTAAGCCATAATGAAGAAAACTTTTTCAGGCTAGCTATCTCATCTTCACTTAAGTTCTCGAAAGAGGGTGGAACTTTAACATTTTTATCAGTCTTTCTTTTTTCTAAGTCTTCTAACTTTTGTGTTAATGCTTTAGCACCTCTAGTGCCGTATGCAACAGTCGCAAGTTTACTATCAAGTGGATTTATTTCCATCGCTAAATCAAAAGCTTCTTTTGTACTATATCCAGCCTTAATATCCATGTCATCCTTAAAAAATCCACTACCATTCTTTGACATACCCGGTTTTATTTCACGAACAGTACTAACCGCACCACCCATAGTCCTAACTTCTGACATATCAACATCAAGCTTAATTTTTTTCGTACGTGCAGCCCTAAACACTTCGCTCCAATTTAGTGCTGCGTGTTCTGTAGGTGACATGCCAGAAAATTTGTCGGTTACGTTGTAAATACCAACAACATCTTGAAGTATCATCGCCTTCAAAGTTGTTACTAAATTTTTTCGTGCTTTACCTGCGGCAGTGATACTATTTCCTTTATTCAGGTAATTATCACAGGAATTTACTAAAAGCTGCATTCTATCACTCATGCCCATTAGCAAGTTTGTATTCGCTTGAGCATTGTCAGTGAAATTTGTACTAGAAGCATTTGTAACATTTTGCATTTTTTCAATAATATCAGTAAATTCAGCAGAGTTATTTTTGCCCATTCCGCCTTTTTTCGACTCTTTCAGCTGTGCTTCCATGTCAACCAAAGACTGCACAGGCGAAGTTACAGCGGCTTCACGTGCAACATCGGTGATTGCAGTTTCCTCTTCTGTTGTCATAGCATCAGGGTCACCAAGCCCCGCCATTCCAAGTCCAGCCTCAGCAATAGAGTCACCCATAGCCCTCTGATCATCAGAAAAATTTGTGCTTGTCAACGAAAAACCACTGGGTAAACTGTCAAGATTTTCAGGCATGTCTTGTTTTTTAGAGAAAAGTTTTTTTACAAAGTCAAACATATGCAATACTCCTATTTTTTTCTACGAGTTATTTCAAAATTGAATTTCGTACTCAAATTTCAGCTTTTTGTGATAGTCAAGCTCCACTAAATCAGTGGGTTTTACATCGTATTTATTCTTCTCGAAATATGTAGCATCGGCAAGGTCGAGCAGGGTATATACAAACTGTGAGCAGTACATAATATTGGGTTTGTATGAGTTTTTAAGCACCAAACCGAGCATGTTATATGCACTTCCGTTTGCGTTTATATCCTTGATTTTGTCGATCATGATTTGCTTTTGTTCACGAGTGACATCCAGCCTATAAATGTAAATAATTGCATTTTCTTTCTTGCCCAAAAATTCAAGCATTTCGCTGTTAAGCCCAGGCGGATTGACCCTAGCTCCGCCGTTATAGCTAATCAAGGTGCGAAGCTCTCTATCAAATGAAATCGACACATGATTATATGGTTTGTCGGTAAACAGTGACAAAAACTCACTCGCAACGCTACCAGTGTCAGAAAGAACTATATAAACCGCAGTGTCGTCGATTGAATTATCCAAAAGTTTGAAATATTCCTCGGTTAAAGTTCCGTTATTTATGTAGGAAAAGGAATCATTTCTTTTAATTTCTCCCATAATATGTAAAATATTATCTCTTGTCATGAATTTTGCAGTTTTTCCGACTAATTCTTTCTTTTTTCTGAAAAGTTCTGTGAATGCTGCTAAATCGCTAAAGGGTAGGGAGGAGGCATTCTTTGCATCATGAAAGAAATATTTATGATAATTTTTCACTTCCAAATAATGGTCTAAGGAGAAAGAAAATGAAAGTAACAAATAAAATATAAACATGACTACAAAATTAAAAAATCCGCTGTAGTTTCTGTCACTAATGACGAAAAAAGTATAGCTAATTTGCACAGCAAGCAAGAAAGAATAGCTTGTGATGGTGGCAAATTTTTGTGTTTTACTCTCCGCAGTTGTTAGCACGATTATAGCAAGCAGTATGTCTAAAAATATAAAAGTTAAGATCGAAGACGTCATGCTGTCAAATGCTAGAAATACTACTGAAATGATAAATAGATATAGTTTTAGGCTACCGTAAGTTCTCAAAATTGGACCTCTTTCAATGAAATTATACATTAATTATACACTATTTTTCACCTTTTGTCACTATATCTTTGTTAATATAGAGGTGCTTTAATGCTGTTGCTTTTTGGGTATATTGTATAATTATACAAAAAACTTAAAAATGAAAAAGTTGAATTATTTTCAGATTTATGTTATAGTTATAAAAAAATAAGGTTGGTATTATATAAATGATAGAAATAAATGTAAGCGAACTTTCAAATATTACTAAAAATTTAAAATCAGGCGATAGAGTTTCGCTCTCGGGAACGGTTTACACCGCTCGTGATGCTGCCCACAAGCGTATTTTCGACCTGCTTGACAAAGGCGAAAAATTGCCATTTGAACTCGAGGGGGCAATCATCTATTACACTGGACCGACGCCTGCTGTTAATGGTCGCCCTGTTGGCTCTTGTGGGCCTACAACTTCAAGCAGAATGGACAAATTCACTCCCCGTTTGCTAGACCTCGGACTTCTTGGAATTATCGGAAAAGGCGAGAGAAATGAAGCGGTTGAGGAGGCAATAAACCGCAATAATGCAGTCTATTTTTGCGCTGTTGGCGGAGCTGGAGCTTTGATGGCGGAGAGCGTTGAAAGTGCAGAAGAAATTGCATTTCATGAGCTTGGCTGTGAGTCTGTCAAAAAATTAACAGTCAAAAATTTACCATTAACTGTATGTATTGACTGCTCTGGCGGAAACATTTTCAACGAAGGCAAGGCAAAATACGCCCGTTAAATGGAAATTTCGACAAGCTCAACACCCTCACGCATGGCGTAAAAAATCGTGTTTCTCGTCCCCCCAGCAGAGCCGTTGTAGACAGCAACTAAAACCGAGGAATTATCTACCATATACCTGTTTCTGCGCATCATGCAGTCACGGGTATATTCTCTTTGAACCAAAGTTCTTTTGTCGCATAGTTTGAGAATAGATAGGTAGCGATTTTTCATTTTTTCGCCCCATTTGTCGGCTTGACCCAAGAAGGGAATTGCCGCTTCAAGTGTGACATCAGGGTGATTTTTCTTTAATTGTAAAATCGCCTCAGCAAAATACATGTCGCAACCATGAGCCATTCCGCAGATAAAATGGTTTTTACCCGATAAATATAAAGCCAAAACTGTTTCGGCTAATTTTTCTTTTAAATCAACACATTCACGCAAATTTTCGTGCCAATTTGGATTTAATTTTGTTTCTCTATGCCCCGTGAAAGAGCAACTTTTTGACTTATCGTTCAATTAAATCACCTCAAAAATATTTTACGCTATAATAAATAATTTGTAAAGAAAAATTATCAAAATAAGGCTTGACTTTTGTTCTTCACTGTGGTATATTGTGAAAAATGACAATTAAATTGATGTCTTCAGGGCGGGGTGTAATTCCCCACTGGCGGTATAGTCCGCGAGCACTTCGGTGTTGAATCGGTGAAACTCCGATACCAACGGTATAGTCCGGATGAAAGAAGATGTTTGTGCTGTGCTTCTTTTGCATGTACGACATTCCCGTAGACTACATTGGGATTGTCAAAATGTGAGAGGAGATTTTTTTATGTCAGTTTCAAACCCAACAGCCCCAGCAAATTCCTTAAATCGCATTTCCAAAACCAACCGCCTTGTGGCTCTCGCCATGCTTTGCGCCATTTCTTATGTGGTCATGTTCTTTTTGAGAATTCCACTTTGGAGTTTTCTGAAATACGACCCAAAAGACATCGTAATTGTAATCGGTGGCTTCATTTATGGCCCATTTTCCGCATTTTTGGTTTCACTTGTTGTGTCACTAATTGAGTTAATCACAGTCAGCGAAACAGGCTGGATAGGCTTTTTCATGAACGTGCTTTCAACCGCTTCATTTGCTTGCCTAGCTGCTGTTTTTTACAAAAGAATGCACTCAAAAAAAGGTGCAGTAATAGGCTTGACATTAGGTGTTATTTTGATGACATTTGTTATGATTTTGTGGAACTACATAATCACACCTTACTACATGGAAACGCCAAGAGAAGTCGTCGCATCCATGCTTGTTCCCATCTTTTTGCCCTTCAATTTGTTCAAAGGCTTCCTAAATATGGGACTAACTTTGGTGCTTTATAAGCCAATTATGTCAGCGCTTAGAAAAGCAAATCTAATCCCCGAGCAAACAAAAGCCGAGGGCAAAGAAAAAACACTTTCCATGGTTTTACCCGGTGCGGTTATGGTCGCAACGGTGACACTTTTGGTGCTAGCTTTGAATGGCACGTTTTAATTTTTGAACTAAATAATAGATAAAATGTAAAAATCCGCTCGAAAATGAGCGGATTTTTCATTATTCATCACTGCTATTAGTGTTAAAAATTGCAGTTTTTTCAAACACGGATTTTTCACGGTTTAAGCCTTGATTGAAAACATTTTTATCCGCAGAAAAAATTCCACCCTCAAGGTTAATCGGCACATGACGGGGCAGAGGAATAGTTTCCTCCATGTCGTCAGGTTCGGTATCATCAATTTTTGGTTTTTTCTTAATTTTATCCATAAATCAAATCTCCTTTTTACATAAAATTCAACTTATTTTATAGTTAAAATGCTGTCAAATCCAACTGTTTTCAAAATTGACATAACTACACTGTTGACATTTAGAAGGGTCATGCTTCCAGCTTTTGATGAAGCCGTTTTTTGCCCAATCAAAAACGAGCGTAGCCCTGCACTACTTACATAGCTAAGTTTTGCCATTTCAATTTCGACTGTTTTCGACTCCTGAAATGCACTTAAAATCACGCTTTGAAGCTCTGCAGCGTTGTTTGTGTCAACTCTGCCCTCAATATTAATAATTACTTTGCCGTCAGCACTTGTTTTTGTAATCATTTTGGTTTCTCCTTACTCTAAAAATAGTTTAAGTTCTTGCCCAACTCTGTCGTCGAGAGTCCTGGTCGGCGGTGTTTCTATGCTTGAATTTACATCTAAATATCCAAAAGTATCCATGGAAGAAGTTGACTCTATAAAGAAAATATGTATTCCACTTTTTGCAAAGCAGAATTGTTCGATTAGATAGTAAAGTTGCCTATAAAGCGCCTCGCTGGGCAATGAATGAAGCAAAACGCTAAAGTCATAATGACTAAATTCAGAGCCATCAGTATTTTCAACTATGTAAAATTCACAGTCAACAAAGATGGAAACCAGCTCATGTATTGCAGTTCTTGTGCCTTTCATTTCCAGTAAAAACGGTGCTTTTTTCAGCAAAATTCGCAGTTTTTCAGGTGCAATCGCCTTGTCAGAAGCATTAATTCCAAGCCAACTTAATAGCAAGGGGAGGGCTTCGTCAGGCACTTTATCTATATCAAAAAGCTCATGAATATTCAGGATTTTTCTATCAAAATCGTTATATAATTTTGACAAAATTGAAAGATATCGATGAAAAAAGCTATCTCTACCACGAAAAACTTCGGGAAAAGTTTCCATAAAATTGTCACCATGAGTTTCAACGACAATGTCGCCGATAACAACTTCTTGATATCCCACAGCCTCAAACATGATAAATAAAAATCTACCGCTGAGCTTATATAACAGTATATCACAAATTCCGTTTTCAAGTACACAGTCAAAATGGTCAAAAAGCACAATTTTTTCATGTAAACTTTTGTTTTCATCGGCAAAAAACTTGCTTAGTTCAACAATTTCAGCCCCAGTATTTACCATAGCTTCATCAGTTGCAAAAACCCTGACATGGAAAGCTGTACCAGCATCATTGTCAACTCTAAAAGACAGGCGACCCCATTCGGTGCTGTCCTCACCGCTGTCAATTCTTCTCAAAATAAAGCAAGCATTTTCGGTGTCACTTGCCTTGACGATTTTGCTTCCGTGGAGCTCAAAATTTCCAACAGCAGAGCAGAGCATACCTTCATTTATGGGATAACGTCTAATTTTTCCAGCCATAATTATGACCACTCCTTCCCTCAAAAAGCACAAAACGCCACAAAATAGTCATAATGTGCCATATTTTTCGGTTGTCCGCCTTAAACGGACGAGAAAAACGGCTTTAATAATCTTAAAATTTGAAAATGAATTTTCAAATTTTACCAGTCCTCTCTGCTGTAACCAATGCTATCATTTTGAACCGTGATAGAAACATTGTTAACATAGCACAAAACATCGCTTTCAGGAAAAATATCCCTGCCCTGAGAGAGTGCTAAATCCTTATTTGCAGACATTATAATGAGGCTTTGCACATTCGTAACAGATGGAATTGTAAACAAATTATTCCAAATATTGTTATATCTAATAGGTGTGCTAAATGAATCCTCGTTTTTTGTTTGATCGATAATATTTTCAAAAATGGCTATCGCCTGACTTTTAATGTCAGCACCGTCATTTTTCACCACAAGCGTAACACTCACGTCGATAGGGGCATAACGTGGTGACTTGACATCAACTCGAGTGGAAATGAGGCGTCTTTCGTTAATAACTTTTAAGATTTGTTCTTTATAAAACTCTGAAAGTTTTGGAAGTTTATCATCGCTAATTGGTTTTACAACAATTTTAACGAAGTTAATCTCATCACTGTCAATAATTCCCACTTTATGCAGGCAAAGCCCAGCAGTATTTTTAACAGCGTTGATGTAATCAGCAGCGGTCGCGAGTGATTTTGGAGTGCTGATAGTATTTTTAAACTTGTCTTTAAGATCGTCGGTGCTCGAATGGTCAGCGCCCAAAGTGCCGTCTAGTGGGTTTATAAACTGTAATTTTTCACCAGTATTAGTTTCAAAGATAAAACTATTATTTCGTATAACATTACCAATTCTACCACGGGTAACTGCATAGTCGCATAGGTATAATTCACAAGATTCAAGCTTTCCAGCTGAGTGAATTATAATCTGATTATTCAAAACATCAATACTATATTGCATATCGGTATCGCCTTTAAGGTTCGGCGAAACGATTTCAAAGAAAGATTTACTTCCATCATCTGTAATTTTCGCAGCCAAAACAGTGAAATCATCTTCGCAAACTATGCCCTTCATGCTGATGTCAATAACTTGGTTTTCATAGCCATAAACCTTACCAAGAAAACGGTTTATCATCGCTTGTTCGGTGTAAACCACAACATTTCCTTCGGTATTATTGTTCAAATTTATGCTTACGCTACCATCATCTTCCATAATTTTACTGTAAAAATTCCCTTCACCTTCACCCTCAGTATACCTCGAAAGTGTGCCATCTTTTTCCTTGCCAAGCACAACAAAAAAGTCGTCTTTGCACAGATCGCTGTTGAGTTTTACTTTTTTCTTAAAGGAAAAACTTCTGGCAAAAGTTTCCTTTTGCATGACAGGGAAAAGGTTTTCACTCACACTGTAAATCCTTGGTAAAACATCATACTGTGGATTTTCAAATGTGACTTTTATCGCATAACCCTCTCTGCCACCGATGGAAAAGGGGATACCCTCACGGTTCACGCTGAGTTTCACCATGCCATTTTTGATGAAAGCGTCAGTCCCATCAAGAGCCTTAACAGGACAAAAACCGTCGGCGGTATAGTACTCAAATTTTAGGGTAGCAAAGCCCATTTTTTCGTTTGTGGGATTTCTTTTACTGTTTTTGGAAACAGTAAAAAACATATAAAATGGAAGTTTTTTCTTAAGCTCATGAGTAAAAAGGAAATACAGCTCACAAGTTTCTGGGTTTTGAATTTGAAAATCTGCATTTTGTGAGGGTAAAATTGGGGTAATATCCAATAATTTATCCTCATTTTTGCAAAAAACAGCAGAAATTTTTCCAGGATTTAGTCTTGTAATTCTTGTGGTTTCACAGCATAGCCCATCAGAAAAAAGTTTAGATTGCTCGGGTAAAACCAAAGCTTCTTCGTAATTATTTTGTAGAAAAACCAGTGACGGTCTTGCTTTTTCGGGGAAAACTCCGCCTAAAGCCAGTAAATTGAAAAGCGATTTATCGCTCACATCATTGAGTTTTGACTGCGCCAAAATCGAAAAAGCGCTGAGATTTTGGAGCATGGTAACACCAGGGTCGGACAGGTTAAAATCCGTCCATTCATTGGTCAGAAGCGGAATTTGCGCAAGACTGTCAGTCAAGACATCATCATAGCTTCTGTTGCCGAGATTTATACTGTTAAACATTTTATTCCCCCTCGACAATTATAGTGTGCTCTCCGCTCACGCCGATGACAAAACGGTTGTTTGCCATGCCCGAAAGGGAGGTCTCGTGGCTTCCGCTCTCGTCCTCATACTGCAAGGTGGCAGTATATGACAGCAGTGAAATTCCACCGCCGAGAGAGCTTAAAACTGAGTAGAATTGGTCTTCGCTGACAAGTCTACCGATGGAAATTGCGCCCATTTCAAAGTTTCTTGAGATAAATGAGTCAATCTCGTTTTTACAATGATTTTTTACAGCGAAGATGGAAGAACCTTCTATTGCTCGAAGCCTAACATTTAGACAAATTTTTGCAAAAATCGGCTCAACTACAAACAAGTTTTTTTCGTTAATTGAGATATCACATTTACTTAAAATGTGGTCTTTTAAGTCCTCAGCAAAGCTCAAAAATGAAATTCCTGAGGATTTTGAGTTTTTAAGCATGACAACTAAACTGAAAAAATCTGGATTTTTTCTGCCATAAATGTCAATACCTGTCACGCATTTTACAAGCTCAATTTCGCTTGAAAACAGGTAGGCTTCTCTAATAAAATCGGTTTTTGAAATCAACCTATTTTTGGAACAAATGATATTCGCACCACGTCTGTGGGCGGTTTCAATGGTTTCCATGTCGCTACTTCCGCCCGTTGGGAGCGGATTTGTAATGCTGTCCACATATAAAATATGTGATACCGTTTCATTAATCATGCCAACATCGAGGTTTGCATGGCTACCACTACAAGTTCTAGCCGTGACAATGACAGCTGGATCTGTGGTAGGTTTTGGAATTTTTACGGAAACACCATCGCCAAAAATTACTAAACTTCTAGCCCTATCGAGTATGTAATGGCGGTCGTTTGCTGTTGAATTTGCAAAATTTTCAACTTCGTCCCATTTAATGTAAAATTCAGTAATATCACCCGCAAAATTGCGTTCAGCTCTAGTTTTTTGAGGGGTAGTGCGTAGAAGTTTTTCCATAGATTCTACCGAATGTTGCGAAAATTCATTTACATAAACGTCAGTATCTTTGATATTTTTGGAAGCAAGTCCGAGTGCGACATTCGGTGAGTTGCTTTCAATATAGAAAACTTCGTTTGGTTTTGTGTCGATGTTAATAATTGGTATTGCATTTGTGAAAATATCGTCAATAATTGCGGTTCTTTTCACTCCTGCATCCAACTGACTTTTTATCATCAAATATCCTGAATTTACACCAAAAAGTCTGATTTTTGCAAAATCATTGGGTAAAATGAAGGATATAATTCCTGATTTTGTCAAGCCATCGGTTTCGTCTGTCACTTTTAGTTCTTTAAAACCATGCGTCGATGAGTAATAAAAAGTCGCTTCGGCATTTTTCCCCATGTCATTTCCACTGATTTTAAGCATTAAAGTTGTGGGATAATCTGTCTTTTTGAAATTAAATCCCAAGAATAAATTTTCACCGAGGTAGGGAAGAGGCTCAAAAGCGGTGAAACTTTTTCCTGTTTTTACTGTGTCACTGACATCAACCATCTCTCCGCCGAAAAATCTTTTGATAATTTGTGGTGAGTTAGTCAAGCCTTCATATTTGTATGAAATTTCAAGATTTTCAATTATCGGCATGGTGTGCAGGCATGGTCTGAGGTAGCAATTGTCAGCTTTTGTAAGCCTTAATCTAATCGTATATTCCTCATGACCACCAGAAACGTTCCTCTGCCAGTCGTCGGGATTTGTGAAGCTAATCGAGAAATTCCCAGTGTGTTCGCCGTTAAAAAGTTCCTCAATTCCGTGCTCAGTCGCCAAAACTTTATAGCCTGTGCCGTTGAAATATTCAATTCTCACACGCTCGGCACAGGTGTTTGCAACGTCAAATTGCATGGATTTAGGCTTTTTCTTAATTATTTTTAATGAACTTTCCACTTGTTGGGTGGATAATTCGACTAATTTTTCATTTTTTTTCAAATCAAAAGTCAAAGTGGTGATAGCCCCTGCTTTTGAAAAAACTTCCGAACAGCCGATATAGCACTCGGTGTAAAGGCTAGCTGTGTCAGAAAAAGGTAGAAATCTGTCGATTTTTTCATCGCTATCGCAGTAAACAAAGCTAGGTAACAGCCCATCACCTTCAGAGGAAATGGAAATATCTGATAGCACAATTGCCTCCTGCGGTAGTTTACACTCTATAAAAATAGGGGAGTATTCAGTTTGACGGACTTTGATTTTATCTCCATTTTCACTGCGTTCCAAAATTAGTGTATCGCCTTTAAAACTCACGCTGTCGAAAGGTTTCAAGCCACCATTTTTATAGTAACTAACTGTGAAATTTTTCTTATCTGCAAAAATTTCAGCAGGGCAAATTCCTTCTTGCGGAGAGATGAAATTGATGAAAATTTTTCCTGTTTCGTCAGTGTCAAAAACGGCTTTGTGCATCAAAAGTAAACCGTTTAGCTCAATTCCCTCGGTTGAAAAGTCGAAAAGTCTGAACTTTTTAAGCACAGGAACAGTTTCAAATAATTCCAAGTTCTCTTCTGTTGGAAAGTCTATAACGCTAAGTTTTTCTGCATCACCGAAGACATTGATGATTTTTCCACAATCTGATGAAGTTTGAAAAACCTGTTTTAATTTTGTGTCTGAGATATAGCTGTCGGCTGTTGCCTCAAAAATCACATTCTCGTCAGGATTTTCGGCGTCGACTCCGAGAAATTTTGTTCCCATGGGAATAACAGCCGATAAATCAGGAATTCCGTCGATTAATGTTGCGGTGACAACGCCCGTTGCAGGTGTCATAGGTTTTAAAGTTAGGTCTTGAAGATTGATAAATTCGGTGTGATATTTTTCATATAATCTATTAAAACTCTCAATATTATCACCAAATTGCTTGGCAAAAAGCATGGCAATAACAGAACCGATATCGGGATTTTCGGTAGTGAAATTCCACTCGGGAGTATAGCACTCTGCCAGCCTATTTACTTCGCTTAAAATATCTTCATAGCTCATGCTATCAATTTTTGTGCTGTTGTTCACAGAATTTCACCCTCTTTTTCTGCGTTAATATAGAATGGGAAAACTAGGTTGTCCACTTGGTTTGTGTCTGCTATTGTGTATGAAATATTTACCACAAGAACACCTTCAGAACTGCGGTTGTCAAGCTCAATTTCTACCGCCGAAATTCTAGGCTCTTGACTTAGCAAAGTAGTCCTCAAATTGAGCGTAAAAGAGGAGAGCATAGAATAAGAAGTGTCCATAAAAGTATATTTCAAAATGTCACTGCCAAAATTTGGAGAAAGCCATCTTTCTCCCAGTTGGGTCATCAAAATGAGATAGATAGACTGCTTAATCCTATCGGCTTCGGTGCTAAGGGAAAATCTTCCAGTTTGCTTATCCACTCCGATGGGAAACTTCATGCCACTACCTAAAAAGTCCATAAATCCACACTCCTTTGCTATCCAATCATTACGCTACTGCCCTTAACTTGACAAACTCCGCTACTTTCAACCTTCATAGAGCTTGAAGCCTTAACACTCGCCTGAGCAGACTCGGCAGAGAAGGACATGTCGGATTTCATCGCAATTTTCCCCGAAGTTTCGAGTTTGAAATCGGAGGCTTTTATAGTCACAGCGCCACTGTCGCCGTTTAAAGTCACGGTTATTGTATCGCCGACTTTTATAGTCAGCTTGCTTTTCGCTTTTATGTCAATGTTGCCGTCTTTTGTGCTCATAATAATTGAGTTTGCCTTGTCCTTGTCGGTCAATTTTATCTCAGAATTTTCGTTATCCATAGAAAAAACGTGAGCACCTGTTGCGGTCGTAATGGAAATTTTATCCTTTTCACCATCGCCTTGTGGCTCGTCAGTGAAGACTATACTAGTGCCATTTTTTGTAATAATTTTCTTAAATTTGTTATCTTTGTCAACCGCTTGCTTTAAAAATTTGTTCTTATCCTTTGGAATAGAGCCGATTACATAGGGTTTTTCGATATTTCCACCCTCAAAAGCAAGCAAAACTTGGTCGGTCACCTCGGGGAGAAAATAATGTCCCCATGAAGTTCCGCTGGACGGCATGGCAAGCCTTGCCCATTTTAATTCATCTGCATCTTTGTCACGAGTTGGTATAGCAACACAAATTCTTCCAGGCATATTTTGGTCATAGTTTTTTGCAACTGTGCCGACCATAACGCCGAAAATTCTGTTGTCACCTGTGTCACTTTTCAAAACTTGTTTTTCGCTAATTTCGTCAATTATATCGTAAAGACTCATGTGTCACTCCATTCTAAAACGGACTTCCGCCTATTGATTTTTTCTTAAGCCCCTGTGCTTTTCCCTTAATTTGTAAAATATAACCCTCACGGTCGTTCATTATATGAGTTACGTCTGTGACGTAAAATGTGTTGTCCGCTGGTCCTGAAAGCCCTGAAAAATCAATAAATCTCCCAGGCACCAGTTCAGGAACGCCGACAAATTCACAGTCAAAACTTCCCATTCTGTAGGACATTTCTTCAACTATAGACTCAACCCTTGCTTCGGCTTGTTTGGTGTCTAAAATGGTTGGGTCTATGTAAATTCTCTGGCTTTTTCCAACAATTCCCTTGGCTTTACTAGAGCCTAAATCGCCCTCATATTTGCCTTTTGCCGTGATAATTTTTCCGGTTCCCGCATCGGAAGCACGGGCTTCTATGTTTTGAACTATGCCCGTCATGGAATAGGAAACATTAAAACTTGCAACACCTTTTCCGATTTCTAGGTTAATTAAACTGGTTTTATTTTCCTTAGCTTTCCTGAAATATACAGTGCCTTTTTCGGTAAAAAATTCAAAATTGAACTTTTTTGCAGCTTTTACTATAAATTCATAGTCACTTTCGGCGGTCATTTCAATAGTATACGCAGTTTCTTTCCCGCCGCCCCCAACTTGTTTATCGGGTGTGTCGGAAACTTTTGTTGTCGAAACTGCACCAGCAGTTACAAGTTTTTGGTAATCAGCTTTTGCAAAAATTTCCTTTACTGCATCACCGAAATTCTTTGCGAGTAATTGCTTACAATATGAACCAGACATCATAACACCTTTGATATCCATGGCATTGACCGCAATATAAGGTGCTTCGCCAGCCTCGAAAGCGAACTCAATTCCCGAAACAAAACCGACGAAAACCGTTTCGTGAGTTCCAGTATAACCCAGTTTTATTTCACACGCTGCACCTAAATACACTAGTTTTTCAATTAAATCATACTGAAAAGTGTTTTCTTTTGCATTAAAGCAATTGAATATTTTAAACGAGGCAACCGAGGCTTCAAACCCCGAGGTCAGCTCGATTTTTATGTCGCCAATAATCAGCGAAACATCTTTTGCGGAAAGTAATTTTCCACCAAGCAAAATGCTTGCTTGTGGCAGGGCAAAAGAGTTGTATTTTTTATCTAAACTGTCATAACTTAAAGTTAAACCACCTGAAATATCAGGAATTGGTAAAGAAAAACCCATTAAATTACATTCCTTTCTACAAAATTAATCGCATTAAAATGGTAGCAAGTTGCCAAAAGCAGTGCGTTTATTTGACTTTGTGCCCTCGCCAAAGCAGTTATCAACCGCCTTGTCCCACTCTTTGCTTTCGCTGGATTCTTCGGCACTTTGCTGCAAAGTCAAGCCAACATTGCTCCTAATCGGTTTGCCCGAGGAGGAAAACATAGTGTAGCGTATGCTAACCTCACGAATTTTGCCAAAAAAGCTCAAATCGCCCCAAGTAAATTCAATTTCCGCCGAGGGTTCAGCAAATAAAATTCCAATAAATGCATTGGTTTTTGACTTGACCGAAAATCCGCCAGCCAATGCACTTGCCGCCGAAATTCCAGCACCGGTGATGGCGCTAGGGGAGAGGGAAGTGGCAACACCGAGCTTGTCAGCAGTGAATGCGTCATAGATGTCCATGTCGTCGAAGAGCAGTTCAACGCTCATAATTGTCGATGGTGGAGTGACCGAAAACGCCGGTATTGTTGCGTCAAAGTTTGACTGCAAAGTGGTCATTCTTGTTTCTGATGCGTTTGCAGAAAATGACAATTTACTAGGGTTAAATTGAACACTTATGGTCTTATTTTTTGAAACAGGCAGGTCGGGAGTGACGCTTTCTAACGCTTCACCAACTTTTGAAACTCCGACCAAACTGCTTGTCGAGGGCACTTTTTCGGGGTGAATTGTTATGGTCGCTTTTTCGACATTTCCTATTATGCTTTTGCCAATATCAATTTTCATATATTTATACCATTTTCGTGAAATAGGGTAAAAAGTTTAGAAATTTAATATATTTCCAGCACTTCTTACGGTTTCAATGCCTTTTTTTACTTTATTCATAGGCGAAGGGTCAAAGGTTTTGTTATAATCTGCCACCCATTTGTCGGTGACATCCTTGGTCTGCACGAGGTCAAGCCGCAAGGTAACCTCCGCCCTGACGGGCACACCCTCAGGGGTGAAAGTCTTGTATTCCGCCCTAATATTTGACAATTTTCCATCAAATGTAAATTCGCCCCAGTTGAAGGAAACAAGCCTTGTATTTCGGTTTCGAATTGCACCCAAAAGTCCCTCAACTTCGGTTCTAACCGTGCGAATTTCCTTTGTCATATCAACAAGATTTTTTATAGATTGAACAGAAATTCCGTTAGTAATTTTGTCTGCCATAAATGTATTTGCATTGGTAACTTGGTCGAAAAGTAGGGTGACCGACATTGTAACAGTTGGCGTTCCGCTTTGCTCTGCGGTTGTTGCCGTGTCGCCTTTTTTCTGACCCTCGGGGGCAGTCATGGAGGATTTGTCAACCAAATTCGAGCTTGCATTTATCTGAATTGACGATGGGTTGAACTGAACATATAAAACTTTCGACACGCCTAAATCCGAAAATGGAGAAATTCCATCCAGTGCTTTTTCAGCACTTTTTGCGTCAGATTTTGGCATATTTCGGAAATCATGTAGCACAAGTTGAGCTTGCGCACCCATTCCAATTACACTTTTTGCAACATCAGCAGCCAAAGACATTTAAAATCACCTACCCCTTCTCGCTCGCTCCTTTTGCAAGCGTTTTTCCATTTGAGAGTACACTTTATCGGTTATAGTACCCATTTGTTTTGATATGGTTTTGTTCACAATTTCTGCAATATCTTCGGAATTTGTGGTGGTTATTTGCGAAATATTGTTCATTTCTTTAATATTGCTAATTCGATTATCTATAATTTTTTCGGTGACAGAATTGACAGTTTTGTTCTCAACTCCACGAATTAATTCTTCGACATAATCCTCGCTGACAGATTGTTCCTGCTGTTTATGGCGAATAGTTACAGGGGATTTTTCCCAAATTGCAACATTATTGTCTATGGTGTAAGATTTTGTCATTTCTGTTTTTTTAATGGTGTTATTTAAAATTTCGGAAACCACATTTTCTTCTGCTTTGTGAAAAAGCTCGGCAGAGTGAACGGTTTGGGTTTCGTTTGAATGAGTTTTACTAAAAATTAAATTTTCCTGTTCGGAAATTCTTCGTTCGACTGATTGAAAATTGCTGTCGTGCCTTATGGTTTTGTCTTCTATTTCACGGACAATTTTGGTCACAGATTCGGAAATTAATTCCTGCTCTTGCATTGAAATATCGGTGTTTTCAGGATAAACAATTTCAGCTTTTTCGGCTTGTTTAACGCCTCTTATAACTTCAGAATTTCCAGCTGCTTCAAGCGGTAATTTCGAAAAATCTACATTAGATTTTTCAAAGTTTGAGCTTACTTTTTCAAATAAATCATCAGTTTTTCTTTCAGTTTTCGGAGGAGAAGCGATGGTTTCCTCAGCTGTTTCTTCGGTTTTTCCGTAAACAATTTCTGTCTCTGGACGGCTATAAATATTTTGTATTTGAGTAATTTCATGGCTGTGCTCGACAGAGCGAATTATGTTTTTCACATCATTATTGCTCTGGTCAAACCTATTTATTGCCTGTAAAATACTGTTTGTAATGTCAGAATTTTCATTTTCAGTGATATTAACTTCATTTGAAATATTTTGAATATTTGCTGGTGTGATATTAGTTTCAGGCATGTCAGAAAGCAAAATTTCGCTTTGTGTGTTTCTCAAAGTTTCACGAATAATTTTCTCTGTTGGGGTTTCATTTTCATCTTTTCCAGTCTTAGTAGATGTGAAATCCATCTCAGAATTCTGAACATTTTCAGGCTTAAAACTCGAATTTTGCTCTTGAATTAGCCTTTTTTCGTAATTTTTGATACTCTCCAAAACGGTGTCAATTTCAGTTTTGCCACCGTTCAGAGCATTATCGTCACCAAAGTCACCACTAAATTCGGCAGATTTGTGCGTCATTTCACTTTCCGCAATTGGCTGTTGATTGTCATTAATTTGCGTGACGAGCCTGTCCATTCCGGCAGGTTTTATGATGTTTGAAACGGCTGTAGGGTCGCTTTCATACTTCGCAACAGCATCAAGAATGCTCTTTGTTGCGTCGTCTGCCATTTCGTAGATTTGATTGAAAATTTGACTGCTATTATCAACATTTGTAGTCGGTGCATTTTCTAAAATCTCTTCAATACTTTTCTCATTATTGAGAAGTTCAAGGCTATCTCGAAACACTTTTTCTCTGTCAACAGTCAGTTTTTCTTTTTCAGTCGTGGTGGATTGAATTGACTGCATTTTTTCAATCGCAAGACGATTTTTTTCACGCATAATTTCCAGTTCACGGACCATGCGTTCAGTATTATTTTCAACAGTCGTGGGGCTGTCTGATGATGAAATTTCTTCCTCAGTTTGCTCATTTTCTGTCACAGGATGAGTTACTTGAATATTTTGAAAGTTGTCGGTTTTTGTACCGAAACTTGAATTATCTACATAATTATTTACAGTTCCGCTGATGATATTGCTCGCAATTTCACGCTCACGGGTTAGAAGTTTTGTGACTTCTTCTGTGCTCATGCTTTGCCTAATAACTTCCGTTTTTTCACGGCTTTCATAAGCGGTTTTTAGTCTTAAAAGGGTGTTGATTGCAGAAGTTCCAATTGCCTCAGTGATGTCAATTTGGGTTCTGCCATATTTATTTTCAATGTGATTTAAAGCTGTTGCTGTACTGCTCAAAAGGTTGAGCATAACTGCCGCTGTGCTTTTTTCAAGGGATAAATTTTGTGATTCACCCTCGCCGTCCTCAGCGGGCATTTCATATATATTTCCATGGTGAATTTCGGCAGGGGAGGAGTGCATATTTATCTCGGTGGATAAATTTTTATATTCGACAAAATTTGAAAGTTTTAACTGCTCAGTCATGTTAAATTGCCTTGAAAATACTGAGTCAGAACGAGTTACATTGTCGTGTAATTTATAAACATCGCTGATAATTTCAGAGGTTTGAAGACGCTCTAAAACGTCGTTGTGCATGAAATATCGGTTTTGATTTTCCGTAATATTTTCGGTTTTACTTCTATCGTTAAACTCATTTTGCTCAGAGTGCATAATCATATGTTCCTTGAGCATTTGCTTATTTTCTCTGTATAATTTTGTCAGTGCGGTGATATTCGACTGCTCAGTTTTCATCTGTCTTGTAAGATTCATGAAATTTTGAGTGTCATTAATTCCAATTTTTTGTAAGGTATTTTCGATAAAAACCCTATCAGTATAGGAAAAATCATTTTCCTCTTTCGACAAAATTCGATTGACAACATTATTAATAATCTCAAGTTTCACATCGCTGTTATAGTGATATTCACCGCCTGAAACCAGAGTTGTCATGTCAATTTGTGTCGGTTCGCTCGCACCGCCAGAGAGCAAATGTAGCAGCTCGTCAGGCGCAAACCAAGTGTTAATTATGTCGTAATTTGCCTTTAAATCCTCATGCAATTTTGCAGTTTTAAGTCCAATTTGAGGCTTGATATTTAAATCGATTTTTCCGATTGTAAGCATAATTTCACCTCAAAATCAGTCTACTTTTTTCGCTTTTGGGTCACCGCCACGGCTTGCCCAATAGCTGTTTTGATAGCTAATCCAGTCAGATTTGAGCTGTTTCCGTCTTTCTTCGGCAGCTTTTGCGGCTTCGCCACGAAGTCTTTCTTGCTCTTTCATGTAGTTGTCATGGTCTGTTTTTAACTTCTCTTTTTTCTGTGCAAATGCCTCTTGGTCGGCTTTTGCTTTTTCATCTCTTGCGTTGTTAATCATAAGGTCAAATTTTGCCCTATTCGCCAATGCAACCACGGCTGTGACCGATTCTGCGTGTGGGATATCTACTTCCAAAAATTCCCTAAAACTCAAAGTTACAGTTTCTGTAAGTAGCGCAGAACTCTCGGCATTTAGCTCACCATATGTCTTTTTGATGACTGTGCAACCTGTGAAAACATAGGTTCTAGGCACGACAAAAGGCACCCACATCGGAACATTCGACGGGCTTTTTACATGGTTTGATATCA
>CAYJOS010000001.1:63291-75734 GCA_964371875.1 uncultured Oscillospiraceae bacterium | reverse complement strand
ATGCCCGGGCTTAAAACTTCACTTGACGCTTTGGCTGCAAGCGCTTCACAGTTGCCAAATATTGAAATTGACGCACCAGTTACATTAATTGGAAAAAATACTATTGACAGCATGAGAAGCGGACTTTTGTATGGAAACGCCGCTATGGTTGACGGGTTGATTGAACGTACGGAAGCAGAACTGGGCGAAAAACTTACAGTGGTGGCTACAGGTGGACTTGCAAAAACTGTCATTTCTCACTGTAAACATGAAATTATCTATGATGAATTGCTAATTATTAAAGGTCTCGCAACTCTTTATAATATGAATAAATAAAAGCTTAAGACCAAAAATTACACCGCACCCTAATAAAAGTTTTACTCAATTTTTTTCAAAAAATTGCGGATTTTTAAGGCAGAGCCTTGAATCGTCTGTCGCAACAGACGAAACTCTAAATTATTAAAGCGCAAACCGCAGTTTGCAAGATTTTTTTAAAAGTTGTTTAAATGTATATGATTGAATTTTCGCTTCGGCGAAAGTACGAGAGAACGAGAGAATTTTCGCTTCGGCGAAAAGAACGGAGAATTTTCGTTGCGACGAAAAGGAAAACGAGGGGAAACGCGCTCCGCTGGGGTAACTTTTTCGTGTGAAAAAGTCACCAAAAAACATCGGAGTCTCGTCTCCGAACACGAGTGACGAAAGTGGGTGCTAAATATACAGGATATCATGACTGGCATGCCCCGAACCAGTTACTATCGCACCAAAAGAGAACAAAAGTCACGGCTGACGCCTGCAAAAAGCCCGTTGGCTACTCACTGGCAAGAACTGCGAGTAGGAGGGTCTATTTAAGACTGTTAGATACGAACCGCTTTGCAAAGTTCGCATTTTACAGTCTTAAATAGACCCTCCTACTATATAGTTTTTCAAGTGAGTAGTCAACGGGACACCCGAAGGGCGATTAGCCCTTGTTCGTTTAGTTCTCTTTTGGTGCGATTGCTACAGGTACAAGTTTTTCTATCCAAAATAGTCTGTATACTCAGCACCTTTACCGCATCTCGCCGTTCGGGGGCGAGTCCCCGACGTGTTTTGCTTACTTTTTCACGAGAAAAAGTGAGCCCTCGGAGAGCGTTCTCCTCGTTCCTTTTCGTCGTAACGAAAATTCTCCGTTCTCTCGTTCTTTTCGCCGAAGCGAAAATCTTTTCCCGAAGGGTGTTTCTTTTCGTCGCAACGAAAACCCATCAAAATTCTAACAAACTGGTTCTGTCCATTTATGAGTATCTTCTGAAATACCCCACTGGATATCAGTCAAAGTTTTGTATAATTTTTGTACAAAATCGCCAATTTCACCACTGCCAACCTTATATTCCTTACCCATATAAGATAGAGCTCCTATAGGCGAAACGACAGCGGCTGTGCCTGTTCCCCAAGCTTCTTCGAGAGTTCCGTTTTCAATTGCCGCAATTACTTCGTCAATCGCAATTGGTCTTTCTTCAACTTCAACACCCCAAGATTTTGCAAGTTCCAAACATGATTTCCTTGTTATTCCTGGCAAAACCGAGCCTGTTAGGTCAGGTGTAATCAGTTTATTTCCAATTTTAAACATGACATTCATGCTTCCAACTTCGTCGATATATTTACGCTCAATTCCGTCTAGCCACATAACCTGTGCATAGCCTTTAGAAGTCGCTTTTTCGCCGGCACGGATGGACGCACCATAGTTACCGCCACATTTTGTATAGCCTGTTCCACCACGGACAGCTCTTACATCTTCGTCTTCAACCAAAATTTTAACAGGGTTTATGCCCTCTTTATAATAGCTTCCAACAGGTGCGCAAACAATTGTAAAAATATATGAATGTGAAGCGTGAACACTTATTTGCTCTTCAGTCGCAATTATAAATGGTCTGATATAGAGTGAAGCCGCAGGCTCTGATGGAACCCAATCAGCGTTAGCAGAAACGACAGCTTTCAGTGCGTCCATGAATAATTCCTCTGGAATTTCAGGTATGCAAAGACGCTCGGCTGATTTGTTCATACGGCGGATATTTTCAATAGGTCTGAACATTTGAACTTTACCATCAGCAGTGCGGTAAGCTTTCATGCCCTCAAAAATTGTTTGACCATAGTGGAAGACCATAGCAGCAGGTGCTAGTGTAATATTGCCGTAAGGCACTACTCTGGCATCAATCCAGCCTTGACCTTTTATGTACTCCATTTGGAACATATAGTCAGTAAAACATGTTCCGAAAACTAGTCCGTCTATAGCAGGTTTTTCTTTCGGACAAGCGATTTTTTCAAATTTGATATTTTCCATCTACTATCCCTCGCTTAAATATAATTGTACTATTATATCAACTTGTAGTATTAATTTCAATACTAACTTTTACTAAAAATACTAAATTATTTATCAGTTTAGTTGACAAAAGTGCATTATTTTTGTATATTTATACGTAGAGTATGCATAGTTATGAGGTGGTTTTTTGAGTAAAAATAATATTTTCGTCATGTATGGTGACGATATTTTTAATATGGTAATCCGTATTTTAAACGAGGCTTCACTATGTAATTTTCTGGGTGAAAAAAACTGCAAAATCGGACTAAAACCAAACCTTGCAGTCGCAAAAAAAGCCGACTCAGGTGCTACAACTCACCCTGAAATTTTGAGAGCCGTGATTACTTATTTAAAGGAAAATGGATATCATAATATTTCAATTATAGAGGGTAGCTGGGTAGGGGAGCGTACTAAAAAAGCCTTTAAACACTGCGGTTTTACCGAAATTGCAAATGAATTTGGCGTTAAACTTGTCGATACACAAATCGACAGTTACACCGAATATAACTGCAAGGGCTTGAAAATTAACATTTGTGACAGTGCTATGGCGGTCGATTTTATGATAAATCTTCCTGTGCTAAAAGGACACTGTCAAACCCTTGTGACCTGTGCGTTGAAAAATAACAAAGGCATTATTCCAGACTTTGAAAAAAGACGTTTTCACACTTTGGGGCTGGATAAACCCATTGCACATTTGAACACGGTTTGCAAAAATAATTTTATAATTGTCGACGGAATTTGTGGTGATTTAGACTTTGAAGAGGGCGGAAATCCTGTGCCTATGAACAGAATTTTTGCCTGTTTTGACCCTGTTTTGTGTGACAGCTATGTCTGCGAACTTTTGGGTTATACCGCAAAAGATGTGCCCTACGTCAGCATGGCAGATAGGCTCGGCGTTGGAAATTGCGACCTAGAAACTGCAAATATTGTCGAATTAAACACACCAAACCAAAAACTTGAAAATTTTAGCAGTGGCAGACGTGCAATTCAGCTCGGAACTTTTGTGGAACAAAAAGATGCGTGCAGTGCCTGCTATGCAAGCTTGCTACACGCATTGAAAAGACTTTCGGATGATGGTAATTTGAGGAAATTGGATGAAAAAATTTCAATTGGTCAAGCTTTTGTAGATGAATATGGTAAAATCGGAGTCGGAAAATGTACCTGTAATTTTGAAAAATCTGTCATGGGTTGCCCTCCGACAGCAAATCAAATTTACAACTTTTTACTAGATAAAATATTATAATCATTTGGATAAAATTGTCTTAACATGCTTGTCGGCTATTGCATACAAGGCATCGAAATCCACGAAAGGATTATAAATTTCTTCGATTTCGTCGTGCATAACTTTTGCCTCCTTGAGGTTTAAAACCGCTTCGTCGATTAAAGCTTCACGAAGCTTAGTAATTGTGCGGATTTTCGCCCTGTTTTCTTGGATTTTTTCCTTAGATATCAAGGCGTCTAACCTGATATTCCTGTCAACTTTTTCAGCTTCGGCAAAGCCCTGTTTTGTAGCGATTAAAGCGAGAGAAATTTCAGGAATTATCAGGGCTTCAACCCTCTCAGGATGCAGTGGGTCGTGGCAAATTATCGTGCCAATATTTCGGATTTTTGCCTCTTCTGCTATGGCTTTTAGATAGATGTCGGCTAGACCAAAATCATCGTCTACTGAATAAATTCTAGTGCAAAGTTCGTTCACACTTTCAAAATATCTAACCCTTCCTTTGCAACTCAAAGCACTGATAAGCCTGTGTTTTTGCTCTCCAAAACCATTTTTTGATGGTCTGCCGAGTTCTCTGGAAACAAAAGAATTTACACGCTTTAGCACCTGAGATTTCACTTCATCGACGAATAAATCAGGAATTAAAGACGGGTCAGCACTGCCTGCCGAATTTAAAAGTGCGTAAATATATTTGTACTTATTTTTGTATTTTTTGTTTAAAATTAAGAGTTCATCAAATTTTTCACGCAGTTTTGAAGCTTTATAAAGTGCGCCTAAATTTAAATACGAATCAGCCGAAGCTGGAATTTTGCACTCGCAAACATGAGGCGATGTTCCGTCAACATAGCCGATTTTTTTCTCGGGAATGTAAATCCCATCGAGAGAGTCAGGGTCACCTGAGCAGTGGATGTACGAAACTTTTATGCCTTCTTCGGTCATTTTTTTCGCAATATGTTTCATAAATGAAGATTTTCCGCAACCTGGGCCACCTTTTATAATCCAGAAATAATCTCCATTTTCAATATTTGTAAATTCCTCATAAAGTGAAAAAAAGCCATTTTTTGAATTTGCACCCAAGAAAAAATGAGTGTCATTTTTAGATATCATATAAATCCCTTTCTGCCTTCAAATTATTTTCACAGGCATTTTAGTATTTGTTACATGATATGCAAAAATAGCACTCATTGACAATTTTACTTTTACAATATATACTAAAAATATTAGTCGAACTCAAAGGAGGGGGAATTTTGACCCGTAAAAAACATATGCAACCCGCAAGGCTTATCGCCCTGTGCTTTTTGGGAATTATTTTAGTTGGTGCTATACTGCTGTCGCTTCCGATTTCTCACAACGAGGGCGAGAGCGTGACACCCTTTCAAGCACTTTTCACCGCAACAAGCGCCACCTGCGTTACAGGGCTTATCGTCGTTGACACTGCCGAAACCTTTTCCGTTTTTGGTAGAACCGTGATTTTAGCATTAATCCAAATCGGCGGTTTAGGAGCGGCGACCATAGGAATTGGCGTCACACTTCTTGCAGGAAAACGCATGAGCGTTTATGACAGAAACGTTTTGCAAGAGTCTTGGAATTTAAATTCGACCTATAGAACAAGGCGGATTTATAGGAATGTTTTGCTGATTACAGCTTCCATTGAAATTGTCGGTGCTTTGGTTTTAATTCCGATTTTTTCCGAGTTTTACCCATTAAATGAAGCAATTGGCATCAGTTTTTTCCATTCAATTTCCAGTTTTAACAACGCTGGTTTTGACCTCATGGGCAATAATATGAGCGGACTTACAAGTTTTAATAACCACATTCCGCTGAACTTAATCACGGCTTTGCTCATCATTTGCGGTGGTCTTGGATATCTGGTTTATATGGATATGTGGGGCAGACGAAAAGAGGGTTTCAGGCGATTTAAGCTTCAAACTAAAATTGTTTTAACTATGACTGTTGCCCTGATTTTTGTTGGAATGTTCCTTTTAGTGTTATCGGATGATATCAGTCCACTAGAGGCATTTTTCCAAAGTGTCAGCGCTAGAACGGCAGGTTTTTCGACAATAAATTTAGCAGAACTTTCCAGCGCAGGCATACTTGTAATGTGCATTTTAATGCTAATCGGTGCTTCGCCGGGGTCTACAGGTGGCGGTATTAAAACTACGACAATTTTTGCGGTTTTAACTGCAACATATTCCTCTGCGACTAGAAAAAAACGTGAGATTTTCTCACGTAAAATTGTTGAA
This sequence comes from uncultured Oscillospiraceae bacterium, assembly GCA_964371875.1. Classification (GTDB taxonomy): domain Bacteria; phylum Bacillota; class Clostridia; order Oscillospirales; family Oscillospiraceae; genus Heteroscillospira. The sequence continues at coordinate 69,961 of CAYJOS010000001.1, read as the reverse complement.
GAAGACGTTTCGAAGGCATTTACCGTACTTTTAATGGCGGTTAGCATCATCATTTTAGTGACTTTTTTATTGATGGTTTTTGAGCCAGAAATACCATTTGAAGCACTGCTTTTTGAAGCTGTTTCGGCCTTTGCAACTGTCGGACTTTCAGCAGGGGTAACACCAATTTTATCCGACGAATCGCTTTTTGTTATTATTTTAACAATGTATGTAGGTCGCCTTGGGCCTCTCACAATTGCCACAGTTTGGTTTTTCAGAGATGAGTCCGAAGTTTCTTGCACATCAGAAAATATTACCATAGGTTAGGAGATAAATCATATGAAATCATCCAGAAAAAAACATAATGATGGAGATATTTATGCCGTTATCGGCTTGGGAAGATTTGGAACTGCAATTGCAACTTCACTCGCCGAATCAGGTTGTGAAGTCATCGTCGCTGACAGAGATGAGAGGGCTGTTCGAGCTATCAGAGATCAAGTCGCTCAGGCTTATGTCTGTGAACATTTTTCAACCGAAGCCCTGAATAACATAGGCGTTCAACACTGTGACGTTGTAATCGTCGGTGTTGGCGGAGCCTTAGACGTTAGTATTTTGACAACTTTAAGGCTAAATTCCATAGGGATTAAGCGAATTATTGCAAAGGCAACCAATGACGAGCACGGCGAAATTCTCAAAAAAATGGGCGCTGAAGTTGTATATCCTGAGCGTGATATGGCACTACGTCTCTCCCAGAAATTAACTGCAAATTCAGTCATGGAGTATATTGACTTAAGCTCAGATATACAAATTGCAGAATTTGCCATCACTGATGAATTAGTCGGAAAATCCGTCATAGAACTGGAAATTCGTAAGCGTTTTGGGCTTAATATCATCGCTTTGCAAGACAAAATGGGCACAACAATTTCAATAGACCCAAACAAAAAACTCATACAAGGCAACGTTATTGTTGTCATCGGAAAAGATGATGATATCAAAAGATTTGAACAGTCCCTTTAAAAATTTATTCTAATAATTCACGCAAAGCTGTCAGTGATTTCCGCTCAAGCCTTGAAACTTGAACCTGTGAAACACCGAGAGCTTTTGCTGTTTTATCCTGTGTTAAACCATGGAAAAATCTGAGAGAAATTACCTGCTGTTCCCGCTCTGATAGGTTTTTAAGCGCCTCTTTCAAGGCAACCCGCTCTAGCATTTTTTCCTCTTGGGTGAAGTCACCCAAAACGTGTTCGAGGGTGAAACCGTCCTCACCACTTTCACGGTTTAGCGATTCTGTCGGGCCTGTCGCCGTTTCTGCCATGGCGATATCCTCGGCTTCAAAGCCTGTTTCGGCGGAAATTTCGGAAATTGTCGGCTCTCTGCCCAATTTTTGCTCTAAACTATTTCTTGCGGTTCGGATTACATTTGCTCGCTCTTTAATTCCACGGCTGACTTTTACACTGCCGTCATCACGCAAAAATCGACGAATTTCACCCGAAATTTTGGGTACAGCATAAGTTGAAAAGCGTGTTCCAAAACTTTCGTCAAAGCCTTGAACAGCTTTTATAAATCCCACACAACCGAGCTGGTAAAGGTCATCTAGGTCAACTCCACGGCTTGTAAAACGTCTTGCTACGCTCCAAATAAGCCCTGTGTTTTCACAAACCATGGTTTCCATAGCGTCTTTGTCGCCCAGCTGTGCGGCACGAATTAATTCAGCAGTTGAAGGCATTTAAGTCCTCTTTCCTCTGTTAGTAATTTTGCGTTTTAGCGTCACCGTCGTGCCACGTCCGTCTGATGAGCGAATTTTAATATCATCCATAAAACTTTCCATAATCGTGAAGCCCATTCCGCTCCTGTCGTCACCGCCTGTGGTGAACATTGGCTCTCGGGCTTTGGTAATGTCAGAAATTCCCTTGCCCCAGTCACGAATTATGATTTCTATGCTGTTGTCCTCAAAAATTGTCGCTTTAAGTAAAATTTTGCCTATTTCCTCGGGATAGGCATGTACAATGCAGTTGGTGATAGCTTCGCTGACTGCTGTTTTTATGTCGTTAAGTTCCTCCAAAGTTGGATCTGTTTGAGCGACAAAACAGGCAACAGTTGCCCTCGCAAACGACTCGTTAACGCTTTTACTTGGTATTTCAAGTTTAATAAAATTTTCCTTTTTCATCTTTCTCCCTCCGTAGCTGTGCAAAGTATTTTAACAACTCTGTCGATTTTTGCCGCTTCCAAAACCTTTTGCGGCTGCCTTGATGGATTTTGAACCATGGTCATACCTCCGTAGTCCCTGACAGCTTTATAAATCCGCAAAATCAACGCAATTCCAGAACTATCCATAAAACTCAAACCCGACATGTCGATAATGCAACTTTGTGGCATATACTCGTCCAAAATTTGCGTAACTTTTGAAAAACCACCTGACACACTGTGGTGGTCAATTTCGCCTGATAAATAAATATACAAATGCCCATCATTTCTGCTAGATGTAATTTTCATGATTATGACCATTCCCTTCTTTGTAATGCACAAAACAGCCACAAAAATGGTCATAATGTGCCATGTTTTTCGGTTGTCCACTGCAAGTGGACGAGAAAAACGGTTTTAATAATCTGAAAGTTTGAAAATTCATTTTCATACTTTCACACTTCCTTTGTAAATAAAAAACACCGCACATTTCTGTACGGTGTAATTTTATACATTATTTGCTTAAAAAGCTCACGAAAATTGTCGGCTTAACCTAGATTTTTAAGGCTTTCTTTCAAGTTTTCGAGCAGAGCTTTTGTTTTCTCTGCTTTTTCACGTTCCTGAGCAACTATATTTTCAGGTGCTTTTGAAATAAATTTCTCATTTTTGAGTTTGCCTTCTTGCATTGCAAGCTCTTTTTCAGCTTTTTCAATTTCCTTTTTGATTCTCGCACGCTCTTTGTCGAGGTCAACAAGTTCGGCAAGTGGCATATACATTTTTGCCTCGTCAGTGACAACGCTGACCATTCCATCAAGGCTCTCTGGTGCTTTTTCGCCAATTTCAACACTGCCAGCATAAGCAAGTTTTGAAAGGAAAACCAAACCTTTTTCAAAAACCGCAGTCTTATCAGTTGCGATAATCAAAGTTGGTTTTTTAGATGGTGGAACGTTCATTTCGGCTCTTGTACTTCTAACGGCACGGATAGCAGACATGATTGTTTCAAAGTCGCTTTCGTCTTGTGGGAAGTTTAGTTTTTCTGTGAATTCTGGGTAACGCTCTATCATAAGCGCTTCGCCTTCATGTGGAAGTGCTTGCCAAATTTCCTCTGTGATAAAGGGCATAAATGGGTGAAGCAATTTCAAAATTTCAGTCAAAACATAAAGCATAACTTTTTGTGCCGAAAGATTTAGTTCCTTGTTTTCGCCGTTTAGACGTGGCTTGATTAGCTCAATATACCAGTCGCAATAGCTATCCCAGATGAAGTCGTAAATCTTACCAGCGGCGATGCCGAGTTCGTATTTATCAAAGTTTTCGCAGACATCTTTCGCTAGAGTGTTCAGCTTTGAAAGTATCCATCTGTCTTCAAGTTCAAGAGTTTCTGGAAGTTCATTTTTCTCGATTGTAAGGTTCATCATAACAAAACGTGAAGCATTAAAGACCTTATTTGCAAAGTTTCTCATAGCCTCGCAACGCTCGTTATAATAACGCATGTCGTTTCCTGGGCTGTTACCTGTGATGATGTTGAAGCGAAGTGCGTCAGCACCATAAGTGTCGATTACATCAAGAGGGTCAACGCCATTCCCAAGGCTTTTGCTCATTTTTCTGCCTTCAGCATCACGGATTAGCCCATGGAAAAATACTGTGTGGAAAGGAACTTGTTTCATGTGTTCATTTCCCGAGAAAATCATACGTGCAACCCAGAAAAATAATATATCATAGCCAGTGACAAGAACGTCAGTTGGGTAGAAATAATCTAAATCAGGAGTTTTTTCAGGCCAGCCAAGAGTTGAGAAAGGCCAGAGAGCTGAGGAAAACCAAGTGTCCAAAACATCTTCGTCACGCTCAACATTTTTGCTGTGGCATTTTTCACATTCGCAGACATCAACACGAGAAACTGTCATGTGGTCGCAGTCAGCGCAGTACCAAACTGGGATACGGTGTCCCCACCAAAGTTGACGGGAAATACACCAATCGTGGGCATTTTCCATCCAGTTTTCGTATGTTTTTACAAATCGGTCAGGAACAAATTTAATTTGTCCGTCACGAACAACTTCCATAGCTTCTTTCGCAAGTGGTTCCATTTTAACAAACCATTGTGGGCTTGTGATAGGCTCAACAACAGTGCTACAACGGTAGCAAGTACCAACATTGTGGTTATGAGGCTCGATTTTAACAAGGTAGCCAAGCTCTTCCAAATCTTTGACAATTTCTTTACGAGCTTCATATCTGTCCATGCCGTTATATTTTCCGCCATTGATGATTTTTGCGTTTTCATCCATGATTAAAATTTGCTCAAGATTATGACGTTGACCAACTTCAAAGTCGTTAGGGTCGTGGCAAGGTGTCATTTTAACGCAACCTGTACCAAAATCTTTGTCAACATATTCGTCAGCAACTATAGGCATTTCACGGTTCATAAGAGGAAGTATGCAAGATTTTCCAATTAGGTGAGCAAATCGCTCGTCTTCTGGGTGAACTGCAACACCTGAGTCACCTAACATGGTTTCGGGGCGAGTTGTAGCGATTACCAAAAATTCGTCGCTGTCCTTAATTGGATATTTGATATGCCAGAAATTACCAGGTTTTTCTTCGTGGTTAACTTCCGCATCTGAAAGTGCAGTTGTGCAAGTTGGACACCAGTTAATTATGCGGTTTCCTTTATAAATAAGTCCTTTTTCGTATAGAGAAACGAAAACTTCACGGACAGCCTTAGAACAGCCATCGTCCATTGTAAAACGCTCTCTGTCCCAGTCGCATGAGCAACCTAAAGTTTTTAATTGCTCAACAATACGGCTACCGTATTTGTTTTTCCAGTCCCAAACACGCTCTAAAAACGCTTCACGTCCAAGGTCATAGCGAGTTTTCCCCTCGTTCACACGAAGTTCTTCTTCAACCTTAATTTGTGTTGCAATACCAGCGTGGTCAGTTCCGGGAACCCATAGAGCAGCATAGCCTTGCATACGTTTCAGACGGATTAAAACGTCTTGAATTGTTTCGTCAAATGCGTGTCCTAGGTGAAGTTGACCCGTGACATTTGGGGGAGGGATGACGATAGTAAAAGGTTTTTTCTCAGGGTCGATAACACCCTTGAAATATCCGCCTTCAACCCACATATCATAGATTTTTTTCTCAACTGATTTGGGGTCATAAATCTTTGGTAATTCTTTCATAAAATACTCCTTTAAAAAAACCCCGAGAAAAACTCTCAGGGAGATAAAAATTCAGTAATAATTTTCTTTAAATATTATACTTCATTATATTTATGATGTCAATATAGATAAAAATTATTGTAAAATTTCTAAAATAGTGTATAATAGAAGAACACAAAAAAACGGAAATAAGCGGAGATGATTTTAATGGAAGAAATTTCAAAGAATTTTATTCACAATTTTATTGATGAGGACATAGCAAAAGGTGGTCAATTTGAGGGCAAAACTGTCCACACAAGATTTCCACCAGAACCAAACGGATTTTTGCACATAGGGCACTGCAAGGCTCTTTGCATAAACTTCGGCACTGCCGAGCTTTATAAGGGTCAGTGCAACCTACGTATGGACGATACAAACCCTGCTAAGGAAGACGACGAATATGTTCAAGCTATCAGAAATGACATTAAATGGCTTGGTTTTGACTGGGAAGACAGATTTTTCTACGCTTCCGATTATTTTGAGCGTATGTACGACTGCGCTGTCGAGCTTATCAAAAAAGGACTTGCCTATGTTTGCGAGCTAAATGCCGAGCAAATGCGCGCAATGCGTGGTGACACAAAAAATCCTGCTCAGTCACCATTTAGAGATAGACCAATGGAAGAAAGTCTTGATTTATTTGCCCGCATGAGAAATGGTGAATTTGAAAACGGAGCTATGACACTTCGTGCAAAAATCGACCTCACTTCTGGTAACTTCAACATGCGTGACCCTGTAATTTACAGAATTACCCATGCTCACCACCACAGACAAGAGGATAAATGGTGCATTTATCCAATGTACGACTATGCACACCCATTGGAGGATGCTTTTGAGGGCATTACTCACAGCCTTTGCTCACTAGAATTTAAAGACCACAGACCTCTTTACGATTGGGTTATCGCAAACTGTCCTGTGCCTGCAACCCCACGTCAAATTGAGTTTGCTCGCCTAAAATTAAATTACACAGTCATGAGCAAAAGAAAACTCCGCCAATTGGTTGAAGAGGGCTATGTTTCAGGTTGGGACGACCCACGTATGCCAACTTTATCAGGGCTTCGTCGCCGTGGTTACACACCAAATTCCATCAAAAATTTTGCAGATAGAATTGGTCTTTCAACCGATGACAGCACAGTTGAATACTCATTTTTGGAGTTCTGCTTGCGTGAAGATTTAAACGCAAACGCTAGACGTGTTATGGCTGTAACTCGTCCGATTAAGCTTACAATTACAAATTATCCTGAAGGTCAAAGTGAAAATTTAGAGATTGAAAATAACCCAGAAAAACCCGAAGATGGCAAACGTGAAATCACTTTCAGCCGTAG
>CAYJOS010000001.1:0-63270 GCA_964371875.1 uncultured Oscillospiraceae bacterium | reverse complement strand
ACGATTTTATGGAAGAACCTGTCAAAAAATACAACAGACTTTTCCCAGGAAACGAAGTTCGCCTAAAGAGTGCTTACATCGTAAAATGCACAGGTTGCGTTAAAGACGATGAGGGAAATGTTGTCGAAATTTTGTGCGAATATGACCCCGAAACACGTGGCGGAACTACTCCCGACGGCAGAAAAGTGCGTGGTACTATTCACTGGGTTGATGCAAATAATTGCCTCGATGCCGAAGTTCGTCAATATTCTAGCCTATTTTCCGATGCTGAACCTGACATGGCTGAGAACTTTATTGACTGCCTAAATCCTGAGTCGCTTGAAGTTCTTTCAAACTGCAAAGTTGAAAAAAGTCTTGAAAATGTGGTCGCACCAGCTTCGTTCCAATTCCTAAGACTTGGATATTTCTGCGTTGATAGCGTGGATTCGAAAGAGGGAAAACTTGTGTTTAACCGTTCGGTGCAACTTAAAGATGGGTTTAAGAAATAAGGAATTTTACAATACGAAATGCTCTCCGAGGGGGAGCATTTTTGTTGCGACGAAAAGAACGAGAAGGGTTTTCGCTTCGGCGAAAAGAACGGGGAGAATTTTCGTTGCGCCGAAAAAGAACGCTCTCCGAGGGCATACTTTTTTTAGTGAGAAAAAAAGTATGGAAAAAACTCATCGGGGAAACACCCCCGAACGGTGGGATGCGATAGGGTGCTGAATATACAGACTAACAAAATCGGCAAGATAATCACCAGTTGCAATCGCACCAAAAGAAAGCGAAACCACGGCTGACGCCTAAAAAACGCCCGTTGACTACTCACCAGCAAAATCCACGAGTAGGAGGGTCTATTTAAAACTGCTAGATACGAAGCGTTTTGCAAAGTTCGCATTTTACAGGACTAAATAGACCCTCCTACTATAAAGTTTTTCAGATGAGTAGCCAACGGGACACCCGAAGGGCGATTAGCCCTTGTTAGTTTTGCTCTCTTTTAGTGCGATTGCAACTACTCAAAATTTTTCATTTTTATTATAGTCTGTATATTCTGCACCCTTAATCGTTCCCACCGTTCGGGGGTGTTTCCCCGACGTGTTTTGCTTACTTTTTCACGAGAAAAAGTGAGCCGTCGGAGACCGTTCTCTTCGTTCTCTCGTTCTTTTCGTCGCAACGAAAATTCTCCGTTCCCTCGTTCTTTTTGCCGAAGCAAAAATCTTTAAAAATTGCCAAATTTTTATTTCAAAATACCACTTTTATCAATCGCTTCGGCTGCCTTCAAAATTTCCTCTTCGTTTTGTACAAGGGCAATTCTAACATAACCCTCACCACTCTCTCCAAAGGCAATTCCAGGGGTTACGATCACACCGGCTTCGTTGACAAGTCGCATCGCAAAATCGGCAGAACTTGAATATTTTCCAGGTATTTTAGCCCAAATAAACATAGTTGCAGGGCATTTCTCAACTTTCCAGCCTATTTTTGAAAACGAATCGCAAAGTACATCTCTACGTTTTTCATATGCATCACAGGTGGTTTTCACACATGCTTGGTCGCCTGAAATAGCAGCAATTGCACCCTCTTGAAGTGGCAAAAACAAGCCGTAATCCATGGTTGATTTGAGCTTTTTAAGGTGTGATACCATGTCAGAATTACCAACGCAAAATCCAATTCTTGCACCTGCTAAACCGTAAGTTTTTGACAGTGAATTGAACTCAACTCCGACCTCACGAGCACCCTCAAATCTAAGAAAACTGCCAGTTGTTTTTCCATCAAAAGTCAGCTCACTGTATGCGTTATCGTGCAAAACAGCGATGTCAAATTCCTTTGCAAACTTGATTAAATCGAGATAAAAACTATCAGGAGCAACAGCTGTTGTGGGATTATTTGGATATGAAATTATCATCATTTTTGCTTTTTTTGCAATATCTGTGGGTATTTCTCTTAAATCTATGATGAAATCATTTTCGGGTCTTTGCAACATGTGGTAAAGTTCAGCACCAGCGATTTTAGGGCCGTCGCTGAACACAGGATAGCAAGGGTCAGGCACCATAATTATGTCTCCCTCGTCAGCCAAAGTCAGCGAAATGTGAGCGAGTCCCTCCTGTGAACCAAGCAAAGAAACCACCTCGGTTTCAGGGTTTAAGATGACATCATATCTGGTTTTATACCAATCTGCAACCGCATTTTTCAGTCTACTCGTGTCAGAAATCGCATAAATAAATTTTGAACTATCATTAATAGAATTGACAATTGCTTCCTTAATATGAGGGGCAGGGGGGATGTTCGGAGTGCCGACACTGAGGTCGACCACAGATTTTCCCTCGGCAATTCTTTTATTTTTTACATCCAAAAGTGTTGAAAAAACACCTTCGGTAAATCTTTCCATTCTCTTCGCAAAACGCATTTTTGTTACTTCCTCTCTTTTTTTATTCAGCACATTAATACATTATAACATTAAATTTCTAAAAATAAAGAGTTTTTTATTGACTTTTTGCGTAAATATGGTATTATCAGTAAAAAAAGTATTGGAGCAACTATGCAAGGAATTTGTTATATTGTTGGCGCAGGCGCCTGTGAGGGCATTTCGATTAATAAAAATGAAAATGACTATATAATTTCCGCCGATGGTGGCTATGCACATTTACTAAAAATAGGTATAGAACCAAACCTCGCTGTTGGTGATTTTGACTCGCTTGGCTATATTCCAAATTCCACCAAAACCTTGGTACACAAGCCCGAAAAAGACGACACGGACATGTTCCTTGCAATCTGCGAGGGCATAGAATTAGGGTATAAAAAATTCCTAATTTATGGCGGTTTAGGTGGAAGATTTGACCACAGTTTGGCGAATATTCAATGCTTAAATTACCTAGCAGAAAAAAATTTAACTGCTTGGCTTTGGGGAGAAAACACTGCGCTAACTGTGATAAAAAACCGCAAAATCAACTTGCCAAAACGTGAAAATGGCTATATTTCTGTCTTTGCAAACAGTGAAAAAGCGGAAAATGTTGACATTTCAGGTCTCAAATATGAGTTAAAAAATGGAAATTTAACGGCAACTCACCCACTGGGAGTAAGCAATGAATTTATTGGAAAAAAATCCGAAATTTCAGTTAAAAATGGCAGATTAAGTATTACATTTAATTGCAGAGCAGAAGAAATTGAAATTTTATTAAAAAATTATTGACAAACGACCAAAATAGGTCTATAATATAATGCATATTAAAAAGCGATAATAGGGAAGAAGTAACAAAGTTTTTATCCATTCAGAAAGTTGCCGTTTGATGAGAGGCGCATGGTTTTTCTTTGTGAATACATCTCTTAGCAGCGTACCGAACGATATCAAGTAGGCTACGACGTGAGTGCACGTTACAGCACCGAGAGTTTTTTTGAACTCTGCGAGGCATATGTCGTGAGGCATGTGCAAACCCAAGGTGGTACCACGAGAATTTTCAATCTCGTCCTTAGGATAGGACGGGATTTTTTTATGCAAAAAAGGAGAAATAACATGCCAATTACCACTTTTTTAGAAGGAAATGCAAAAAAATACACAACTGAAACATGTTTAATCGAAATCAACCCCGAACGTGAGGGCAGAAAAACATTGGACTGGTCAGAATTTAATCTGGTCGAAGCCGACGTCGATAACGCATACCGCCGTGAATTAACTTGGCAAGATTTTGACAGACGTGCGAACCAATTTGCCAATTTATTACTTGCAAATGGCATCAAAAAAGGCGAAAAAGTTGCCATTTTGCTGATGAATTGCATAGAATGGCTACCGATTTATTTCGGGACTCTTAAAGCCGGAGCTGTTGCAGTTCCGCTCAACTACCGCTACACTGCTGACGAAATTAAGTATTGCCTTGACCTTTCAGACTCTTCTCTCCTAATTTTTGGCAGAGAATTTAAAGATCGTGTTGCTGAAATCAAAGATGATATTCCAAATATTAGAAGTCTATACTACGTCGGTGGGCACACTCCTGAATATGCGCAGAGCTATTACCAATTTTTGTCGTACTGCACTGGTCGAAATCCGTCGATTGAAATTTCTGACACTGACGACGCTGCTATCTATTTTTCCTCTGGCACAACTGGTTTCCCGAAGGCGATTTTGCACAATCACGAGAGCCTTGTTCACGCTTGTCTTTGCGAGCAAAAGCACCATTCACAAGACAGAAACGACTGTTTTTTATGTATGCCACCGCTGTATCACACAGGCGCAAAAATGCACTGGTTTGGCAGTCTTTTGGCTGGAAGTAAGGCAATTTTGCTCCGTGGAATTAGTCCTGAGTGGATTTTAAAAACTGCGAGCGAGGAAAAAGTTTCCATAGTTTGGCTATTAGTTCCATGGGCACAGGACATTTTGGATGCACTTGACAGTGGAGTTTTGAAGCTTTCAGACTATGATTTAAGCGCTTGGCGACTAATGCACATCGGCGCTCAACCTGTTCCACCAAGCCTTATCAAGCGTTGGAAAGAGTATTTTCCACATCATGATTACGACACAAACTACGGTTTGAGCGAGTCAATCGGCCCTGGTTGCATACACCTTGGTGTAGAAAATATTCACAAAGTTGGCGCAATTGGCATACCTGGATTTGGTTGGTCTGCGAAAATTGTCGATGAAAATCGAAATGAAGTAGCCAAAGGTGAGGTAGGGGAGCTTGCGGTTTCGGGCGCAGGACTGATGACTTGTTACTACAGGGATGAGGAGGCGACCAAGGCGGTTTTGGCTGATGGTTGGCTGTTCACTGGTGACATGGCGAGGATTGACGAAGATGGTTTTTACTACTTGGTTGACCGCAAAAAAGATGTCATCATCACTGGTGGTGAAAATATTTATCCTGTGCAAATTGAGGACTTTTTGCGTGCAAACGACAAGATAAAGGATGTTGCAGTTATCGGCAGACCTCATGCAAGGCTTGGTGAAATCACAGCAGCTATTATTGAATTGAAGCCCGATGTTAGTTGCACGAAGGAAGAAATTGACGAATTTTGTCATTCTTTACCTAGATATAAAAGACCAAGAGAAGTTATTTTTGATATAGTTCCTAGAAATCCGACTGGAAAAATAGAAAAACCCAAACTCCGTGAGAAGTATGGGGCGGTTGGAATTGTTGCGAAGCAAACAGGGGATATATAGTAAAATTAAAATAAAAAATGTCGCCCGAGGGCGACATTTTTATTTATAATCCGTTGATTATTGTAGAAGTTGTAGAACGCCTTGTGGAATTTGGTTAGCTTGCGCAAGCATAGCTTGTGAAGATTGAACAAGGATATTGTTCTTTGTATATTCCATCATTTCCTTAGCCATGTCAACGTCACGAATACGGCTTTCAGCAGCAGTCATGTTTTCAGTTGTAACACCTAGGTTGTTGATTGTGTGGTCAAGGCGGTTTTGGATAGCACCCATTGCTGAACGAGTTGTTGAAACTTTTTCGATAGCAGCGTTGATAGCATCGATAGCAGCAGAAGCGCCTTCATATGTTGAGATATCAAGTGAGCCTAGACCTAGAGCATCAGCACTCATATCTTGAACACCAACAATTAGTTTGTTGAATTGGTCTGATGTATCACCGATTTGTAGTGTTAGACCACCTTTAACAGATGAATCAGTTTTTTCTGTAAATTCTAGTGCTGTAGCAGTTGCTTTAACATCAATACCAAGTTCTTGTAGTTGAGTTGCAACTTCTTTGATTGAGTCTCCTGTTAGTGCGCCTGTTTGTTGGTCAACAAAAATCCCTGTGTATCCAGCTTCAGCAGTTTTACCTTCAGAAAGAACTTGGAATTTTTGTCCGTCAACTTCTAAGAAAATTTCATCTGCCAAATCTGCGGTATTGAGTGTTGCTGTATATAGATTATCTTTACCAGCTGTTGCTGCAGCGACAGTTGTTGTTTCAGCTGTTGTAGAAGTACCATCATATTGTGTCATTTTTAGAACTGATGTTTCTTCACCAACAATTTCGTTTGCTGTTATAGTGATAGCAGCAGCAGAAGCAGTAAGTGTATATCCTTCACCAAATACACCTTTAAGTGCTTCAAGAGCACTAGTGCCTGTTTCAGCAGCTGTTGAACCTGCTGTAAAAGAAATTGTAGCATTTTGTGCCACACCATCTTTATCTAAGTAAGCAAGTTCAACTGTTTGAGTTTCTTCGTCAGTGCCCTGAGCAAATGTTAGGACTTGTGAGAATTTAGCACCACCAGTTGCTGCTAACGGAGTGGTTGTACCAGCTATATCAGTTGTAACTCCGCTTACACCAGCTTTAGAAGCTAGAGAACCATCAAGTAGGTTGATGCCGTTGAAGTTTGTAGCTTCAGAAATTCTGTCGATTTCGTCGTTTAGTTGGTTGATTTCGTCGTTTAGTTTTGCACGGTCAGAATCTGTATAGATACCGTTTGAAGATTGTGTTGCAAGCTCAACCATACGGTTTAGCATTGAGTGAACTTCAGTTAGAGCACCTTCAGCAGTTTGAACAAGTGAAATACCGTCTTGAGCATTCTTTTGAGCTGTTTCAAGACCTGTGATTTGTGATCTCATTTTTTCAGAGATAGCAAGACCAGCAGCATCGTCACCAGCGCGGTTGATTCTATAACCTGAAGAAAGTTTTTCTAGGTTTTTAGAAACTGCACTGTTGTTGATACCTAGGTTACGGTATGAGTTTAGAGCTGTAATATTATGTTGAATACGCATTGAATTTTCCTCCTTGAATTTTAAAGAGCATCCTTGCTCTCTTTTTTAAATTGTATTACAAGAAACCGTGGCGCGCAACACTGTTTCATGTTCACTTAGATATATCGGCGGTTAAATTAATTACTTAAGTAAAAATTTAAAATTTTTTTATTAATTTTTTCTGTATGCCGCCGGCATGATATAATTATATCCCATTTCATTATCCACAAGGTTTTCAGAGTGCCCAATGAACAGATATCCGCCACTGTTTGTCGCATCGTAAAACCTTTTGGTTAGTGCTTTTTGAGTATCTCTGTCGAAATAAATCATGACATTTCGGCAGAAAATAACATCAAATTTTAATTTAAATTGTATTCTATCCATTAAATTAAAAGTTTTGTAGATGACATTTGCACGAATTTGGTCGGAAACTTGGCAGTCGCCCAATTTGTCGGGTTTGCCGAAATATTTCGTTTTCCAGCTTTCAGGAACTTTTGAGATTGACTCTTCCTTATATTTTCCAATTAAAGCCTTTTGCAAAGCTTTTTCGGAAATGTCAGTAGCTAAAATTCTCGTGTCCCACTGCTTGGCTTTTTCGCCAAAATGATCCATTATAAGCATGGAAAGCGTGTATGGTTCTTCACCCGAAGAGCAACCTGCGCTCCATATACTTAAAACTTTGTCCTTTTTCTTTTTTTCCAAATCTGGGAGAATTACGTCCCTAAAATGGTCAAAATGGGTGTTTTCACGCATAAAATATGTGTAATTTGTGGTAAGGGCATTGACGATAATCTCAATTTCGTTTTGGTCTTTGCTTGTTTCTATATGCTTTACATAGTCTTTAAAGGAAGTATATCCCATTGAAGCGATTATATCTGACAATCTACTCTGGATAAGTTCCTTTTTTCGCTCCAAATTTATGCCGTAATTTGTACGCATAAACTTAACAAGCCTGAGATAATCTTCTTGCGTAAGGGTTAGCACTTAGCCACCTCCATTAATATACGTTTGCAATGATTGCAGGGCAATTGAGAAGAAGTGCAACGCAGTCTTCAGACAGTCTAATCATAGTGTCTGCTAGTGCATCACCATTTTTCACAGGAACAGGGGAAACTTTGTTCATATCGACACTTTGAACTTGCAAAACCGAGTCGACTATAAGCCCAACTTCTGTTCCGTCTATGTCCAAAATTACGACGCAAGTTTCGGAGGTAGACACGGTTTCTGATTTGTTCATGCGTAAACGCATGTCAATTACAGGAAGCACTTGTCCACGTAAATTTATAACACCTTTGATAAATTCAGGCAATTTCGGAACAGGACGTATCATGTAGTTTGCAATTATTTCAATTACAGTTTCTGCACGAACACCCATAACCACATCGTCTGATTTAAAGGTTAGGTAGCTTTTAATGTCCTTGGGGACATAGTCTTGAATTAGAGCTTCATTATCGCTGTCAAATTCAATTTCATTGTTGTCAAAATCAAAATCTGTCATAACTGCACCTCCTATTATGGTCTTTGAGTTGAAGTATATAGATTGCCAATATCAAGGATGATGCTGATATTACCGTTACCCAAAATTGTGCAACCACTAATACCGGAATTTTTGATATTGTAAGCATTTAAATATGAGGGGAGTGGCTTAACAACAACCTGTTGCTCGCCGTGAAGTTTGTCAACAAATAGGCAGTATGGTTTTTCATTTGCTTCAACCAAAATCAAGATACCATCAGCAATTTTTGTTGACTCCGCTGGGATTTGAAGTGCATCATACAGTCTGACAACAGGGAAAAATTCGCCTTGCCATGAGATGATTTCATTTCCTGAAGCGTCGAATAAAATATCGGAGTCATCAGCTTTGAATGACTGCCTGATATTTGCAATCGGAATTGTGAAAGCTTCTCCGCCGACAGAAATTTCCATACCGTCAACAATTGCAAGTGTTAGCGGAATTTTCAAAGTGAAGCAGCAGACATCACCAGGGTCGTTTGTGATTGTGACTGTTCCGCCGATTGACTCAACATTTTTCTTAACAACGTCAAGTCCCACGCCTCTGCCTGAATATTCAGTGACTTGTGAGTTCGTTGAAAAACCTGGAAGCATGAGAAGCGACAAAGCTTCCTTGCGAGTATATTCTTCAGGTGGTTTTGAAAGAAGACCTTTTTTGTTTGCCTTAGCCAAAATTCTCTCTGCATCCATTTCACTACCATCGTTTGAAATTTTGATGATAACTTCACTGCCTGTGTGTTCAGCAGACAGAACAATAGCGCCTTGAGGGTTTTTACCTTTGTCAATTCTTTCTTGGGCAGTTTTTTCAATGCCGTGATCCATGGCATTTCGTACTATATGCATAATGGGGTCGGCAATGCAGTCGACAATAGTTTTGTCAACCTCAGTGTCCTCACCAATAATCGTAAGTGCAACGTCTTTGTTTAGAGATTTTGTCATATCTCTAACAATACGGTTCATTTTTTGGAAAACAGCAGAAACAGAAACCATTCGAAGTGACATGGCAATATCTTGCAAGTCATCGGTTAATTTTCTGAGCTGTCTTGTAGATTTAAGGAAATTATCAAGCTTTACGCCTTTTAGCTCGGGAGATGATGCCACCATAGATTCGGTGATAACAATTTCTCCGACTAGCGCCATAAGTTTATCAAGTTTTGAAAGGCTAACGCTGATAAGGCTTTGTTTTGTATTACTTAAAGCTTTGATTTGTTTTGAAACTTCGGCTTTAGGCTCGGCTTTTTGAATTGGTTTTTCTTCAACTTCAACTTCTGCCTCGGCTTCTTTTTCAGCCGCTGCAGCTGCCGCCGCTTCTTTTTCCGCTTCAGGGTCGATATACTTTGGATTCATCAAAACTTCATAAGATTTGATGTTTGCCATTGAAGCAATAGCTTGTATTGCTTTTTCGATTTCATCATCTGTTTTGAAGAAAACATAAAATCCATCATTGACAATTTTTTCGGAAGTTTCCGAATTTGTTTCAATGTCAGGTGGTGAAAATAAAAACTCCATTTCGGCTTCTTTTAATGCAGTAACGATTATAAAAGCCCTAAGGTTTTCCATTCCGCAGTCATCATCAAAAAAGATATGAAGATAATATGGATGCTCTGGTGCGTCAATTTCAGAAGTAAAACCAACGAGTGCTTCAGGGTCAACTTCAACAACTCGTGTTACTTCAGCATTTCCGCTTTCGGGAGCTTTGTTTTCAACAGGTGCAGGAGCGGGTTTTGCAGGTTCGTCTTTTGTCGACTTTAAGAAAGAGTCGATTTCTTCAATAAAATCGGCAATGTTGTCACTTAGCTCTTCTCCATTTTCAACTTTTAAAACGTCTTCTTTCAGCCTATCATTGCATTTGAATAGCAAGTTAAAAAGTTCACCTTTTTTCTCTTGACTAAAATCTCCCATGCCATTTTCACGAATTGCAAAGAACAGATCTTCAACATGATGAGCAATTTCCATAAGAGGTTTAAACTCCATCATAGCAGAAGAACCTTTGATTGTATGCATGCTTCGGAAGATTTCGTTGACGGCATCTTCACTCAAGTCCCCAGAACTCTCCGCTTCAAGAAGAAGTTCGTCCAGTTTTTCGAGTAGAGAATTTGTTTCGAACAAATACGCTTCAAATAAGCTATCATTTATATTGCTCATTTAAATTGGCACCACCTTATGATTAGAATACAAAATAGATTGCAACATATCTCGTGATATGTTAAAGTATATATGATGATTTTAAAAATGTCGAATTTACACTTTTAAAATATGTCTACTTAACTATACCATAAACTTTTATAAAATGAAACAATAATTTTTGTAGTAGGTGAAAAAATGTCTAATATATTAAAAGTTACCACCCCTATAAGTGGTTTTGATAATGCAAATCATGTGAAAACAGGGCCCGTGAAGACCACAGACCCCGCAATTCAAGCGCCGATAACGCCCGATAAGGTTTCAAAACCTGACGCTCGAAGCGATTCAGCACCGCAAGATAATGGGGTTGGGCTAAAATTCCGATATGACTCAAACTTTGAAAATTTTGTACAGCAGACAAAAATGCTCCCGAATATGACCGAAGAATTTTCAAAATTATTTTTCCAAAAATTCGGCTCTATAGTTGAATCAGGTGTTGGAAATAATTTTGCAGAGCAAATTGCCCAATTTTTTGAAATGATAGGCATGGGCGAAGCTGACGTTTTAAACTATGTCCAAAACCAAGCCAACGCATCTTTAAAATTCACAGGTTCATTTTTCACCTTACTAAATCAAGTACTTGAAAACACAACTTCAGTTGAACTCAAAACGGGAATTTTGGATTTTCTGCGAAGATACACCGATATGAGCGAGAGTTCGCACCTTATGAACACAGCTTCGGATTTGTTAAACCAAATTGACAAAAACTTGCTCCAATCTTCAAAGGAGGGTTTCCATACTCTGCTGACAAAACTCAATTATAATATAGGTAGCAGGGGAGAGGGTATGGCTGAAAATATCACTGTTTTCAAAGGTGAAATTTTGCCCTTCCTGAATAATTACATAACCCGAAACAACAACAGAGGAAACCTTCGTGACCTCACGGCTGCACTTGCAACTTTGATGGCAAGATGTGAAAACGGCTCTGCTGACCGTGTTGTTATGGCCTTTGAAAATCTCATGAAATATCAAGCCATGCAACAGGAATTTAAAAACTTCGACACCTCAGTTTTGCTTCAAGTTTTGGAAGGAACTGACTATAAAAAAACCGCAAACCAACAAGAGTGGGCAGACAGCATGATAGAGCTAATCCGTAACGGAGCTTCAGGCGAAGCAGGGCTTGAAAACAAAATGGTTTTCAGAAATTTAATGCAGTCTATACTACTAAACGAAAGCGTTTATATGCCTGTTTTGCACTTGATGTTACCACTACAAGTTGGCGAAAGACTGATGTTTTCCGAGATGTGGATAGACCCCGACGCCGAGGGAAATAAGGACAAAAACGGCAAAGAAAAGACTTTGCAAGGTCTTATAAAATTCGACATTCAAGAGGTTGGATTTTTTGATTTATACTTTTTATACACAAACGAAAGCATAAAATTACAGCTAAATTGCCCCGAGGAATTGGAAAAAGATATAGGCATAATTCGAGATGAAATTTCCAGAATTTTGGCTTTAAATAACATCAAAACCGATGAACTTTTTATAGAAACCGACAAGCGTTCAATTCCAATTTCCACTGCATTTCCACAAATTTTTGAAAGGAAAAACTCTGTAAATGTCTCAATTTAATGAAATTTTAAACCAAAAGGCGGTTGCGCTTTCCTATGACGAAGCAGGCAAAGCCGCACCGATTATAGTTGCCTCTGGCATGGGATATCTTGCGGAGAAAATTGTCGAAGTCGCAAGGGAAAATTCCATTCCTGTCTATGAAGACAACTCACTTGCAACCATGCTCACTCAGTTAAAACTCGGCTCTGAAATTCCTGAAGAACTTTACCGTGCGATAGTCGATATTTATATCTACTTCCTAAACTACAAACCCTCAGGATTGATTGACGAAACCAAAGCCGAAATTCTTGAAGAAACCGGAACAGCTGAGGTAGTTGAGGCTGAATAGATTTGAATAAAAAAAGTCAAAAATCCAGTTTGGATTTTTGACTTTTTTAATCTCATTTTATCTCATTTTACGATTTAACATTTGCTGTCTAAAGACAAAGCTACGTATGGTTGTTTCTGTGCTTGAACTCATATTGACAAATTTGCAGCCATAGCCAAAATTTTTATTTTCAGCATTTTCTTCAGGTGGCACTTTTCTAAGCATAGTCACGTCAAGCTCAATCGCCTTGTCGGACGAAACAGGCAACAAAATACTAAAGCTGCTCTCCTCAGGGATGTCGCACAAGGTGTGTAGAAACAGTCCTCCGGCGCTTAGGTCAAAGGCTGTGCCCACAACAATCGTTGCCCCCCTATGTTTTTCACCTTCGGAAAATTCGGGCGGCAGTTCAACAGTTGGCGGAATTAGCAATCTGACAGGAATGTCGACATGAACTTTAATGTCAGACCTTCTTTGAAGAACGGACAATTGCTCTCCAAGTACGCATTTAAGTGCTTGTTTATATTTTCTGTCTTTGTCTATAAACTTTTTTCCTGCCGCAAGTTGACAATTGTATGTAATCAAACCCAAAACATCATCATAAAATGTAATTATCATTTCTGATTCGAGTATTTCTATATCATTTTCATCAAAAACAAGGGTTGCAGTATTTCCATCTACATCCCTAACGCTTGCCTGACAAAGAATGGTATCACCATCGTTGTCGTATATCGCAGCTTTGCTACACAATTTTAAACTCATGTTTTTCACTCCATTGCTTACATAAATAAGTTCGCACAAATATTATACAGTAAATTGAAAAAATTTTCAATGCTTTGTTTAAAAATTGTTCAAAAATATTATTTTTATGATTATAAATTATTTTTTTTGAGTAATTATGCACTTATTGTCGAAATTTGCAAAAAAATGTTGAAAAAAATTCTAATTGGATGTATAATAAAGTAAATTATGTTTTAAGTAATATTATGTAAACGAGGGTAAAATATGAATACTATATATGGAAATTCTATAAATATGCTTAACAAGTCACTCGATTACCTCTGGTTACGCCAAGGTGTGACTTCAAACAATATTGCAAATAATGACACTGTTGGCTATAAAGCCCAATACGTAACTTTTGAAGAAGAGTTCAGAAAAGAACTAGACGCCGCTTTAAACATGGGCGGTGATAGCTTTAAAGATGCAATAGACAAATCTTTTGCAAAAGTTCACACTTCCCAAAACGAAGGACTTCGCCTTGACGGAAACAATGTCAACGTTGAAGTCGAAATGATTGAGCTCACCAGAACTTCTTTTCAGTACAGATATGCTCTAGATTCAATCAGTAGCGACATAAACAGATTGAGCACAGCTATCAAAGGTTAGTTATAAATAAAAAAATCGAAAGGTATGGACGATTATGAATAATGGTTTTATCGCTCCAATTGACAGACTACAGACTTTTTCTCAAATGAAAGAAACCAATATTACAAATGATGACAGCGGAATTTTTGCTAATATTTTTCAAAACGCTATTGATGACGTAACCGAAACTCAAAAAAACTTAGAACACAAACAATATTTGCTCGCAACAGGACAGCTAGACGACGCACACACCGTGACTATCGCCGCTTCCGAAGCTCAATTATCTGTTGATATGTTAGTTCAGTTAAGAAATAAAGCTCTAGAAGCTTATAATGAACTGATAAGAATTGGTCTTTGATTTAAACTGAGAAGGTTAGGCATTTTTTATGGACAAAATTAAACTTTGGTTATCTCAATTCAAACAATTTCTTCAAAAATTTAGCAAAAAAACACTCGGTCTTATTATAGGCGGTGCTGTTTTGGTGCTTGTTCTTGCAATTGTTGGTGCGGTCATGCTAAACCGCACAAGCTATGAAGTTTTGTTTGCTGGTGTTGCACCTGACGAGGCAACACAAATCACTGGAAGACTCCAAGAACAGGGAATTGAATATCAATATCTGCAAAACGGGGATATTCTTGTCGACAGCAAGGTTGTCGACAATACCCGTGCAACTTTAGTTTTTGAGGGCTATCCCAAAAGCGGATTTGCATATGGTACATATCTAGACAATGCCGGTGGCATGTCAACCGATGCTGAAAATCAACAACTAGAGCTATACGATTTGCAGGACAGAATTGGCTCAACTATCAGACTTTGGGGCGGAGTTAAAGACGCAAAAGTCACAATCGCCCTAGTTGAAGAAGACCAATATATTTTGTCGCCTGCAAGCGAAAAAGAGGGTTCAAGTGCTTCCGTTACCATTATAATGAACGATGGTGGAGCGCCCTCAGCAGAGCAAGCGCAAGCTGCACAACGCCTTGTTTCCACTAGTGTTGCTGGAATGCTGATGGAAGATGTTGTTGTCATCGACGGCAACGGACTTGAAGTTTCCACAGCCGAGTTAACAGGCGAAGGTGTTTCTGCCGAGGAAACTCTAAGGCAAATGGAAAACGAGCTAACACGTAAAGCGATTAATGTTTTAATTCCATTTTATGGCGAAGACAATGTTAGAGTTTCTGTTTGGGGCAAGCTAAATTCTGCTTCTTCTGTTAAAGAAACCACAACATACACAACTCCCGATAAAATAGACGAATTCGACAAAGAAGGCATCGTTTCACACGAAACAACCTCTTCAGAAATTCTTCAAGGTGGCGACGGAGCAAACGAAGTCGTCGGAACTGAAACAAACGCAGAGGCAACTCAATATAATGGCAACGAAGACACAGCAGGTGGCGACGTTTTAAGCACCGCCGCCGACAGAGATTATCTCGTAAACCAAGAAATTGAACAAACTCAACAAGAAGAAGGCGCAACAATTGAAGACGTTTCTGTTGCAGTTTCAATCAACAGTTTTGAAGCGACAATAATCGACGAATCACTTTTGAGAGATTTAATCGGTAACGCAACAGGTATAGCAGCAGATGTCAGAGCGGATAAAATTTCAATTATCGCCGCACCGTTCTACGGCTCAGGCAGTGATTCTTCAGGGCTTGGAATTGACATTTCTCCGATTGAATACATACAAGAAAATCCACTTGTAGCAATTATCGGTCTGGCTGTGTTGATTTTAGTAATAGTACTAGCAATAATCCTTGCAAAAAGATCCAAGAAAAAACGTCTTGCCGCCGCAGCAGAAGCAGCCGCAGCAGGTGAAATTGCTGGATTTGTCAACGGTGATGGAGTTGAATTTGCAAGCTTTGGCGATATTCCGCCCGATAAATCAACAGAAATTCGTGACATGGTTCGTGCTTTTGCCGACGAAAATCCCGAAATTTCTGCACAAATGATTAGACAATGGTTGAACGGAGGCGATGAAAGTGGCACGTAGTTCTAAAAAAGCTGATACAGAAACAGAGCAAGAAGTAGCCGAAACGCCAGAAGTCGCTGCCGTTGCTCCTGAACTTACATTTCAAAAAAAAGCGGCTGTTATCGTCGCCGCTTTAGGTGCTGATAGTGCATCAAAAGTTTATAAATATTTAAGCGAAGAAGACGTAGAAAAATTAACATTAGAGCTTGCTAAACTAGGGCACATGTCCTCAGACGACACAAGCGTTGTAATGGATGATTTTTACAAAGCTTGCCTAACGCAAAAGGTTGTCACAGAAGGCGGCATTGAATATGCCCGTGCAGTTTTAGAGAGAACCTATGGCGAAGCGGCAGCTGCCGAACTTCTGAAGAAAATGAACAGATATCTTAAAAATCGTTCATTTGAATTCATACAAAAAATGGATACAAAAAGCTTGTATTCTGTTTTGCAACGTGAGCGCCCTCAGGCAATCGCCTTGATTTTGTCTTATGCAGAACCGGGACAAGCGGCGGCACTTATCTCTGAACTTCCCGACAAAACACGTATCAAGGTTGTTCAAAGTATTGCCCAAATGGAAAGTGCTTCACCAGAAGTTATCCGTGCAATTGAAAGCAGTCTACTCAAAAAATTCGACAGCGTTCTCACAACAGACTTTACAGAAATCGGCGGCATAGACTATATCGCAGACGTCATGAACCACATGGACAGGTCAAACGAGAAGTTTATCTTCGACGAGATGAGCAAAGTCAACCCATTACTTGCAGAAGAAATCCGCAAAAAAATGTTCGTTTTCGAAGATATTCTACTTATGGACAGCCACTCAATTCAACGTTTTATCAGAGATTGCAACATGAAAGACATTGTCTATGCGCTTAAGAGTTCAAGTCAAGAAATCATGGATGTTTTCTTTGCAAACATGTCTTCCAGAATGGCTGAAACAATTAAATCCGACCTTGAAATTACATTTAATGTAAGACTTCGCGATGTTGAAGAAGCGCAACAACGTATCGTTAACATCATTAGAAAGCTTGAAGAAGAAGGTGAAATTGTCGTCGGTAAAGGCGGCGGAGGAGATGATATAATTGTCTAACATATTAAAGCCCGATAACCCTTTCAATAGAGAAATCAGTCTTTATGTGCCCAAAACCATAAATCTCGACAGCAATTTTGCTATAATCGAAGAAATTATAGATGAAATTAAAATCGAAGAAGTAGAAGAAGAATTCATCCCCGAAGAAGATGTTTTTGAAGAGGATCTTTTGGCGACAAACACACTGCAAAAAGCAATTGCCGATGCAGAGCAAATAGTTGCCGACGCCCGTGAAGCTGCAACGCAAATCATTCTCCAAGCCGAGGAAAAATGCAAAGTTGAGGCTGAAAAAAAATATAATGAGTCATTTGCAAAAGGCGAAGAAGATGGCTATGCCGAAGGTCTTCGACGGGCAACCGAAGATGCAGACAAAAAAATCACTTTAGAGCTCAACAATTTTATGGAAAGACTTGAAAATGAAATTTATGAAATTTCTGAGGAGAAAGAAAAGCTTTTAGAGCAATATTTAGATGCATTAAAAAATATTTCAATCGCAATCGGAGAAAAAATAGTTCAAACAAGTTTGAAGTCCAGCAAAGAAGTTATTGAGCGAATGATTTTGGTCGCAACCGAAAAAATGAAAAAAGTAAGTTGGGCTAAAATTTATATAGGTAATAGTGGCGAAGGCATTGACATTTCTGGCGATACAGAATTTTTAGAGAGCAT
This sequence comes from uncultured Oscillospiraceae bacterium, assembly GCA_964371875.1. Taxonomy (GTDB): domain Bacteria; phylum Bacillota; class Clostridia; order Oscillospirales; family Oscillospiraceae; genus Heteroscillospira. The sequence continues at coordinate 45,958 of CAYJOS010000001.1, read as the reverse complement.
TTCGCATATAGCCGAAAGTGTAAAAATTGTGGTTATCGACGAGAGCGAACCAGGAACTTGCATAGTTGAAACACCCGATGCAATTATGGATATCAGTGTTAAAACACAGCTTGAAAATATCAAGGAAATTTTAAATAATGCACGACTTTAAGTGAGGGCTTGCCAATGCTAAGAGATTTACCTACGATGATAAAAAATGCCGACACCATCAGTTATATCGGCAAAATTGAAAATGTCACGGGCATCTCTATGACTGCTTCAGGCAAAGGTGCAAACATAGGCGACATTGTTCTCATTTATAATGAAGACCAAAAAAAACAAATCCCAGCCGAAGTTGTTGGATTTCAAGGCGATAAAATCCAACTTATGGCTTATGAAGATATTCCAGGAATTGGACCTGATAGTTTTGTTAGAAACACAAAAAAACGTTTAAAAATCCCTGTCGGGCAGTTTCTTAAAGGCAGAATTATCGACGCCATGGGAAATCCAATTGACGGAAAAGGGGCTTTCCCCTCAGAAAAATTTTATTATGTAGAAAACCCCAAAATCAACCCTTTGGACAGACCTCCCATTAGGGAGAGAATGCATTTTGGAATACGCGCAATCGACTCCCTAAACACCATAGGCAAGGGTCAGCGTATAGGAATTTTTGCAGGTTCAGGTGTTGGAAAAAGTACACTTTTGGGCATGATTGCCCGAAATGTTGAAGCCGATATAAACGTAATCGCACTGGTTGGAGAACGTGGACGTGAGGTCAGGGAATTTGTCGAACACGACCTTGGGCCCGAGGGCATGAAACGCTCGGTTTTAGTTGTCGCAACCTCCGACCAGCCTGCAATGCTCCGCATGAAATGCCCACTAGTTGCAACAACAATTGCGGAATATTTCAGAGATCAAGGCAAAAATGTTATGCTGATGATGGATTCACTTACAAGATTTGCCATGGCTCAACGTGAAATTGGGCTTGCAACTGGCGAACCACCCGTCGCCCGTGGATATACACCGTCGATTTATGCCGAATTTCCAAAACTTTTGGAGAGAAGCGGTATGTTCAACCAAGGTTCTATCACTGGAATTTACACTGTCTTGGTTGAGGGTGACGACACAAATGAGCCTGTTGCCGACACCGTCCGAGGTATTTTGGACGGACACATAGTTTTAAGTCGAAAACTTGCCAACTCAAACCATTTCCCAGCAATAGATATCAGCTCAAGCATTTCAAGGCTTATGCCGAATATTGTCGACGCAAAACAGAAACAATCTGCCTCACAAATGAGAGATATTTTGAGTATTTATGAGCAAAACGAAGATTTAATATCTATCGGTGCTTATAAAGACGGCAGTAATAAAAAGCTAAATCACGCTATTAAAAAGATTGACACCGTCAAGGAATTTTTAAAGCAAGATATGGGCGAAAATTGCAACCAAACTAAAATGTACGAAATGATGGACACAGTTTTAAACGGCTAATTACCCAGCAAACATCGGAGGTGTACCCTTGAAAAAATTCCAGTTTTCCCTTCAAAAAGTTTTGAGTTACAGGGAACAAGTTGAAGATAATATCCGAAATGAACACGCAGGAATTCTATCAAAAATTTCTGACCAAGAAGCAGTGATAGCACGACTGGAAAAGGAAGCAATTGATTGTTCAATCAAACTTGACGAAGAAAAATCAAACGGTTGCAAAATCAATATCGTACATATATACGAAGTCTTTTTAACCGAAAAAGCCTATCAAATAGAGAGGGCAAAAAAAGTTCTATCAGAGCTTGAAAAGCAAAAAGAGAAAAAGCTCGAAGAACTCATGAACGCTAAAATGGATCGCAGTTCCATTGATAAAATCAAAGACAAACGCAAAGAGGAATACTCCAAAGCAGTGGCGAAAGCCGAGGAACATTTCATAGAAGAATTTGTTTCAAACACCGCAACTGCATCTAAAAGAGCTTAAAATATAATATGTATATATACATTATATTATAGTAATTAATTCTTGAAGGGAGGTGAAACAATGCAAGTAACTATACCCCAGATTAATTTCCAAGCACCGCAAACTCAAGCCCCAAGCAGTAATGCCCAATCAGCTGGAGAAGGCACAAACTTTTCCCAAATGATGGCAAAAGTTCAAACTGTACCGACAGAAGAAATTTTAGGAATGTTCACAGGTGAAACCGAAGTCGTTGTTGAAAATTTGCTTACCGACGAAGACGGACTTATGTCAGACATCATGTCACTTTTCATAAATCCAGCATTTGTCGATATGCAAAAACCGATGGCAACTACAGGCGAAACTGGGCTTTTAGCTGTTGAACAAACTGTTCAAACCGTTGTCGGAACTCAGCCAATCATGACTGAAAATTCCAATGCTTCACAGTCACAAAACGGTCAAACAGGCGAATTTTTGATGAATTCAAATTCACAATCTGACTCTGACAGCACAATAATTTTGCCTTTGACAACTCAGTTAAACTATGATTTATCTGCAAGTGCCGTGCCGACCGCAAGTGAAATTTTAAGCCCTGAATATGTATCTGAAATCAACCAGACCATAGCCGAAAATGTCATGTTAGGCAAGGAGAGTTTTGAAATTCAGCTACAACCCGAAAATTTGGGAACTTTAACCATCAAGGCTTCTATGGAAGCAGGAAAAGCAGTTGTCACAATTTTGTGCTCTGACCTTGACACGCTTCAAACACTTTCCAGAAACTCAGGCGATATCGCTTCGATTTTGGAAAACCGTTCAGGCACTGAAACACAGGTCATTCTTGAAACTCCGCCAAAGGATTTCATGCAACAAGAGCGTCAAAATGACGAGCAAGGCAACAGACAAGCTCAAAGCGAAAATCAAAACAATGGCAAAGATTTTGCCGACTCAACCGATTTTCTGCAACAATTAAGACTTGGACTCACGCAAATGTGAAGAAAGGAGATGTAAATGGCAGTAGATGGCGTATCCCAAAATGCTTCAGTATCAAATTACAGCTACACTACAAAAACTGATAGTACCAGCGGAACTTTAACAGTTGATGACTTTTACACCTTACTTGCAACCCAAATGAAATATCAAGACGCAGATAATCCTATGGATACTGCTGAGATGATGAACCAACTTGTTCAAACACAAATGATTGAAGCAATCGTACAAATGTCGCAAATCAACTCCACTCAATACGGCATGTCTATGGTAAATCAAACAGTAACCGTAGTTGAAGTTGATGATTTTGGTGTTCCAATTCTGGAATATGATGACGAAGGCGAAGCTACACAAAAAACCACAACAGGCGTTGTAAACGGTGTTTTAATGGGTTCAGTTCCATCAATTTTCATCGGAGATAAGGAATATAGCCTTTCACAAGTCATGACTGTCGGAACAGTTCCAGGAATATCCGAAGTCCCCGAAGAGGAAGTCGTGCCTGAAGAAGAGCTTGAAGACGAAACTGTTGACGGCGTTGACACAGATGACACAACCAACACCACAACTGGTGATAACTCAGGTGTATCAGGCGATACAACAACAGGTGGCAGCAGTACAGACACTTCAACAGATAATTCGACAACAGGTGGAGAAGCTGCAGCAACAGGACAAACATCAGGAACAGGGGACAATAGCTCATCTGAAAACGATGACAATGTCAATGCGGCAAGCGGAAGCGATGATGTTTCAGACAGCACAGCTCAAACCGCAAAAGCTTTGATTTTCCCTGATAAAGAAAAAACTGACGAGCCTGATAACAGCTCTGAAGAAGATGACAAATCTTTGATTTTCCCTGAAGTTGAAGAAAGTTCTGAAGCAAATTTAATTTTCCCTGAATAATTTTTCGTAACAGTAAATCCCGACTGTAATCCGAAAAAATTGAACATATAAGTTCAGAACGGAGGCAAAAATGTCGGTAGATAAAATGACCAGCATTTCCCAATTACGATTAAATCACGACCTTCAATTACATAAATCAAATTCAACTCAGAAAAGCGATTTTGCCGAACTTCTTGATAAAGAAATAAAAAAAGAAAGCTCGGTACAGTTTTCAAAACATGCCCTCACTCGAATGAACGAGCGTGGAATTGAAATGACTGATGAAATGAAAATCGACCTTGAACATGCCATCGAAAAGGCGAAAGAAAAAGGTGCTCGTGATGTTGTCATAATCGGGCAAGAAAGTGCATTTGTAGTTAATATTCCGAACAATACGGTGGTTACAACTATGAATCCGCTTGAAATGAAAAACAAAGTTTTTACAAATATAGACAGCGCAATCTTATTATAAGCCGGACCATTATGGAGGCTTATTGCCCTTGTGCGAATGACAAGGGTAACGCATGGATAAAGAAAGGATAGCTAAAAAATGGTTAAATCAATGACAGCTGCTATCTCAGGATTGCAGACTCACCAATCTAAAATGGACGTTATAAGCCATAATATCGCAAACGTTAACACTTGGGGTTTTAAGGCTCGTACAGCAAACTTCCAAGATGCTATGTATCAAAATGTCACTGTCGGTAGTGGCGGTGCTGATGTCGACGGCGGTATCGGTGGTGTTAACAGCTCACAACTCGGTTTCGGTGTTAACCTCGGTTCTATCTCAACAAACCACGGCGTAGGTAGCTGGGGATACACAGGACAAGGCCTTAACTGTATGATAGATGGAACAGGATTTTTCATCGTTGGTCCTGCAGTCGCAGGTGACGACGTTCCTGTTGACGAACTTGCAGAAAATGGTATGTCACTAACTCGTGTTGGTATTTTTACAATTGACGATAACGGTTATCTTGTTGACGCACAAGGTAACTATGTTTATGGTTTTTCTGTAGACGATCCATTAAGCACAGATTTTGAAGATACATATGATGAAATGGGAAGAATTGTTATTCCAGAAGATCCTGATAATGCAGGTGAACAATTTGAAATCCAATCTGTCACAATAGGAACAGACGGTGTTGTCACAGGTATTGCCATGGACAACTCAAAAATCACAATCGGTAAACTTGCACTTGCTTCTGTTGAAAACGTAAACGGTCTTAATCAAACAGCCGGTTATCTATATAATATCGGAGCAAACGCAGGTGATGTTACCGCTGTTCAAAGCACAGGTTCTATGGGTAAAGTTTTGAGTAACTACCTCGAAATGGCGAACGTTGACCTGTCAACAGAGATTGCTGGTATGATCACAACACAAAGAGGATACCAAGCAAACACCAAAATCATCACAGTTACTGACGAAATGTTAGAAGAATTAGTTAATATGAAGCGCTAATTTGTTAAATTTATAAAGTGGCGAAGATTTTTTCTTCGCCACACTTGAAAAGGATGATGAATTTTGATAGAATTAACTAAGATAAACGACGAAATCATTCTAATTAACCCAAATCAAATCGAAAATATAGAAATTATCCCTGAATCCAAAATCATTATGATGAATGGACGATATCATATTGTCAAAGAGCCAAAAGAAATAATTTATGAAAAAATAGTAAAATTTCGTAACGAATGTATACATAGAACATTCGGCTGGGAGGACTAAACGCAATGGATGTAACAACAATTGTAGGTATTTTAGCAGGACTAGGAGTCGTAGTCTGGGGTATTGGTTTAGATAAACTAGGTAACTTCATAGATCCAGCCAGCCTTGCTATCGTTTTGGGTGGTACATTCGCCGCAGTTATAGCAAGCTTCCCTCTAAATATGCTTAAAAACACTATTAAGCACGGTAAATCACTAATTTCAGCTAAAGCGTTTAGACCAGAACCCACGATAGAAACATTGGTTGAATTTGCTCAACTAGCCAGAAAAAATGGTTTGCTTGCTCTTGAAGAACAAGCAAACGCACTTACAGACCCATTTTTTAAACAAGGAATTATGTACGTTGTCGATGCTGTTGAAGCCGATAAAGTTCGTGAACTTCTCGAAAGTGAAGTTGCTTCAATGGACAAGCGACATGAAGACGAAATCGCAATTTACGACAAGCTTAACGCATACTGTCCAGCATTCGGAATGGTTGGTACGCTTGTTGGACTTATCAACATGCTTAAGGGTATGGACGTTACCTCGGGTTCATCAAATATCGGTGCCGACATGTCCGTTGCTCTTATCACAACATTTTACGGAAGCTTGTTTGCAAACCTTATCTTTGCACCAATTTCAAAAAAGCTCCGTATTCGTAACGAGGAAGAAATTCTGTATAAACAGATTATAATAGAGGGTGTCATCGGAATTCAATCTGGTGAAAACCCAAAAAACCTTAAAGAGCGCCTAGCCTCACAGCTCCACCAAAAGAAAAGAGGAAAAATTATCGACAGCGAAGGTGGCGGCGGTGACGACGGTGGCGGCGGCAAAAAAGGCAAGAAAAAATAATCACAATGTACCCTATTTCACTTTAGGAGTTTGATCTATGAAGCGAACTAAAAAATCGGCAGAAGAGGGTTCAAACTGGATGGATACATATGGCGACATGGTTACACTGCTTATGTGTTTCTTTGTTTTGCTTTACTCAATCTCAACAGTTGACCAAACAAAATGGATTCATCTTGTGCAAAGTTTCAACCCCGACGCAACAGATGTCACCCAAATCGCCGACCCCAATAACCTAGACGAGGGAACGGACCCTGTTCCTGGTTCGGTTGAATTTGATATAAACAAACAATTTGAAGAAATGTACGCTGACTTGCAGGCAATGCAGGCAGAATTTGAAGATTCGGTGGATATCGAAATTTCAAAAGGTGCAGACTATCAATTCATACGCTTTAACGACAGCGTTTTCTTCGACGGTGACAGCTCTGTTTTAAGACCCGAGGGCGTTGTTGTCCTTGATGCGTTCACGGAAATAATTGCCGAAGCGCCTGAAGCAATCGGCGAAATTCAAGTTTTAGGACACACAACACAGGCTCACCCCGATTTGCCTAATGAACTTATGTTCGACCGTGTTTTATCGGCAAACCGCTCGGCTGTTGTTGCAGCTTTCATTCAAGAAAAAAATCTTATTGATCCAAGCAAACTAGTTAGCCTCGGCTTTGGTCAGTTTAGACCTATAGCACCCTTCGACACTGAAGAAGACAGAACCAAAAACAGACGTGTCGAAATCCTTATTTCCAGATCAGGAACAACAGGAACTTTCGACTCGTTCTATAATGAAGTGTATGAAGGTGTTGCAACTCAAAACCCATAATTTCAGTAATGTAAACGAGGTGACTATATGGCGGAAGTATTATCCCAAAATGAAATAGACGAACTTTTAAAGTCAATAGCTTCAGACCCAGCTCCAAGTGCCCCTGCAAGCAACGGAAACAGCTCTCCCAATAAAGGCGAGGACGAAGAGGGCAAAGCTTGGAAAAAATATGACTTTAGCAGTCCTAAAAAATTTAATAAAGACAGACTAAAACATTTAAAAAGTGTTTATGACAACTATGCAAGGCTACTGACATTAAGGCTAAACGGTTTGCTTAGAACCGTATGTGAAGTTGAGATTATTTCAGTCGAAGAACAGCGATATTTCGAGTTTAGTAACATGCTGACCGACACTGACGTAATTATGATTATGAACACAAAAGCCCCAGGTGACAATATGGAATTTCCAATTCTCTTCCATATAAATCCTGCGCTGATGCTCAATATGATTGACAGAATGATGGGTGGCACGGGCGACGAAGATGATTTGGATATCGACCCACAATATGAATATACTGATATTGAACTGGTTTTATACGAAAAGGCGATGGGCTCTATGCTTGATGCTACGGCTAACGCTTGGAGTAACTATTTAGAAATCGCATTGGGTGAGAGATATCTCGAAAGTAACCCAGCACTTTTCCAAGAAATAAGCCTTGATGAACCTGTTGTAATCGTTATTGTTAACCTTAAAATCAACAATCTCGAAGGAGTTTATACTATATGTATTCCAGGTTCACTCCTCACAGATATTTTCACTGTTGTCGACAAAAAGCGCTACACCGAAAGTATTTATGGTGACGCATTATCCAGCGCAAGAGAGCGAATTCTTGCAAGCATTAAGCGAAGCACTTTGGACGTCCGAGCAAAACTCGGCGGTGCCGTTGTTAATATAGAAGATATTTACAGACTCAAAGTCGGCGATGTTATCGACTTAAATAAACCGAAAGATTCTGAAATAACCGTTTATGTTGAAGGCCAGCCTTGGTTTGAAGGAAAAATGGGTGCTTATAATAAAAACACAGCAATTCAAATCTGTCGTCGTTTAGGCGAAAACGGAGAGCCTTTATCCGATAACGACATTGAAGAAATCCCAAATGATGTAGACCAAACTCTAGAAGAGTAAAAAATAAATTAAAATTAGATGCAATATAATTTCAAGAAAGAGGTTTTTAAAAATGGCTAAGATTATGGTTGTAGACGACGCAGCTTTCATGCGTATGATGATTAAGGACACACTAGTTAAAGGCGGATATGATGATATCTGTGAAGCAGCTGACGGAGCAATTGCGGTTGAACTTTATAAAACCGAATCTCCTGCACTTGTACTTCTTGACATCACAATGCCAAACATGAACGGACTTGATGCGCTTAAAGAAATTAAAGCTTATGACGCAAATGCAACTGTTGTTATGTGTTCTGCTATGGGACAAGAGGCAATGGTTATCGATGCTATCAAATCCGGCGCTAAAGACTTTATTGTTAAACCCTTTAAGCCAAACAGAATTTTAGAAGCTGTTGCAAAAGTAATCGGCTAATACACAGCGAAAGGGGTATACAGCATGGCATTTTTAAATTCACTGAATATCAGTGCTTCAGGAATGACAGCACAGAGATTAAGGCTTGATATAGCCTCCGAAAACATTAGTAATATCGAAACAACCAGAACAGAAGATGGCACACCTTATAGAAGAAAAATGGTTGTATTAGAAGCAGCTGGAACTGATTTTGCGGCAATTTTGGACAGGGAATACCAAGCTCAAAGCAATTTGGGAGTTATTGCCACTGAGATTGTTGAAGATCAAACAGATTTGCCTGCTATTTATGACCCAGAACACCCCGACGCCGACGAAAACGGCTATGTTTATATGCCAAATATTGACCTAGTTAAAGAAACAGCCGATGCAATGGCAGCAAACCGATCTTACGAAGCTAATATCACGGCTTACAATGCCTTAAAACAAATGATAGAAAAGGCACTGGAGATTGGAAAATAAGTTGGCTTTTAGTTTGCCGGAAAGAGAATGATGTATGGAAGATAATGTTTTAAAGCCTTTGGAAATAGACGCCATAGGCGAAGTTATGAACATAAGTCTTGGTTCTGCTTCAACTTCTGTTGCTAATATGTTAAGCACTCGTGTTGACATCACAACACCAGTTGTTAGAGTTAGACGCAGAAATGAATTTGAATTCGAAGATATGGATCCTGCTGTCGGTGTTGAAATTGAAAACACCGTAGGGCTAACGGGTAGCAATATCATGATTTTAAAGCGTAGCGATGTTAGGGCTATACTTGAAATGCTCATGTCAATGCAATTTGACGATGAAACTTTCGAGCTAGACGAAATCGCTTCCAGTGCAATCGGTGAGGTTATGAACCAAATGATGGGTGCATCCTCCACCGCTTTGTCTGATATGCTTGGAAGAACTGTTGATATTTCAACCCCCTTTGTTTTTGAAATCGCAGACCAAGATAAGTTCAAAGAGAAATATTTCTCAACTGATGAGATTTTAGCTGAAATCAGCTTTTCACTGCTAATTGGAGATAATATAGACTGTCAGTTCCTTTATCTAATTCCTATCGACTTAGCTAAAGAAATTGTCAGCGGATTTATGGGTGAAATTGAGGCAGAACCAGACCCAATTCCTGTTGTGCCTGAAGCTCCAGCTCCTGTCGCTCCACCACCAACACCTGTTGCGCCACCAGCTCCTGCACCAATTGCGCCTGAGCCAGCTGTTGCCGTAGCCCCTGTTGCACCACCAACACCTGCCGCAGCTGCTCCTGTTTACTACGAACAAGCTCCGCAAATGCAAGCTGCGCCAGTTTCACCACAACTAAACGACACAATTGCACAAATGATGGATCTTATGCGTCAGCAAATGGAACTAACACAAATGCAACTTGCTGGTAGTCGTCAGGTTGACAATTCACCGAGAACTATTAAGGTTGACCAACCTGTAAGACCTAACCTAAATAACCTTTCAGTTGGCGGCGCTTTCGACTCAAACCTTGAACTTGTTATGGGCGTTCCTGTTGAAGTTTCTGTTGAAATTGGTCGTACAAAAAAGCTTGTCAAAGACGTTTTGGAACTAAACAAAGGTTCACTTGTCGTCTTAGACAGAATGGCAGGCGAGCAAGTTGACCTACTTGTTAATGGTCAATGCATAGCTCAAGGTGACGTCGTTGTTGTTGACGACAGCTTTGGCATAAGAATTACAGAAATCACAGCAAGCGAAATTTTCCTAACGGAATAGAGGAGAAAACCCATGCTTGAAGCAGTGCAAGTTTTGCTTATACTCGTTTTAATCCTTTATTTTGCATTTATTGCGTCGAAATATGTTGGAAAAATGGGAAGAATTAAAGGTTCTCGTGGTTTGATAAAAATCATTGACCAAGTTGCTGTCAGCCAAGATAAGGCAATTGCTGTGGTGAAAATCGACGAAACTTATCTACTCGTTGGCATAAGTTCAACTCAAATCACCTTACTTAAAGAGCTTGACAGCCTAAATTTAGGAGATTATTTTGATTTAAATTTAAACGAAACAAATTCTCCTCAATTTAAATCTATATTTGATAAAATTAGGAAGAAGGACGGCGAGTGAATACTGATGCACTTATAAATATAAACGCCGAGCAAGTTCCTACTTTAGAAATTATGGCAATGCTCACGATTTTGATGCTTTTGCCATCTATCGTGGTCATGATGACATCTTTTGTCAGAATAATCATAATTTTATCATTTACAAGAACTGCACTCGGCACTCAGCAAACGCCTCCAAACATGGTTCTTGTCGGAATTGCTCTGTTTTTGACATTGTTTATAATGAGTCCTGTAATAGCCGAAATCGAAACCGAAGCTTACACACCATACATAAACGATGAAATAAGCCAAACTGAGGCTGTTGAACGTGCAATCGTCCCCATGAAAACCTTCATGCTTGGACAGTCTGACATGAGCTCAATTAATATGTTCATTGGCTTTGCAAATATAACCGAAGAAATGCCACTGGAGGACTTGCCTTTAACGGTTGTCGTTCCTGCATTTATGACCTCAGAACTAAAACGAGGGTTTACCGCCGGTCTTTTACTATTCATACCATTTTTATTAATCGACATTATCGTATCAAGTACCTTGATGTCCATGGGTATGATTATGCTACCACCGGCAACAATCTCACTTCCGTTCAAAATCTTACTTTTCGTAAGCTTAGATGGGTGGGAACTGCTATTTTCTTCTATTGTGCAGAGTTTTCTGCAATGAAGATAAAAGGAGGATTTGCCTATGTCCGGTGGTGAAATTTTAGATGTATTTTACCAAATGTTTGTTCTCGCTATGCGAATTGGCGGCCCTATTTTGCTTGCCGCCATGGTAATCGGTATCATTATTTCAATTCTCCAAGCTGCAACCCAAATTCAAGAGCAAACCTTAACATTTGTTCCAAAACTTGTAATTATTGGAGTTTTACTTGTAACCATGGGCAGTTCTATGCTTACTTCTCTTCAAGAATTTGCCAGATTTATAATGAATTTAATTGCAACTGGTTAGCCTAAGTTTACTTATATAGGAGATAGATATGCTGATTGCGGGAACACCTGAATTTTTACTTTTTTGTCTGGTTTTGATGAGAATATCGGGTGCAATTTTGCTAAATCCTATTTTTGGAAGAAACACTATCCCTGCACTTTTCAAAGCCGGTCTTGCCCTAGCTTTCACCGTTTTGGTTTATCCAACAGTCGATTTTGAAGCTGTTGAAGTCACTTCTTCTTTAGCTTTCGGAGTTTTGCTCTTAAAAGAATTTTTAATCGGTTTCACCATTGGTGTCATCATTCAAATTTTCGAAATGATTCCTGTTTATGCAGGTGCTATAATCGACTTTCAAATGGGTTTGTCTATGGCGAGTTTCTATGATGCCCAAAGTGGTATACAAATGCCACTATCAGGTAATATTTTGCAAATAATGTTCCTACTACTGTTTTTTGCAGTTGATGGACATTTAGCCTTTATACAAATCATGGCATTTTCTCAGCACGCTGTTCCATATGCTCAAGTTTCCATCGGACAAGATGTTGCAAACGCTGTGGTTTCAATGTTTGTTGAGGGGGTAGGGCTTGCAGTTAGACTTGCCTTTCCGCTTATCGCTATTGAATTTTTGATGGAAGTTTCAATCGGTATACTCATGAAAATCATTCCGCAAATCAACCTTTTTGTCATGAGTATTCAGCTTCGTGTCCTTATTGGACTTATAGTTATGACATTTTATATCACACCAGCCGGTGCATTTTTAAACGATGTCATAACCCAAATGATTGACAGTATTAGGGAAATTTTATCACTTAGTGCGGCTTAAAGGTGGTGGACGCTCTTGCCGGCAGATTCAAAAACCGAAAAAGCCACGCCGAAAAAGCGACGTGACGAGAGAAAAGAAGGTAATGTATTTCAAAGTAAGGACGTCGTAAGCGTCACTTTTGTATTTGTGTCTTTTTACGCAATACAATTACTTTTTCCTTTTATGTACGAAACCATAGTTGATTTCACCAAAGAGTTTTTGACATTTGTTGGAACAACTGCTTCTTTAGATAATGGATTAGCAGAAATTTATTCTCTTGAATTTGTAATTGCTTTTGCTTGGGCGGTTTTGCCCCTCGCTTTGATTTGCGTTGCAGTTTCCATAATTATGCACGGAATTCAAACCAAATTTCTATTTAGTGCCAAAAGTTTACAGCCAAAACTCAACCGAATTAATCCAATCGAAGGAATTAAAAAACTTTTTGCACTCAGAAACTTTGTCGAACTAATTAAAAACTTACTTAAAGTTATAATTTTGATTGTCATTGTTTACTCACTAATGGGTGATTATATCAGCCAAGTCATGCGAACTGCGAATATGAGCACTCACGCTGCTGTCAGTTTCACTTTTGATATGGCGATGACAATTATTACCACAGTCACAGGTGTTTTTGCAGTTATCGCATTTTTCGACTATTTATACCAACGCTGGGAATATGAACGAAAAATTCGTATGTCCAAGCAGGAATTAAAAGAGGAATATAAAAACACCGAAGGTAACCCCGAAATTAAGGGAAAAATCAAACAGATGCAAACGCAAAGAGCACGCAGTCGTATGATGCAAGCCGTGCCCAGTGCCGATGTTATCATAAAAAACCCGACGCACTACGCTGTTGCAATTTCATATAAACCTGAAAAAAATGCAGCTCCTGTAGTCATAGCCAAGGGTGTTGAAGAGCTAGCTCTTCGAATTATCAAGGTCGGTGAAGAAAATGACGTTGTCGTCATTGAAAACCGTGAACTTGCGAGATCTATACATGCAAGCACTGAAATTAACCAAGAAATTCCAACGGAACTCTATGGTGCAGTGGCTGAAATCCTTGTATATGTATATAAATTAAAAAATAATTTGAGGTAAAACATGAAGCGATTATTAAACAATACAGTTGCTATAGCTGTAATTGGTATCGTACTTCTTTTGATCATCCCCATGAGTCCATTTATGTTGGACGTCATGATTATTATAAATATTGCAATTTCGATGATTATTCTGCTTGTCAGCATGAATATCAAAGAGCCTTTGGAATTTTCAATTTTTCCATCTTTGCTCTTAATCACAACCCTATTCCGCCTAGGAATTAACGTTTCATCAACCAGAAACATCCTTACATTAAGAGGTGAGGCAGGTCAGGTTATCAAGTCTTTTGGTGACTTCGTTCTGCAAGGAAATGTATTCGTCGGACTTGTAATATTTCTAATTATAGTACTTGTCCAGTTTATCGTTATCACCAAAGGTGCAGAGCGTGTCGCAGAAGTTGCAGCAAGATTTACTCTTGACGCTATGCCAGGTAAGCAAATGGCGATTGACGCTGACCTAAGTTCTGGTCTTATAAACGAAGCAGACGCAAGAGCAAGACGAAACAAAATTCAAAGAGAAGCTGATTTTTACGGTGCCATGGACGGTGCTACAAAAATCGTTAAAGGCGACGCCATCATGTCGCTAATCATCACAGCAATAAACCTTATCGGCGGTTCGGGTGTCGGACTTTTGAGCGAGGGCATGGAGTTTGCCGAAGTTGTTCAGGTTTATTCAATCGCAACCGTCGGTGACGGTTTGGTTTCACAAATTCCCGCACTTTTAATTTCAACTTCCACAGGTATGATAGTAACTCGTGCCGTATCGGAAGGAAGCTTGAACGAGGACGTTTCAAAGCAATTTTTGGCTCAACCCCGTGCTATTATGATGACTGGTGCTGTGCTGATTATCCTTGCTTTAGTCCCAGGAATGCCTGTAATTCCACTGCTTATAGCAGCAGCTGCATTTATTTATGGCGGTTACAGAATTTCCGTCAAAATGCGCGAAAAAGAGGAAGCTGCAAAAGCTCCCATCGAAGTTCCCGACGAAACGCCTGTTTCAGAGGAAGATTACTACAGAGATATCAACAATGTTTACTCACTTGTCGGTGTTGAACCGATAGAAATGGAATTTGGTTACAGCCTTATACCCATGGTTGACGAGGGTAGCGGCGGTAAAATGATTAACCGAATTGTCATTTTCAGACGTCAATATGCTCAAACCATGGGTTTTGTTATACCCTCGGTCAGACTTCGTGACAAATCTAGCCTTAACACAAATCAGTACATAGTTAAAGTAAAAGGCGAAGAAGTTGCCCGTGGCGAAATTTTGGTTGACCACTATCTTGCGCTTGAACCTTCAAGCCCAGCTGGTGCTATCGACGGTATTGATACGGTTGAGCCAGCCTATGGTATTCCCAGTAAATGGATTTTACCCGAGAACAAAGACATGGCTGAAATCTATGGTTACACCGTTATCGACCCACTTTCGGTTATGCTAACTCACTTGTCCGAAACAATAAAACACCATGCACACGAACTTCTCAGCAGACAAGAGGTTGCATTACTTCTTGAAAACACTAAGAAAACTTCAGAAGAATTAGTAAATGAAGTTGTTCCTGCTATAATTTCGGCTGGTAATTTGCAAAAAATTCTTGTAAACCTCTTAAAAGAGGGTATTCCAATAAAAGACATGGACACAATTTTAGAAACTGTCGCAGACTCAGCAGGTTCAGGTTTTGACATCACAACAGTCACTGAAAATATCCGTGCCGCACTCAAACGCACAATCACCAGAAGATTTTGCGAAGCAGGGCAGATGCGTGTTATCACAATTGATGCCGAACTTGAAAAAATGCTTGTAACCAGCAAAGCAAAAAGTGACCAAGGCGTTTATCTTGCAATCAACCCAGAAATTATGCAAAGCATGCTAGCACAAATTGCAGAAAATATGAAAAAATTCCAAGAGCTTTCACAGGAAACAATCATACTTACAAGTCAAGTAATACGTCCGTACTTATACAGATTGCTTGAGCAATTTTATCCAAATATTTACGTTTTAGCCTTTAACGAAATTGCAAATAACGTACAAATTCAAGCAATCGGAAATATTAAGCGAGGTTAAGAGCGATGTCGATGGCTAATATGAATACAATTACGCAATTGACAGATTATTCTAATGACGAACTTTTTTCTCTATACAAAAGCACAGGCAGGCTTGATATTAAGCAAGAAATCGCCATGAGATATTTGTATGTAGTTAAAAGTATTGCGCTTAGAATGAAAAAAGTTTTTGACAGTTATGAGCAAGTTGACGATATTATAAACGAAGGCGTTATCGTTTTAATGGGCGCAATTGACAGATTTGAACACGAGAGAAACATAAAATTTGAAACCTATATTTCAAAACGCATACGTGGAATGATTTTGGATATTGCCAGAAAAAAAGACCTAGTCCCAAGAGAACAGCGTAGAATTTATAAGGATATCAACGATACAATTACAAATTTTTACATGGAAAACGGAAGAGAACCTAATGTTGAAGAAATTTCGGCAATATTAGGAATTGACGAAGCCAAATGCTGTGATATAATGGAAAAAAGCAGTTTTATGTCTGTGCTATCGCTAGACATGATTACAGACGACTCTGAGGACAACAAAAGCACTGTCCAACTTGTTTCCGAAAACAGCTATGAACAACCCGAAGAGAGGGTAATGGAAAAGGCACTCCATAAAATTCTTGCAAATGGAGTGGAAACCCTCAAAGAAAAAGAACAGCTTGTTGTGTCACTTTATTATGTTGAACAACTTAATATGAAAGACATTGCAAATATTCTCAATATAAGTGAACCACGAGTTTCACAAATCCACACTTCTGCAATTAAAAAACTAAAAGTTTATATAACAGAAAATTCGTAAGTTCCAAAGGAGGCAGACCATGTTTCAAGGTTATTATAATTTAACATCTGGCATGTTAACTCAAACAAGAAACCTAAATGTCACAAGTAATAATATGTCAAATGTTTCAACTCCGGGATATAAAAGTGATACTTTCACTGCTATAAGTTTTGAAGAACACATGGCTTATAGGTCAAATAACAAACCAATGGTGGGCTCAGTTCCTGTCGGCGAAGTCGGAACTGCTGTCGTTGCAGACAGAAACTATATCGACTTTGCTCAAAGCGGTTTTACCCCAACCACACATCCGCTTGATGTTGCGCTTGCTTCTGAAGGATTTTTTGTTCTTCAAAACGAAGCAGGAGAGCAGTTTTACTCCAGAAATGGTTCATTTTCCCTCGACGCTGAAGGATATTTATGGATGCAAGGCGTTGGTCGGGTTATGGGTGTTGACGGCGAATTGCTACTCGAAACCGACAATGTTGGAATTGACCCCATGGGAAATATTATGAACGTCGAAACCAATGAAATTTTGGGACAAATAAGAGTTGTCGATTTTGCCGACTATGACAACGAACTGACTAAGGCAACTGGCGGAGTTTTTGTTTCAACTGGCGAGCCTACTGATGTTGACGCAAGAATGTACCAAAAGATGCTTGAAACTTCAAATGTTGACACTGTTTCTGAAATGACAGAAATGATGGCAAGCCAAAGAGCACTTCAAAGTGGAGCGCAAATATTTACAATGTATTATGAATTAATGGGAAAAATTGTTAATAACCTCGGACCAAAATAGCAAAAGGGGATAAGTAAATGAACACTTCTTTCTATACCGCCTCAGTCGGCGCTTCCACTCAACAGGATAAAATGAATGTCATTGCAAATAATATAGCCAACGTAAATACAACAGGTTATAAAAGCAAAAGCGTTGCTTTTCAAGATTTGATGTATTACAATATGCGTGCCGCTGACCCCGAATTTGCCGAGCAAATGTACGCAGGCACAGGCACAAAAGTCAGCCACACAAACACAAATCTCTCAGGCGCAGGCACACTCGCCTCAACTGACGAAAATAACTTTGCAATCATGGACCCTGAAGGATTTTTCATGCTGAGAGATCCAATCACAAACGAAATTAGCTACACTCGTGACGGAGTTTTCTATCTTTCTGACAGGGCAGACGGCTTTTACCTCACGACTAATGGCGGAAAACTTGTTTTAGACCAAGACGAAGTTCCGATTATTGCCGATGAAGAGGGAAAACTAGATACAAAGCCAGGTGTTTTTGATTTTATCAACACCGACGGAATGGAAAGTATTGGAAACAACGAATTAGTCCCTGTCGCAAAAAATGGCGAACCGTTCCTAATTTTAGACGCTAATGTTATGAGCGGCAGGATTGAAATGTCAAACGTTGACCTCGCAACAGAAATTGCAAACACAATAGAAGCTCAAAGGGCTTACTCACTCAACTTGAAAATGATGATGACCTCAGACGAAGTACAACAGACAATTAACCGCTTGAGGGGGTAATATAAATAATGCCAATAGTTAGATACGAAGATATAAGTGATTACGGAAAAGATGTACTCAGAGAAATTGGAAGCATAGGAACCGGAAACGCTGCAACATCAATTTCCTCGATTTTGGGTTGCGATGTAAGCATATCTCTACCAGACATTCAGATTTTAGGTTTTTCCGAAGCAGTCAGCTTTTTGGGTGACCCCGAAGAGCCAATCATTGCAGTTGTCACCGAAATGAAGGGTGGCATAACCGGACTTATGATGTTTTTAATGCGAATTGATTTTGCAAAAACTATGATAAAAGCACTTGCAGGCATTGAGATTGAGGATTATAACGACATAGACGATTACTCAACTTCTGTTATTACAGAAATTGGAAATATTCTAATTTCTTCCTACATCAGTTCTTTATCATCTTTTACGGATTTAGACGTAAATCTTTCAGTTCCGGCTATTGCAGTGAACATGCTTGGCGGAGTTATTGATGCACCTGTTGCAGAAATTGGGCATGAGACCAACAAATTAATGCTAATTTCAGGCCGTTTTATCATCGGCAACGAGCAACATGAATCAAACTTGCTTCTAATTCCAAGTGTCAAATCTCTGGGTGCCATACTTGAAAGATTTGGTGCTGTATGAATGAAACCTATACCGTTGCGATAGCTGATATGAAAACCGCAAAAAACAGCGGAACACTTATAACATATGCCCTAGGTTCTTGTGTTGGGGTTAGTATGTATGATCCTATTATGAAAGTCGCTGGACTTTTGCACATAATTTTACCGCAATCAAACAACCGAATGAACGAGCCTTTTCCATATAAATTTGCCGATACGGGCATTGCACAAATGATTAAAGACTTAACCAGACTGGGTGGAAATAGACGAAATTTTGTCTGCAAAATTGCAGGCGGAGCAAAAATGTTTAAAGGTGAAAACACTTCTTTTTTAGGCAATATTGGAGAGAGAAACATCGAAACTGTAAAGCAATCTCTTATGAGAGAGGGCTTGCGAATTAAAAGTGAAGATGTCGGCGGAGGTTATGCCAGAACAATGTCGGTTGATGTAAAAACGGGTGATGTTTTTGTGCGTACCATAGGAAGACCCCAAACTAAATTATAAGTACTTATCAAAGGCAGGTTTTATTATGCTTAGGACAGAAATTTTACTTGAATCAGGAACAAACGAAATCGAAATTATGAAATTCACCATCAACGATGATTTATATGGCATCAACGTTGCTAAAGTGCGTGAAATTATGATGGCATGTGATGCAAACCCTGTCCCACATTCTCACGCTTCAATTGAGGGTATTTTCAAACCTCGTGATACAATTTTCACAGTTGTTGATTTGCCTTTCTACCTAACAGGGGAGAAAAGCGTGGCAAAATCTCGTGATTTATTCATGATTACAGGATTCAACAAAGTTAACATCGCTTTTAGGGTTCAATCTGTTGTTGGAATTCAGCGCATGTCATGGAAAGACATAAAAAAACCTGATGTTACCTTAAACCAAGGCAAGGAAAGTGTTGCAACAGGTGTTACTGAATGTGACGGAAGACTTGTCATCATTTTAGACTTTGAAAAAATTGTTGCCGATATCGCGCCAGACACTAGTTTTAAAAAGCAAGAATTTGCATTAGAAGACATTCATTTAAGACAAAGTGTTCATATTTTCCTCGCAGAGGACTCCTCATTACTTACAAAACTTATTGTAAATTCGCTAGAAAATGCAAACTATACAAAAGTTTCTCACTTTAACAATGGACAAGAATTGTGGGACGGACTTATGCGTGTTAAAGACAGCGATAATATCGACTCCCACGTGAACGTTATTATAACAGACATCGAAATGCCACAAATGGACGGTCATAGGCTGACAAAATTGATAAAAAGTTCTGATAAATTCAAACATTTACCAGTCATCATCTTCTCTTCACTTATCAACTCCGAAATGATGCTAAAAGGTAAGGAACTCGGAGCAAATGTTCAGTTGTCAAAGCCTGATATTGGATTACTTGTAAACGAAATTGACAAATTAATGGGATTTGTAGACTAGATTATTAAAGCTTGGAGGTGACATTTTTTGGCAATTACTATTGTCTTAACAAATCAAAAAGGTGGAGTTGGTAAAACAACCACCACAAGCGCTGTGGTCTCCGGGCTTATAAAAATGGGAAAAAGTGTATTATCCGTCGATTTAGACCCTCAGGGAAACCTTGGCTTTTGCCTTGGCATGGACATTGAAAACGGAAACTCGGTTTATGATGTTTTAAACGGTTCAATGTCTGTTAGCGAGGCAATTCAAGAAACTGAGGCTAATGGGGATATTTTAATTTCAAATATTTTACTGAGCGAGGGAAATCAAATTTTTTCGCAGGATAACCCTCAGGACACTTTGAAAAACGCACTGGAAGAAGTTCAAGATTATTACGATTATATAGTCATAGACACTCCACCGGCACTAAATATTTTAACAATAAATGGATATGTTGCAGCGGATTTTTTGATAATTCCCATGGCAGCAGAAATTTTAAGCCTAGTTGGACTTACCCAGCTGAAGGAGACAGTTAAAGCAGTTCAGCGATCTTTAAACCCAGAATTGGAAGTACTTGGAATTATTCTAACACGTTATAATCAAAAATCAGGTCTGTCAAACGATGTTTGCGACATGGCAGAAATGGTTGCAGACCAAATTGGAACGGTTGTTTTTGACACTAAAATCAGGACAGGAATTTCCGTCGGAGAAGCGCCGGCTCATGGAATGAGCATTTTGGACTATTCTCCGAGGTCAAATCCGGCGAGAGATTACAAAGATTTTGTGATAGAAATGATGAAACGAATGCACGGTAGGATGTAAGGAGTGGTGAAAAATGCCTAGAAAAAGCAATAAAACTGCCCACGTTTTAAACTTAATAGCAGGCAGTGAAAATGATACTCAACAAAAGCAAGACCCAAAAGACAACGAAGGCGGTAAAGGAGTTTCCGTTATTTCATCGTCTACAAGTTCGACAGCTTTGGCTGACAGTATCAGGAAATCGCTGGAGGCAGGTCTTGAGTCATCTCCCTCGGCAAAACCAGCTGGTAAGAGGGGAAGACCCAGAAAAGTTCCGCCTGAAGCGCTTCCGATTGCCGCAAAATCCACCACTAAAACAGCAGAGCTTGACGGCGAAACTTATAAATATATCTGTATAATGGAAAATATTGTAGGTGATAATGTCGTGCCTTATATGGTAAGGTTTGGCAATTGCACCTGTTCACGTTGTGTTGCAGATACAATTGCGCTTGCTTTGTCAAATTTGCCAGCGAAATATGTCGTTGCACATGCCGATAATATTTCACCTTTGGTTGACTATTATTGGAAAAAATATGAAAGCCAAATTTTGGCCGAAATTATAAAAGCATGTATTAAAGTTTCAAGTATGCCTCATCATAAACCTGAATAGAATAAAAAAACTCACTAAAGTTCATTTTTAGTGAGTTTTATATTTAAAAAACTATTGAAATTCAAATGATTTGCGGTTATAATATCTTAGATAGATTTAAATTAAATCTCCTTGTAAAAAAAATTTGCCGAAGCAAGGCGGCAGAATGGAGCAAAAAAATGGTAGTAACAAAAGATACAATCATATCAGAAGTCATGGAAGGCGCACCACAAACTTATGTGCTTTTCAAAGCAATCGGTATGCACTGCATGGGTTGTGCGATGGCAAACGGCGAAACAGTCGCAGAAGCTTGTGAAGTTCACGGCGTTGACGCTGAAGAATTCATCAAAAGCCTAAACGCATTTATTGAAAAAATCTAAACTTTATTTGAGAAGGTCAGTTAGTTGACTTTCTCAAATTTCAATTATTACTACATAAAAAAGTGAAAACACATGGAAAAAATTACATTACAACCGAGGCTAGAACTCGTAGCCTCTTTAGTTCCCCAAGGCGCATCTGTTGCCGATATCGGAACTGACCACGGAAGAATTCCTGTCTTCTTAGTTCAAAATCAATTGGTAAAATCTGCAATCGCCGCAGACCTTAATGCCGAACCCCTAAGCAGGGCGAAGGCTCTCATTTCCGAATTTGGACTTGAAGAAAAAATTTCCACCATTTTAAGCGATGGTTTATTGGAAATTACACCTTTTTCTGCCGACACTATCATAATTGCCGGCATGGGTGGGGAAACAATTATAAATATTCTCTCTGCTGTTTCTTGGATAAAAAAGGATATAAAGTTGATTTTACAGCCACAATCAAAGCAATTTGAACTAAGAAAATGGCTATTTGAGAATGAATTTGACATAAAAAACGAGCATTTAGTTCTAGATAATGACAGAATTTACCCTATTATGGAAGTCATCGGTGGCAAAAGCGAAGCATATAATCTTGCTGAATTTGCTGTCGGAAAAAAAGAAATGCACAACTCTGAACAACTGTTTGGAGAGTATTTATCCAAAATTATTGACAAAACTGAGAAAGTAATTTTGGGTATGAGAAATTCATCTGAAGATGCAAAATTGGCAGAAAACGAAAAATTGGTCAAAGAACTTGAAAAAATGAGGAGAGCTAAAGTCGTGGTTAAAATTTGTGAAATAATGGATTTTTTTGAAAAATCCATACCCTCAAAAATGAAAATGGACTTTGACAATGTCGGTTTATTAGTAGGAAAAAGCACAAATCCAGTTTCAAAAGTGCTATGCGCACTCGACATCACGAACGAAGTCATTGAAGAAGCGATTGAAATCGGAGCTGAACTTATTGTTTCCCACCATCCGCTTTTTTTCAAGCTGAAATCTGTCACTGACTCAACAGGCGAGGGGCATAAAATTATTCGTATGCTAGAAAATGGAATTTCTGCTATCTGTTTACATACAAATCTGGATATTGTTGATGGTGGTGTTAACGATGTTTTGATTGAAAAATTTGGATGCAGAGTTTTTGGTTCTGTCGACACAGGCGCTGCGTATAACGGCGGAGGAATGGGGAGATTTGGCGAAATTTCTGCCGCAATTCCCATGTCTGAATTTTTAGAAATCACCAAAAAAACCTTAAATGCGAGCGGTTTACGCTTTCATTCCTCAGGAAAACCAGTGAAAAGAATTGCAGTTTGCGGTGGTTCAGGCGGTGATTTGATTGACGCTGTAATCGCCCATGGATGCGATACTTACATCACAGCTGACATTAAATACCATCAGTTTATGCAAGCTGTTGAAGCAGAATTGAACTTAATTGACGCTGGGCATTACTGCACTGAAAATATAATAATCCCAATAATTTCCAAGAAAATATCGGATTATTTTTCTCAATTAGACGTTAGAATTAGCACCAAGCACAAATCGTGCATAAATTTTTGTTAGAAAGTAGTTGTTTTTTGTATGCGGGAAGAGGACTTCAAAATAATTTTGACCCTACATAAACTAAAAAGCCTGTCTAAAACTGCACAGGAATTATACATAAGTCAACCTACACTGACAAAAAATCTCAAAAAATTGGAAGCTGACCTAGGTGTAAACTTGGTCACTCGGAGCAATAAAGGCGTTGTTTTCACTGCTGAGGGCGAATTGTTTGCAATTCAAGCTGAAAAAATCCTCGTTTTGATGGAGGAGACACGTCAGAAATTGGAAAATCACACTATACTATAATTATATAAAATCCTCCGTCATTTTTTAAAGCTTGGGCACATATGCTTTTAAAAAATGCGGAGGAATTTTTTATGAAATCTAAATTTTCTAAAATTGCTAAACGAAAGAAATTTGTCGGCACAATATCCATGATTATCTTGGTTGTGCTGATTTTTGGACTGGTAAACAATCCCATGATTGTCGGCGTTTCCGCAACTGATAGAGAGTTGCCTATCTATTGCGTTGAGCGACAAGACAAAGTTGTGTCAATTAGTTTCGACGCCGCTTGGGGGAACGAAGACACACAGGAGCTCATTGAAATTTTGGAAAAATATGATGTTAAAACCACATTTTTTGTGGTGGGTGAGTGGGTAGATAAATACCCTGAGTCTGTAAAAGCACTTTCAGACGCAGGGCATGAAATTATGAACCACTCTAACGACCACGCCCATTTTGCAAAACTTTCTGAGCAAGAAATCATGGACGATATCAATGCAACTAACGATAAAATTGAGGCAATTACTGGAAAAAGACCCACACTTTTCAGAGCGCCATATGGAGAATATGACGACCATGTGATAAAAACCGTCAGAGAAATGGGAATGAATACCATTCAGTGGGATGTTGACAGCTTAGATTGGAAAGAATTGTCCGCTTCGGAAATCACAAATAGGGTAGTGGGCAAGGTGACTTCGGGCAGCATAGTTTTATTCCATAATGCAGCAAAAAACACCCCTGAAGCTCTTCCTGCAATCTTAGAAAAATTACTCGCCGATGGATATTCCGTTGTCCCAATTTCGCAAATTATCCTTGAAGGAGTTGAAGGCGAGGACTTTAGTATAGACCACACAGGACGTCAAATTTCGACAAAATAAAATTATTTACAAGCATTTATAAACGCTTCAAACAATTTTTTCATGCTATCCTCAGCTGTAAGCATAGCCTCTGGATGCCATTGAACGCCCATGCAAAACGGATGATTTTGAAGTTCTATTGCCTCAATAATTCCGTCGGAAGCATGTGCAACAGCAGTTAAGCCCTCACCCAAAACTTTAACACTTTGGTGGTGAAAACTGTTAGTTAGCATCTCTTCGCCGTATAATTCGAACAATTTAGACCCTTTTTTAACTTTGACAACATGGCTAATATCGCTATAACTGCCTGTTTGAACATGTTTAATCACATCTCCATAAATTCCCACATCTTGGAAAAGTGTTCCACCGCAAGCTACATTCAAAACTTGATGTCCACGACAAATTCCAAAAAATGGCTTTTTTGCAGCTATTGCTTTTTTGGTAATTCCTATGTGGCAGTGGTCGGTGTAAACATAAGTTTCACCCAGTTTTGAATGTGGCTGTTCATTATATAATAATGGGCTGACATCAAATCCACCGCTGACAACAAAGCCGTCAAGCGTGTTAACTATAGTGTCTAGCAAATCTTCATCGGTGACATTTGGTATTAAAAATGGCACTCCGCCGGATTTTACAACTGCATCACTATAAGCAGCGTTTAGTGCATCTCGTGGCAATCCGCTGGTAGGATTTGTCATTGGAAATGTTGTTATTCCTATTCTAGGCTTCATTTTTTACCTCTCTATTTAATAAAATATTATACAAATTCAACACAGTATCAGCTCGAAGACAAAAAGGCTTGCGAGCCTTTTTGTCCCCAAGCTTCGCTCCATCGCCTTGCGATGGCATTTTGTAAATTCTTTATTTTATCATAGAATTTTGTATGAAATTCACAAAATATGCGTCTGCGGACGCAGGTTATTTCAACGCGAAGGCGAACCCTGATGGTTCGCCCTCACACTCCCACTCCTTCCGAAAATCAGCTAATTTACTTTTATCTACAGTCAAATAGTATATCATTATTGAAAACTCAAATCAAGTATTTATTACAAACTATAAATTTTTAACGCTTTAATAAATTAAATTGTTAAAAAAATCACTTGTAAAACATTGACACAAATGTCCACCTATGGTATACTTTTGTCTATATATGCACTACACATAATTGTGCAGAAGAAAAGGAGAAGAAAATGAAAAAGAATTTCAAAAAAGTTCTCTCACTACTACTTATTTTAGTTCTTGCAATGTCAATGTTTGCAGCTTGCGGTAGTTCTGAGGAAGCACCTGCTGAAGGTGAAGAAAGCACAGCACCTGATGCGACAGGTGAAGTTGCTGAAGGCGATGAAGCTGCTCCTAGTGGCGCTTCAATTTCACAAAGTTCTGATATCGTTGCTTCTATGGCAGTCGATTTCACAACAATGGACCCACTTGACACAAGCGACACACTATCAGGTGGTATTCAAAGACTTATGATGGACGGTTTCTTCGGTTTTGACGATGAAATGACCCTAATTCCAATGCTTGCTACAGAATACACAGCTAACGACGATGCTACAGAGTTTGTTCTAACTCTAAGAGAAGGCGTTACTTTCTCAGACGGCACTCCTTGGAATGCTGAAGCTGCGAAAGCAAACCTTGACCGTTGGGCAGACAAAAGCCTTGGTCTTAAAAGAACAAGCCTTCTTTCAAACAACATCGGTTCAGTTGAAGTTACAGGCGAATATGAAGTTAAAGTTACTCTAACAGCTCCTTTCGGTGCGTTTATCAGCACATTAGCTCACCCAGCTTGCGTTATCGTAAGCCCTGCTCAAATCGAAAAAGGTGTTGAAGTTGTTGCTGCTGAACCAGTTGGTACAGGTCAATACACCTTCGTTGAATGGGTTGCTGGCGAACATGCAACTATTCAACTAAACAAAGAATGGTGGGGTTATGAAGCTGGTCTTGCTGACGCTGACGCTGGCTTTAACACTATCACATTCAAACCTGTATCTGAAGGCGCAACAAGAGTTGCTATGCTTCAAGCTGGTGATGCTGACGTAATCTGGACTGTTCCAACTGAAAGCGTTGCTCTTCTACAAGGTGACGACACTGTTTCAGTTCAAGTAACTGACGGTATTGTTGTTCGCTGGATTATGCTAAACACCCAAAAAGCTCCTTTTGACGATGTTCTAGTTCGCCAAGCTATGGACTATGCTATCGACAAAAACGCTTATGCAGCTGTTGTTTGGAACGGAATGTCAACTCCTGCTGAGTCTGTTTTAGGACCTGCTGTTCAATTCTATAAAGCAAATTCAAGAGAATATAATCCTGAAAAAGCTATGGAACTTCTTGCAGAAGCTGGCTATCCTGACGGATTTGAAACAACTATCATGTGCAACACATCAACTCTAAACGTTAAACAAGCAGAGTTTTTACAACAACAACTTGCACAAGTTGGAATTACACTAAACATCAACGCTCTTGAAAGTGCTGTTCTAAACCAAAGAGTTCAAGACGTTGCAACTTCTGGCGCTGAAGCTGAAGTCGAAATCTACCTATCAGGTTGGTCACCCTCAACAGGTGACGCTGACTGGGGTATTCGTCCTCTACTTCACACAGAATCATTCCCTCCAAACAGCTTCAACATCGCTTACTATGACAACGCAGATGTAGACAAACTAATCTACGACGGTCTTCTAACTGCTGACCCTGCATCTCGTGAAGCTGCTTACCACGAAATCCAAGACATTCTATTTGAAGAAGTTCCACTTGTAAACTTGGGTGTTGACTCAAATACAATCGCAACTTCAACAAAAATCGACGGTGTTAAAATCTTCCCAGACGGAGCTATTAACATGAGAAACGGTAAACTATACGAATAATTAGTATTCTATAATCCAAAACGGTTTGGTGAATATTTCACCAAACCGTTTTGACAGTGTTATGAAACACTACAATCGCAAAAATTATCTACACAAAAGAGGTGACAGGAATGTTAAAATACATACTAAAGCGAATAATTGGAATTATTCCAACACTTTTTATCGTTATAACCTTTGTATTTTTCTTTGTTCGCTTGATACCCGGTGACCCTGCAAGAGAGATAGCAGGCCCACAGGCGACTTTGGAAGATGTTGAGCTTGTTCGTGAGCAACTCGGGCTAAACGACTCAATCCCCGAACAGTATTTCAATTATATAACAGGTCTGCTCGAGGGAGATTTGGGAACTTCACTGCGCACAAAAAGACCTGTCACAACAGAAATTGAAAACAGATATCAAAACACTGTAACACTAACACTTATGACCCTCGGTTGGAGTACTGTTGTCGGTGTTGCTGTCGGTGTTTGGGCAGGAAGAAATAGAGGAAAATGGCAGGATTATGTCGGCATGACAACTGCGGTTTCTGGTATTTCTATGCCTTCATTTTGGATAGGCTTCATGCTTATTATTGTTTTTTCAGTCAATTTAAAATGGCTTCCGACCACAGGAGCAGACAGTTTAGAAAACTTCATTTTGCCTTCAATAACTCTCGGCGTCGGCATCGCTGCTATCATCGCACGCTTCACTCGCTCAGCGATTATTGAAGTTTTAAAGGACGATTATGTCCGCACAGCAAGAGCAAAAGGACTCAAGGAGAGAGCTGTTGTTTGGTCACATGCTTTCAGAAATGCCATGATTTCTGTTGTAACAGTCGTCGGTTTGCAATTTGGATTTTTGCTTGGCGGTTCAGTTGTAACAGAGGCAGTTTTTGCTTTCCCTGGTCTTGGTTCTTTGCTTGTTGAATCTGTAAACTATCGTGATTACCCTGCAATACAATCATTAATTTTGATTTTCTCACTGCATTTTGTCCTTATCAATTTGCTTGTGGACATTTTGTATGCGGTGTTAAATCCTGAAATACAACTTGATTAATTGGAGGGATAACCATGGAAAATATAAAAAATAAAGAACAAAACGAGAAGATAAATACCCCGTTTTCAGAATTTGTAAGAAAATTTAAAAAACAAAAAACGGCAATAGGCGCACTTGTATTTATTTTATTTCTCGTGCTACTATCTTTCATTGGAGAGAGCATTGCTCCATATGGAATTAACGAATATAACTACGAAAGCATTATGCAAGCCCCAACATCAGACCATATTTTCGGCACTGACGAATTTGGTCGTGACCTGTTTTCAAGAATAATTTCAGGCACAGGAATTTCACTTAGTGTTGGTGTCTTTTCGGTCACAATCGCCATGTTAATCGGTGCTGTTTTGGGTCTAATCGGCGGTTATTACGGAGGCTGGATTGATGCGCTTATCATGAGATTTTGCGATGCACTTTTTGCTTTCCCTGGAATTATTTTGGCGATTGCCATTGTTGCGATTTTGGGCTCTGGTATGACTAATGTTGTCATCGCTGTTGCAGTTTTTAATATTCCAAAATTTGCAAGACTTGTGCGTAGTAACACACTTTCGACAAAAAACAGCGTTTTCGTCCAAGCGGCGAGAAATATCGGCGCAAGCGACAGAAGAATTTTATTTAAACACATTTTACCCAGTGCTGTTCCAAACATCATCGTTCAATACAGCATGTCAATCGGTACTTCAATTTTAACAGCTTCATCACTAAGTTTCCTTGGTATGGGCGCAGTTCCTCCAACTCCTGAGTGGGGGCTTTTGCTCAGCAACGGACGTAACTATATGATGAGTAGCTGGCACATCACACTTTTCCCAGGACTTGCAATTTTCTTGACTGTTTTGAGCTTTAACCTGCTCGGCGACGGACTTCGTGATGCGCTTGATCCAAAACTAAGCGACTAAGGAGGATGCAAGTTTGAAAAAATTTCAAACTTCATGTTATTTTAACCGTTTTTCTCGTCCACTTATGGTGGACAACCGAAAAACATGGCACATTATGACCATTTTTATGGCTATTTTGTGACTTTAGAAGGAAGGAATGGTCATAATAATGATTAATAAAACTGAAAATGCACTTGAAATCAAGAATTTGCACACCTATTTTTTCACAGATAATGGAACTGTAAAATCTGTCGACGGTGTTGATATTAGCCTTAAAAAAGGCGCAACGCTCGGAATTGTCGGCGAGTCTGGTAGTGGTAAGAGCGTAACTGCGATGTCTATTATGGGACTTTTAATGGGAACTACTGGAAAAACCGTTGACGGCGAAATCGTTTTAAACGGCGAAGATATACTAAAATTCGACAAACACCAAATGCGAAAAATGCGTGGTAGCAGAATTTCTATGATTTTCCAAGAACCCATGACAAGCCTTAACCCTGTCATGAGAATTGGCGACCAAATCATAGAAGGAATTTTGGAACACCAAAAAATCAGCAAAGACGAAGCACGCAAAAAAGCAATTGAAATGCTGAATTTGACAGGTCTTCCCAGAGTCGAAAAAATGATGCGTGAGTTTCCTTTTCAGCTATCTGGCGGACAAAGACAGCGTGTCATGATTGCCATGGCTTTGGTATGTCACCCTGAAATTTTGATTGCTGACGAGCCAACAACAGCGTTGGATGTTACAATTCAAGCGCAAATTTTGGACTTAATGAACAATTTAAAAAGTGAAATTAACACTTCAATAATTTTCATCACTCATGACTTGGGAGTTGTTGCGGAAGTTTGTGACGACGTGGTTGTCATGTACTGCGGACGCGTGGTAGAGGCTGGAAATGTAAACGAAATTTTCGCAAATCCCTCACACCCATACACCGAAGGGCTTTTGGCTTCAATACCAAAACTTGGCGAACACGTGGACAGATTAGACCCCATCCCAGGCAATGTTCCAAACCCAAAATTCATGCCTGTTGGCTGTAAATTTGCCCCACGCTGTAAATATGCCTCTGAAAAATGCGAAACACAAGAGCCTGATTTCCACGAAATCAGCGCAGACCACAAAACCAAATGTTGGCATTGGGATAAAATCGGAGGTGGCGAATAATGTCTGAAATTTTATTAAAAGTTCGTGATTTAAAGCAGTATTACAAAGTTTCAGGAAAAAAATTCGGTGAAACAAATTATGTAAAAGCTGTTGACGGCGTAAACTTTGACGTTTATAAAGGCGAAGTTCTTGGTATAGTCGGCGAGTCTGGTTGCGGAAAGTCAACCCTTGGAAAGAGCATCTGCAAACTCACTCAACCAACTTCTGGTTCAGTTGAACTCGACGGCGAAGAAATTTCAAAATATTCCAATAAACAAATGATTCCTATTAGAAAAAAAGTTCAAATGGTTTTCCAAGATCCATACGCTTCGCTAAATCCTCGTATGTCCGTTAGAGATATCATCGCCGAGCCTATGATAATCCACGGAATTGCGAAAGATAAGGAAACAATTGACGAAAAAGTTGTCGATTTGCTTAGAAAAGTTGGGCTTGACGACTACCATGCGAATAGATATCCACACGAATTTTCAGGTGGTCAACGCCAAAGAATTGGAATCGCAAGAGCGCTTGCTGTTAACCCTCAGCTGATAATCGCAGACGAGCCTGTTTCAGCGCTTGACGTTTCAATTCAGTCACAAGTTTTGAACTTGATGAGCGATTTGAGGGAAGAACTCGGCTTGACTTATATGTTCATCGCCCATGATTTGAGCGTTGTTGAGCATATCAGTGACAGGGTTGGGGTTATGTACCTTGGTGATTTTGTCGAGGTTGCCGACAAGGTGAGTATATACGAAAACCCACTCCACCCATACACCAAAGCACTGCTTTCTGCTGTTCCTATTCCTGACCCAACAATGAAAAAAGAGCGTATTATTTTGGAGGGAAATATTCCCTCGGCAATCAATCCGCCCTCTGGCTGTAAATTCCATACCCGTTGCCCGAATTGCATGGAAAAATGTAAAACCGAAGCACCGCCAAAGTATGAATTTAGCGAAAGCCACTATGTTTATTGTCATTTATATAATTAGTTTTAAATTCAGCTTGCTCGAATGTTCCAAAGGACATTTTGAGCAAGCTGATTATAATTTAGATATATATTAAAGTGAAAACCGAGAATAAATTATCCATGTTTTGTAAATACTTATTTTGCAATAAAAACATGGAGGTTTATATGAAAACTCGTAAAATAATCATCACATTAGCGCTAACGCTTGCAATTTTTACCGCAAGTATGACAACAGCAGTTGCAGAAAATTCTGCTCCTGTTGCGGAAAACTTTGAAATCACAACATTTGTAAACACTTCAACCAGCGGTCAACTAACTGCAATCGACCCCGAAGGCGACCTCACCACATTCGAAATCACAACACCGCCGATTAAAGGTGACATCGAATTGTCCGAAGATGGAAACTACATTTACACGCCGAAAGAGGGTAAAAAAGGCAAGGATTATTTCGGTTATAAGGCAACCGACAGCGATGGAAATATATCCCATGAAGCAACTGTTATTATCAAAATCGAAAAGCAAAAAAGCCAAGTTAGCTATTCGGATTTAGAAGGTCATGCAGTTGAATATGCTGCTGTTTTGCTTGCCGATGAGGAAATTTTTGTCGGTCATTCTGTGGGTGATGAGTACATTTTCAGCCCTGATGTGGAAGTCACAAGGGGAGAATTTCTGGCTATGTGCATGAAATTATCTGAAATTGAACTACTTTCCGATGTTTCAAAAACAGGATTTTCAGACGATGAAACTATTCCGCAGTGGATAAAACCATATGCTTCAACCGCCTTAATGTGCGGTGCTATTAGCGGTGTTTCAACCGAAAATGGTGTGGAATTTAACGCTTCTGAAATTATCACAAGCGCCGAAGCTGCTGTTATGTTAAATAATATTATGAATTTTACCGATGTGCGATATGGTCAACCGGTGGACACTGTTCCCGTCTGGGCAAATCAGGCGAGCATGAATTTGGAGGCGCATAATATAATTTCAAGTTCCTCAGTTAACAGCGACAGCCTAAACCGTGAAGACGCTGCATTTTTGCTCAGTCGTGCATTTACAACAATAAACTAAATTCATTAGCTTGCAGAAGAACTCAGCCCGAGATTTTTCTGCAAGCTAAGGAACTTTTATTCATTTTTTATGAATATTTTTCAAATTATACAGTAATTAGTCTTTATTTTTTTGATTGATTATGGTAAAATATATAAAACAAGAATTTAATCGGAGGATTAATCTTATGGTGGATAACTATATTTCAAGGCAAGTTGAAAGAGGTAGCATAAATATCTCAGAAGATGTTATTGAGGTCATGGTAAAAGCGGCTGTTTCGGAGATTGAAGGCGTTGCTGGTCTCACAAGCAATATCAGCGCTGAAATTGCCGATTTTATTGGCAGAAAAAATGTCCACAAAGGCATAAAAATTCAGTTTGAAAATGGATCTATTATCATCGATGTTGTCGTTATGGTAAGATTTGGAACAAATATCAGCGAAGTGGGAGCAAAAATCCAAGAGGCAATTTCTTCCGCTGTTGATAGTATGGCAGGTATGCCCTGTGTTGTTAATGTTAACATCAGTGGAATTGCCTATGATAAATAAAGGAGGATAAATTATGACAAGAGCCGAAGCTCGTGATATCGCTGTAATGCTTTGTTATGCGACGGCTAAGTCGGAAGATAAAGGCGAAGAACTAACCGATATTTTTTTTGACGAAGCATATTACAGAACATTAGAAATCGAGGGTATGGAAGAATATCCAAACGAAAAATTGAGAACTTACATCAAATCTGTAGTTTTTGGTGTTAAAGAGCACATGAAAGAACTTGATGCTCATATTGCAAAATACTCCAAAGGCTGGAAAATTTCTCGTATTTCAAAAACCGCACTGACTATTTTGCGTGTTGCAATTTACGAAACACTATATGTTGACGACGTTCCTGAAAATGTTGCCATCAGTGAAGCAATTGAAATTGCAAAAGGCTATGAGGAAAAAGATACTGTTTCCTTCATCAACGGAGTTTTAGGAAGCTTTGCAAGAAGTGACAAAACTTTAGAGCCTACTCCCGAAGAGAGAGAGCAAGACGAAATTGTCAACGAAATTTTAGGCGAATTTGAAACCTCGACTTTCGGAGAACGTATATAATGAACGCTCAAATCAGCGTTACCGAACTTAACAACAGGATAAAAGACCTCTTAGACAGCGACCCGTTTTTGTTTCAGGTTTCTGTCGTGGGTGAACTTTCAAATTATAAAATTTACCCCTCGGGGCATCATTATTTTACACTGAAAGACAACGAAAGTTCTATCCGTTGTGTTATGTTCAAGTCCAGTGCTATTAAGCTAAAATTCAAGCCCGAAAGTGGCATGGGTGTCATCGCCGTTGGAAGAATTTCTGTCTATCCACGAGATGGCGCATATCAGCTTTACTGCACAGGAATTATGCCTCAGGGCATGGGAGATTTGCACGTAGCTTTTGAACAGCTCAAAGAAAAACTCTCCAAAGAGGGTTTATTTTCTCCCGAGTTTAAGAAAGCTATTCCGCAATTTCCAAAAAAAATTGTAATAATCACATCAGAAGCAGGGGCGGCAGTTCACGATATTTTGCGAGTGCTCTCCAAAAGATGGAGCATGGCAGAAGTTTGCGTCATGCCTGTCCGTGTTCAAGGTGTTGAAGCTCCGCCGGAAATTGTCGGGGCAATTAAATATGCAAATAAATATGAAGTCGGCGACCTCATAATCACGGGAAGAGGCGGCGGCTCTATTGAGGATTTATGGGCATTTAATGACGAAAGAGTTGCAAGGGCAATTTTTGAATCAAAAATCCCTATAATTTCCGCTGTCGGGCACGAACCCGATGTTACAATTGCAGATTTTGTCGCAGATTTAAGGGCTGCCACACCATCAAATGCCGCTGAACTTGCTGTTCCGTCGGCGGATGAACTTCGTGAAGTTTTAAAATCCTATGATTTTAGGGCAAGCAGTGCAACTGTCAAAAAAATCCGCAATTTAAACGATAAATTATATGATTTAAGCACAAGACGAGTGATGCAAAACCCAAGCAGTTATCTCGACATGAAAAGGGTAGAGCTAGACCACAGGCAAGACAAACTCATAGCAGTTGCCGAAAGGTTAATTGCCATAAAACGAGAAGAGTTTGTAAAACTTGCAGTTGGGCTTGACGCTATGAGTCCTTTAAAAGTTTTTTCAAGAGGTTTTTGCATAGCTCGCAACGAAAAAGATAAAATAATACGGTCTGCAACTGAACTTGAAGTGGGCGATAAAATCACACTTCGCCTTAAAGACGGGAATGTAAATTGTTCTGTGGACGGAAAGGAAAATATAAGTTTATGAGTGAGATTAAAGTTGAGAATTTTGAGCAATCAATTTTTAGACTGGACACTATTGTTAAAACACTCGAACGAGGTGACGCTCCTCTAAATGAACTACTTTCACTTTTTGAAGAGGGTACTTCACTAATCAAAACCTGCCAAACCATGCTTGATAATGCCGAGCAAAAAGTTACAAAACTACGCCGAGGAGAAAACGGAGAGCCCGAGCACCTACCATTTGACGCTGAGGAGGCATAGCAAAATGGATAATTTTAAAAACATTTTTGACGACTACATAGAAACGATAAATTCAGCTCTCGACGGCTATTTTATCCCTGATGATAAAGGCTATAAAAGACTTTTAGACTCCATGAGATACAGTCTTTTGTCACCTGGAAAACGTGTTAGGGCAACTATGGTACTCGAATTTTGCCGAATTACAGGCGGAAATTTTGCCGATGCACTGCCCATTGCCTGTGCAATTGAAATGCTTCATGCTTACTCACTAGTCCATGATGATTTGCCCAGTATGGACAATGACGATTTGCGTCGTGGCTTGAAAACCAACCATATTGAATTTGATGAAGCAACTGCAATTTTGGCAGGAGATGCCCTTCAAACCGAAGCTTTTTCAACAATTTTAACGGCAGCGCTTCCAGCGGAAGTTCGTGTCAAATGTGGTGAAACCTTGGCAAAAGCGGCAGGTAGCGACGGCATGTGTGCTGGTCAAATGCTCGACATGGTTTCCGAAGGAATTATTTTATCGAAGCGTGAATTGAAAGAAATTCACAACAGAAAAACCTCCGCATTATTTGAAGCGGCGTGTGTCATGGGTGTCATCGTCGGCGGAGGAACTCAAACACAACTCGACGCCGCGAGAGCTTTTGCAATGGCAATTGGACTCGCTTTTCAGGTTAGAGATGACATGCTTGATTTAATTTCAACTGTCGAAGAATTAGGAAAACCCATAGGTTCAGACAAAAAAAGTAACAAAACCACCTTTGCAACTGCCATGGGTCTCGAGGCTTGCGAGGGCATAGTAGAGCGTAAAACAGGTCAAGCGAAGGAAGCGATTATATCTCAATTTAAAGATACAGCTTTCCTAGAGTGGCTTGCCGATTCACTTTCAGTGCGCAGGCACTAAATTTGCAACTACATCGAGGAATTTTTCTTTGAATATTTTAAATACGATTACATCTCCTGACAAATTACAGGAGTTAAGTTATAAAGAGCTAGACAGTCTTTCTGAAGAAATACGTGAATTTTTAATAGAAAAAGTTTCAAAAAACGGCGGTCATTTGGCTTCAAATCTTGGAATTGTTGAGCTTACACTTGCAATTCACCGAGTTTATGACACCGAAAAAGATAGACTGATTTTTGATGTTGGACACCAATGTTATGTCCATAAAATCTTAACAGGAAGACAAGAAGGCTTTGAAAAATTAAGGCATACAGGCGGAATTTCAGGCTTTCCGAAACCATCAGAAAGCACTCACGATGCCTTCATCGCAGGTCATGCTTCAAACTCTGTTTCTGTCGCTTTCGGAATGGCAAAGGCGAAAAAAGTTTTGGATGAAGACTATTCAGTTGCCTGCCTTTTGGGTGACGGAGCTTTGTCTGGCGGTTTGGCTTACGAGGGCTTGAGCAACGTCGGTGGAAGCGGCGAGCCTATGGTCGTCATTTTAAACGACAACGAAATGAGTATTTCCCAAAATGTCGGCGGAACTGCTCGTATGTTGTCGAAACTTAGAGTAAAAAGCGGTTATATTCGATTTAAGCGTGCTTATCGCCGAATTATGCGAAATTTTCTGCCAATTTATGCCCTCACTCACAGAATTAAAGAGGGTATTAAAAGCATATTTTTACCAGAAAACATTTTCACAGGTATGGGTTTTTACTACCTTGGACCTGTGGACGGACACAATATAAAACAACTTGAACACACTTTAACTATGGCAAAAGATATGGAAAAGCCTGTACTTTTACATGTTAAAACCCAAAAGGGGAGAGGCTATCCTTTCGCCGAGGCAGACCCTGCTACTTACCACGGAGTGTCGTCTTTTGACCCGAAAATCGGAGTTAAAAAATCTTCAAATTCCTTTTCCGATGTCTTCGGTTCTACCCTTACAAAACTCGCCGAAAAAGATGAGTCCATTGTCGCAATCACAGCTGCCATGGGCAGTGGAACTGGACTTACAAATTTTGCAAGTAATTTTCCCGACAGAATTTTCGACGTCGGCATAGCCGAAGGCCACGCTGTTTCAATGGCGGCTGGGCTTGCCGCTCAGGGAGTTTGTCCTGTTTTTGCGGTTTACTCCAGTTTTTTACAGCGAACTGTTGACATGATGATTCATGATGTTTCACTTTCAAATCACCATGTGGTTTTTGCTATCGACCGTGCAGGAATTGTCGGCGCTGACGGCGAAACTCATAACGGCGTTTATGATGTAAGCTTGCTAAAAACTGTTCCGAATATGACAATTCTATGTCCATCAAGTTATGTGGAATTAGAAAAAATGCTCGACATGGCAATTAATGTAATCCAAACTCCTGTCGCTATCAGATACCCAAGAGGAGCCGAGGGGCGATATAAAGACTGCCTAATTTCAAGCTCTGTTGTGGAAATCGGCGAGAGCGAAGATGTCGCAATTATAGTCTATGGAACTATGATAAATGAAGCTTTGGATGCAGTGGATTTGCTTAAAAAAATTGATATTTCTGCCAAAATAATCAAGCTAAATATCATAAATCCACTGGATAAAGAAAAGATAATTTCAATGACAAAAAACTGCAAATGCGCTGTTATTGTCGAGGAAGTTTGCTCTGCTGGCAGTGTTGGAATTGAACTTTCCCCACTGCTAAACTGCGAAGTAAAATGCCTAAATTTAGGTGACGGAATTTTAACGCATGGCGAAGTTTCAGAACTGAAAAAACTTGCAAAAATCGACAGTGAAAGCATTGCAAAAACCTGTCTTACCTTATTAAAAAACTCACATGAGGAGAAACACGATGGCTAAAATTCGACTTGACCAACTCATATTCGACAGGGGACTCACCGAAAGTCGTGAGCGTGCGAAAACTTCTGTGATGAGT
Source organism: uncultured Oscillospiraceae bacterium (assembly GCA_964371875.1). Taxonomy (GTDB): domain Bacteria; phylum Bacillota; class Clostridia; order Oscillospirales; family Oscillospiraceae; genus Heteroscillospira. The sequence continues at coordinate 8,263 of CAYJOS010000001.1, read as the reverse complement.
GGAATTGTTTTCGTCAACGGACAACGTGCCGACAAACCCGGAATGAGCGTCCCTGAGGATTGCGTGGTGGAAGTCAGGGGCGAAACCCTAAAATATGTCAGCCGTGGTGGATTGAAAATTGAAAAAGCACTTTCAGTTTTTGAATATGACCCTCAAGGCTTAACCTGCATAGACTGCGGAGCTTCGACTGGCGGTTTCACAGATTGCTTGCTTCAAAATGGAGCAAAAAAAGTTTATGCGGTTGATGTTGGCTATGGTCAACTCGCTTGGAAGCTTAGAAACGACGAGAGAGTTGTTTCCATGGAGCGGACAAATATCAGGAATGTCACCCCTGAAGATATAAATGAAAAGTTTGATCTTGCAGTTATGGACTTAAGTTTTATATCAATAAAGTTAGTAATTTCTGCTGTTTCACAGCTTTTAAAGGATAATGGGGACATTTTATGTCTGATAAAACCTCAATTCGAAGCAGGCAAAGACAAGGTCGGAAAAAAAGGTGTTGTCCGTGAACCAGAGATACACGAGGAAGTTTTGCTTAACTTCATTGAGCATATCAGCCAAACCGAATTTTCAATAATTGGCTTAAATTTTTCACCTGTCAAAGGCCCTGAGGGCAATATCGAATACCTTGCTTGGTTGAAAAAAGGCGAATTTGAAAGCCGTTTTTGCGTTGACCCCAAGGAAATTGTAAGCTTATCCCATGCCTCATTAAAGCAAGTTTCGGAGGGGAAAAATGAGTGAAATCATTGCACTGTGTCCCAATTTAATTCGGGATAAGGATTTAAAAATCACCTTACAAGTTAAAGAATTATTGGAAAATAATGGATTTAACACCGTAATAAGTCCACTTTTTATACACGAAGAAAGCTATGAAATTTTAAAAAAAATCAGCATAACACCGCTTGAACACGCAATTAAAAATGCCAAGCTTGCTGTTGCTTTGGGTGGCGACGGAACTGTTTTAAAACTTGCAAAATTTGCCGCAAAATGTGATGTCCCTATCATCGGAATAAACCTCGGTCACATGGGTTTTATGGCAGAGATTTCCAAAGATGAAATTGACAAAATTTCACTTGCCGCTAAAGGCGAATTTAGAAGCAGTGTTCGCATGATGTTAGATGTAAATTTAGTGCGAAACGGTGAAGTTATTCACTCAGATATCGCCCTAAATGACGCTGTTATTTCAGGAATTGTCCACATGGTTTATCTTGAAATTTTGCGTGACGGAAAAGTGATTTCAAGCTTTTCGGGTGATGGAATAATTGCCGCAACTCCGACAGGATCGACGGCTTATTCACTCTCAGCAGGCGGACCATTGACAGAGCCAGAAGCGGAAAATATTCTGCTCACACCCATCTGCGCACATGTCCGCACGGTTCATTCATTTGTGCTTGCGCCTACTGGAAGTGTTATGATAAAAATTGACAATTTAAACGAAAAAAACGCTATTTTATCCATTGATGGCGGTGAAGCTGTTTCGCTTCAAAGTGGCGACATTTTAGAAGTTAAAAAATCGAACTTTAAAACCATTTTGGCGCAAGTCGGATATAAGAGTTTTTTTGATATAGTTTACGAAAAATTGGGGGTTTAATTTTAAAATGAAAACATCAAGACAAAACGTGATATTGGATATTATTGCAAATGAGGATGTAGAAACTCAACATCAGCTCATGGAAGCATTAATTAACCGTGGAGTTAAGAGCACTCAAGCAACAGTTTCACGTGATATTAAAGAGCTTCGATTGATCAAAGAGCTGTCCACAGGTGGCAGATATCGCTATGTTGCCGCCGAAAGAGATGACTTGCAAGACTATGATCTAAGACTGCGAAAAATTTTCAGAGAGAGTGTAATCAGTCACGCCGTCGCACAAAATATTATTGTAATCAAGACCTTACCAGGCCTTGCCGATGCAGCTTGCTCAACGCTAGACGGCATGGATATCAAGGAACTTGTTGGCTCTTTAGCTGGTGACGACACTGCATTTTTGGCAATGAAAACCAATGAAGCTGCCGAAAAACTTTGCAAAGAAATTGAGGAATTGCTGTAATTTTACGGCACAGGGGGACAGACGATGCTGACCGAACTTCATATTGAAAACATAGCAGTTATTAAAAAAGCCGACATTGAATTTACCGAGGGACTTAATGTACTAACAGGTGAAACGGGTGCTGGTAAATCCATAATTATTGACTCATTAAACGCGATTATGGGTGGACGTGTTTCCCGTGATTTGGTGCGTTCAGGCTGTGAAAAAGCCTCTGTCACCGCAGTTTTTTCACATTCAAAAGAAACTCTTACTTGGCTTTCGGAAAACGAAATGGAAGCTGATGATGAACTGATTATCACTCGAAGAATGACAGGTGATGGAAAGTCCAGCGCTAGAATTAATGGCGCTCCTGCCACTGCTTCTCAGCTTCGAGAACTTGCCGCTTCCGTCATTGACATTCACGGTCAAAACGACGGCAGACAACTGCTCGACGAAGCAAATCATCTTGGATTTTTAGACACTTTTGGCGACTATAAAAATGTAATTTTAAAATATAATGAAGCATATAAAAAATGGAGAGAAACCCTCAAAGAGTTCGACTCTCTCAGCATGGACGATGCCGAGAAAGAGCGTTTAATTGAGAACCTAAAATTCACAGTTTCAGAGCTTTCCGAAGCTAAAATTGAGGTCGGAGAATTTGAAGAATTATCCGAAAGACGAGAGCTTTTGAGAAACTCCGAAAAGTTGACTTCCTCGCTCCAATCTGCCCTTGAATTACTTGCTGATGGTGAGGCAAATGCAGCATCACTCTGCTCTGAGGCAGGGGATTTTGTCAGCCGAGCCATGAGCTTTTCTCGTGACATTTCAGACGCAAATGACAGCCTTAACACTGCTACACTTTCGATTGAAAACGCTGTCGAAACCATAAGAGATTTCCTGGGAAATTTATCATTTTCACCTGACGAATATGACAATATTGAAGAGAGAATTCAAAAAATTCGCAGATTGCAAAAGAAATATAATCGTGATGCCGATGAATTACCTGCATATTTAAAAGAGTGTGAAGAGAAATTAAACGGCTTAGAATTTTCCTCCGATAAACTTCAAATAATACAAAAACAGCTTGATACAGACAGAAACTTTGTTTTAGAAATCGGCGAAAAATTGACAAAAGCACGTCAAAAATCTGCTCTTTTACTACAAAAGCGTATAGAAACCGAACTAACTGAATTAAGTATGCCTTCAGCAAAATTTGTAGTAGAAATTGCAAAATCCACTCAAAAAAATGGTTTTGACAAAACAGGTTGCGACGAAGTTCGCTTCCTCATGACTGCAAACAAGGGCATGGCAGCTGGGCGAATTGCAAACATCGCCTCGGGCGGTGAGCTTTCAAGAATTATGCTTGCAATCAAGAATGTTTTTGCCGAAACCGAAGCCGTGGGCACTATGGTTTTTGACGAAGTCGACACTGGAGTTTCGGGAATTGCGGCGCAAAGAGTTGGCGAAAAACTTGGCTCATTATCACTGCACAGGCAGGTTTTGTGCGTCACTCATTTACCACAAATTGCCGCCATGGCGGACAGGCATTTTCACATTTTAAAAGCCGAGAAAAAGGACGAAACCATAACCTCCGTCGGCGTTTTAAGCGACGAGGGCAGGGCAGAGGAACTCGCAAGACTTCACGGCGGTGATGTCATAACCGAAACAACTTTAAAGAGTGCAAAAGAGCAACTTTTAGCTGCTGAAAACTTTAAAATACAACACAGAAATTTACAAAAGGGGAATGGAAAAAATGAAAGTATATGACGAATTAGTGGCCCGTGGGCTTATCGCTCAAGTCACTGACGAGGAGCAAATTAAGGAGCTTGTAAACAACGGAAAAGCTACATTTTATATAGGATTTGACCCAACTGCCGACTCTCTACACGTCGGACATTTCATGGCTCTTTGCCTTATGAAACGTCTGCAAATGGCAGGGAACAAGCCCATCGCACTTATCGGCGGTGGTACTGGAATGATAGGCGATCCGTCGGGCAGAACAGACCTTCGAAACATGATGACACCTGAAACAATTCAACACAACTGCGATTGTTTCAAAAAACAAATGGAAAAATTCATCGATTTTGGTGAAGACAAAGCAGTTATGATTAACAATGCTGACTGGCTTTTGGACTTAAACTATGTCGAGCTACTTCGTGATGTTGGACACTGTTTTTCTGTTAACAACATGCTTCGTGCTGAGTGCTATAAACAGCGCATGGAAAAGGGTTTGTCTTTCCTTGAATTTAACTATATGATTATGCAAAGTTACGATTTTTACCACCTTTTCATGCACCACGATTGCAACATGCAATTCGGCGGAAACGACCAATGGTCGAACATGCTTGGCGGAACTGAACTCATTCGCCGTAAGCTTGGAAAAGATGCCCACGCTATGACAATCACACTGCTTTTAAACTCTGAAGGTCAAAAAATGGGTAAAACCGCTTCGGGTGCTGTTTGGCTTGATCCGAACAAAACTTCACCTTTTGATTTCTACCAATATTGGAGAAATGTTGCCGATGATGATGTCCTAAAATGCATCAGAATGCTTACATTTTTACCCATTGAAGAAATCAACGCTATGGACTCTTGGGAAGGTGCTGAACTAAACCGTGCTAAGGAAATTTTGGCTTACGAGCTTACAAAATTAGTACACAGCGAAGAGGAAGCAGAAAAGGCTCAAACCGCTGCAAAAGCTCTATTTTCAAGCGGTGGAGCTGCAAATATGCCCGAAGTTTGCCTAACTTCTGAAGACCTCACTGACGGAAAAATCGACATTTTAACCCTACTTGTGAAGTGCGGACTTTGCCCCTCAAAAGGTGAGGCACGCAGAAATGTTCAACAAGGTGGCGTTGAAGCCATGGGTGAAAAAGTTACAGATATAGGAAAAACTTTTGAAATTTCTGACCTTGAAGGCGACGGAATTGTCGTTAAAAGAGGTAAGAAAAACTTTATGAGAGCTAAAATTTCGTAATAAAGAGCCGATACAAAGATTTTAATCAATGTATCGGCTTTTTTATGTTAAAAATTACAAGTTAGATATTGTAATTTAATATTGTAAATTTCTGCAATAAATGATACAATATTAAAAAAACAGGAGGGAAAAACCATGAAAAAAAGATTACTCGCATTATTTCTGGCAACTGGCTTGTTGCTCAGCACATCAGCCGCAGCTTTTTACACCGAGGGTAACCTTGAACAAGGCTACGAAGTCGCAGAAAAACTCTATGAATTAGGACTTGTTAAAGGCATTTCCGAGGATGAGAACGGTGTTGTTGACCACGGACTCGAAAGAAACCTAACAAAAATGGAAATGGTTACCTTATTAATCCGCTTGCTCGGCAAAGACGCAGAAGCAGTTGACATGGAAAAAGACCATCCATTTACAGATGTTCCCAGTTGGGCGGACGGTTATGCAACATATGCCTATCAAAACGGACTCGTAAACGGTATTTCCGATACAATGATGGGCGCAGAAGATATGGCAACTGACGGACTTTACCACACAATTTTGCTCAGAGCCTTAGGCTACACCGATGCTGAATATGCTGATTTTTCATGGGACGAGCCTTATGATTTGTCATATTTTGTCGGAATTAGACCAGTAAATTTACAATCAGAATATCTACTTCGCTCTGATGCGCTTGTAATCACTGGGGCAGCACTTTTTGCTGAGTTCAAAAGCACCGACACCACGCTTTATGAACAACTAATCGAGGACGGAATTTTCACTGCTGAGAAATTTGATGAAATTTACGTTGACGGAAATCCATTTAAAGCAAGCCCTATTAACGGCTATTTTTTAACTACTGACGCAATTTTGAGAGAGTATGAAGGCTACGATGAATTTGGTGACCAATACTTAGAGTATGGTCAAAAAGTTATGCTAACAACAGACAGACCTGTCACAAAATTTGAAATGTACTCACAAGGAACAACCGAAATGTTTGAGGACGAGCTAATTTTTGTTCCTGGCGAGAAAATTTATGAAACAACAAATTTTAATGAATACACTCCATTGGTAACTTGGTTAACATTCCCAGGTAGCATGGCGCACTATACCTTCATTTGCACATACGAAGACGGTACATTTGAAAGCTATGCAATCTTCGGACACGGTGGCTTGGAACATTCTCCATTAACTGTATCACCTGAAAATGTAAGTTTTGGTTAAAAGAATACCCCGTGGTTTTTTAAAAACCACGGGGTATTTTTAATGGTCAAGCATCTCAGGATTATAGGGTGCTTTTCTGCTTGGACAGTCAATTTTTGTACAGTAAGCGCAGTTGACAAACTCTTTATCGGATGGGAAAAGTATTCCCGAAACTGATTTTGTTGGAGTCATAAGCATACTTTTTTGTAAAACAATGCCTGTATCTTTTTCCACATCTCCAAGCAAGTTAAACAGTCCAAGCTGTTGATAAATCGGCCAGACATCAGCGTTTCCAGAGCCTGGGTTCATTGTTGAGTGTTTTTCGATTTTATATTTGTCTTTAATATGTGCAAAAAATTGCTTTCTTGCGTCCATTAAAATCAACTCTTTAATGGTATCCAGCCACATTTGAGAAATGTAATCTTCCTCTTCGTGTGACCATTTATCAACCTCAGTCCCGCAAGTTAAGGCATAGGCAAAAACTCGATGTAATCCATCCAAATTTTTCACCATCAAAGGACTGGTAAAAACTTCACCGTTTATGGTAACGGAATTTTCCGTCATCTCATCAATATAACATTCAGCATAGACCGCCTTGGGTTTAGCAATTTTCATCGCCTGTTCATACAATTCCAAGACATCTTCTTCATAGTCTTTGCCCTCGAGTTTAAGCCTTTTTTTGACATCATCAAATGTGAGTAAAACTTCAAAATTCAGGAGAAAACGTGTCATAATCTTCCTTCCTTTCACTCATTTATTTCATATATTGTGAAATCGCCTTATTCAAATCTTTGATAGCTTCAAGGTCACCATTTTGAACAGCATCAACCAAACAGTGTTCAATGTGGCTTTGAAGGATGAGCAAACCCGTGTTGTTAAGCGCGGATTTAACCGCCGAAAGCTGAATTAAAACATCAGAGCAGTCTTTTCCGCTTTCAACCATGCGTTTAACACTTTCAAGATGCCCAATAGCTCTCGAAAGTCTGTTAACAACTGCACGAGTTTCCTCAGGGGAGTGGGTGTGCCCGTGTTCCCCGTGACTGTGATGGTGGTGGTCGTGACCGTGGCTGTGGTCATGGTCATGTGTGTGGTCGTGATTGTGTTCGTGTGTAAAATCATGCATAATTTGTAATTTCCTATTGAAAAAAGCCTCCGGAAAACCGGAGGCTTTAGTATTTTTAAATTGATTAAGAAGCTAGTTCTTTAGCTTTGTTAGCAGCAGAACCTGCGTCTGGTGTGAAAGCGTCAGCGCCGATTTCAGCAGCGAATTCAGGAGTGATGGGAGCTCCGCCAACCATCATCTTAACTTGGCTGTCAAGTCCTGCTTCTTTGATAGCAGCAACTGTGTCTTTCATAGCTTGCATTGTTGTTGTTAGTAGAGCTGAGATACCAACGACTTTGCATTCTGGGTTAGCTTTAATAGCTTCAACGAATTTTGCAGGTGGTACGTCAACGCCAAGGTCGATGATTTCGAAACCAGCACTCTCAACCATAAGAGCAACAAGGTTTTTACCGATATCATGAAGGTCGCCTTCAACTGTACCGATGATGTATTTGCCATAGCTGTTTGTATCAGTGCTACCTAGAAGAGGTTTAAGAACAGCAACACCTTTTTTCATTGTAAGAGCAGCAACTAGCATTTCAGGAACGAAGATTTCGTTTCTTTGGAATTTTTCACCAACAACGTCCATTGTGCCGATCATAGCATCTAGAAGTTCTGGAGCTTGAGCGCCACCGTCAAGAGCTTCTTGAACGATACCTTCGATTTTTTTAAGTTTACCTGTGATAATAGCTTGTTTTACATTTTCAATCATTGTAATTCTCCTCCAAATTTTTATTGCTTTTCGTGTTCTGCCCAGAACCAAAAAGCATTTAGCTTGTGCTCCTTTACAATACAACAAAGCAATGTGTTTAGCAAGAGATTTTTGCTTATTTTTTTCCATTTTCATTCTATAAAAACCCAATTTTGTAGGATTATACAATAGCCCAAAGCAACAGAAATGTGAAATATATACATTTTATTGCTGTAAAATTATTAGTTTTCACCAATTATACATTTTTGAGATATTAAATAAATTTC